>CAZGJB010000009.1:0-27187 GCA_964526145.1 uncultured Opitutaceae bacterium
CGGTGGCCGGTGCGGTGGCGGTTGAGGTCGCGCAGCTCGGCGATGGCCATGTTGTTCCAGGCAAAAGCCACCCGCATGCGGCGCGTGGCGGTGCCCTGATAGCCGTAGCGATTGGCGCGGTGCCGCAACGCCTCGGCGACAGGCTGCTCCTCGTGCAGCCAGGGCGGCGTGTCGCGGTCCACCTTCACCCAGACCTCGTCGGCCAGCGGCGCCGAAGACAGGCGGGCGAGGCCGAGCTTGAGGCTGGCGGCGAGTTCCTGCCGGGCCTGCTCCTCGTAGGATTTCTCCGCGGTGCTGTGGCGCATGAGACGGGGCGACTGCTTGAGCAGTTCCTCGCGGATGAGCTTCGCCGCGGCGCGCGCCTCGGGGTGCGGGAGCGAGTCGAGCTGCTTCACCGTGGTCGCCCACATGCGCGAGCTCTGCACGAGGCCAAGGTTGGTGCGCGTGGCGAGCGGGATGAAATAGCGGGCGCGGTCGAGGGCGTAGTTCTTGCGCAGGCGCGTGACGACGGCGGGCTTGGCGTCGGGCGGCAGGCGCACGAGTGACGGATTGGCCGTCGCGGCGGCGTCGAGGCGGGCGTATTCCTGCTGGTACGCGGCGAAGGCCTTGGCCATCAGGGCCGTCCAGCGCGGCGCGAGGTCGGCCGGGATGCCGATGGCGGCCGCATCCGGCAGGTTGCTCGCGTCCATGGTGATGTAACGCGTGCTCGACTCCTGGCCATCGGCCATCTGGGCGATCTCGAAGATCTTGTAAGCCAACCACATCGATACGCCGTCGAGTGCGATAGCGAGGCCGCCCGTGAGCCCGCCGATGGAGGCGTGGCCGTAATCGACGAACTTCAGGATGCGGTCGATCGAGGCCTCGGGATTGGCGACGTCCACCTTCTCGAGAATCGAGGCCAGTCCCTCGTTGCTGCGCGAATAGCGGGCGAGGACGGAGGCGAGGAGCTCAGGCGTGACTTTGGGCAGGTCGGCGGCGGTCGGAGGCGGGACAAGGGCGAGGCCGGTGACTTTCATGCGTGCGGTGCGCTAGGTTTCACGCAATCCCGCGAAGGCGCCAAGCACTAAACCGGTTTGAAGCGAAAACGGGCTCTCGCGGAGGCGCGGAGGACACGGAGAGGCCTGGAAACGCTGATCTACACTGATCGTCGCTGGTTCGATCCAAGACAATTAAACCGCAATAAACGCAGAGTGCGCAAAGAATGCCCTATCGGATTCCATCCGGTTCTTTGCGTTCTCTGCGTTCTTTGCGGTAAAACTGGTTCGGAAACTCCGCGGCCTCCGCGTCTCCGCGAGAGACAGGTGAACCTACCGCAAACGGACGGCCGTCACCGGGTCAGCAGCCACTCGCCGAAGCAGCCCTGGTAGAAACCGAGGACAACCGAGGCGAGGGCGAGCAGGCCGAGCGTGACGCCCGCGGGCCAGGCGACCGGCGTGCGGGCCGGGCGGGGGTCGGGCGTGCCGTCGGCCTGCGGGGCGCGCCAGGTCTCGAAGAAGGCGGCCTTGATCCAGCCGAAGTAGTAGTAGATCGAGATCACGACGCCAACGATCGCGACGGCGAGCAGCGGGTAGAGCCCCGCCTTGAACGCGGCGATGAAGACGAAGAGCTTGCCCATGAACCCGGCGAGGGGCGGGATGCCGGCGAGCGAGCCGAGGCCGACGGCGAGCACCGTCGCGAGGAAGGGATTGTCGCGGGCGAGGCCGGCGTAGTGGTCCAGCTCCTGGTCGGCGTCGTCCGGACCGGCGACGTGCGTCATCACGCCGAAGACGGCCAGCGTCGCGATCAGGTAGGCCGCCAAGTAGAAATACACGGCGCCCAACGCGAGCGGGGTCGAAACGGCGGCGACCACGCCGATGAGCAGGAAGCCGGCGTGCGATACGCCCGAGAGACCGATGAGGCGCTTGACGTTGCTCTGGGTGAGCGCGGCGATGTTGCCGAAGATGATCGTGGCCGCGGCCAGCACGCCGAGCAGCGGGACGGTGAGGCTGGCGTAGGGCGCGAAGGCCTTGAGGGTCAGCACGAGCAGCACGGCGAAGCCAGCAGCCTTGGAGGCGACCGCGAGGAAGGCGGTCACGGGCGTCGGCGCGCCCTGATAGACATCGGGGATCCAGATCTGGAACGGGAAGGCGCCGATCTTGAAGGCCACGCCCGACAGCACGAGGGCGATGCCGCACGAGGCGACGAAGTTGCCGGGATTGGCGGCAAGGAAGGCGCTGAGGGCCGTGAAGTTCATCGCCTCGCCCGTGTGCGCGGGCAGCGTCGGGGTGCCGGCCACGCCGTAAAGGAGGACGATGCCGAAGAGCAGCAGCGCCGAGCTCAGGGCACCCATGATGAGGTACTTGAGGCCGGCCTCGAGGCTCAGGGGGTTCGTGCGGACGTAGCTGACGAGGATGTAGAAGCCGACCGTGACCGTCTCCAGGGCCACGAAGAGCATCACGAAGTGGTTGCTCTGCGCGAGGAGCATCATCGCCGCGGTGACGACGAGGACGATGTGGTAGAACTCGATCTTCGGCAGGAGCTGTTTGGCCAGCGCCACGCGGCCGAGGAGGCACACGACGATGGACGTGACGAGGAAGAACGCCCGGAGGAACTGGCCGTCACGCGAGTGATGCAGGAGGCCGTTGAACGTGTCGCGCTCGATCCCGGCGGGGGTGAAGTTGGCGAGCAACGCGACCAGAATCGCGAGCTGGCCGAGGATGGCGACGGCCGGGATGCGGTCGTGCGCGGACTTCGGCAGCACGATCTCGAGGACGAGCAGGAGGAGGGCGAGGCAGCCGAGGCCCAGTTCGGGCAGGATCGCGGACCACTGGTTGGACGCGGCGGCGGCCTGGAGAAGTTCGGGTGTCATGGCGGGCGAGGCTTACTTGCCGGGGCTCGTCTGCAGCGGCAGCGCGCCGGCGGCGGGCCAGGCGGGATGCAACGCGGCATTGAGCGGCGTGGAGAGGGACTTCGGCCAGAAGCCGATGAAGAGGAGCGCGGCGAGGAGGATGATGGCGGGCAGCTTTTCGCTCCAGCGCAGGTCCGCCGGCGGGTGCGCCGCGGTCACGCGGTTGAGCTCCTCGGTGGCCGGGCCGAAGAACACCCGGGCGGCGGCGCGCAGGCCGTAGACCGCCGAGATGATGATGCCGGCAACGGCGCAGGCGGTCAGGACCTTCGAGTAGGACCAGGCCGCGACGAAGATCGTGAGTTCGCCCCAGAAGTTGGCGAAACCCGGGAGGCCGACGCTCGCGAGCGTGGCGGTGACGAAAAAGGCCGCGAGGACGGGCGTCTTCTGGGCGAGTCCGCCCATTTCGTTGAGGTCGAAGGTGTGGGTGCGGTGGTGGATGCTGGTCGCGAGCAGGAACAGGAGCGCCACGGAGAGACCGTGAGCGACCATCATCAGGACCACGCCGCCGGCGCCGAGGCCGGAGAGGCAGGCGACGCCGAGGAAGGCGTAGCCCATGTGCATCACGGAGCTGTAACCGACCATCTGCTTGAGGTCGCGCTGCGCCATGGTGACGAAGCCGACGATCAGGATGTTGCCGAAGACCGCCAGGCCCGCGAGGACCGTGGTCCACTGGGTGGCGCCGAGCGGCAGCAGCGGCACCGCGATCTGGATCAGGCCGTAGAGTCCGAACTTCTTGAGCACGCCGGCGTGCAGCATCGCGGCCGAGCTCGGGGCGGCGCCGTAGCCGAGGGGCGCCCAGGTGTGCAGCGGCCAGAGGGAGACGAGGATGCCGAAGCCGAACATCAAGATGCCGAAGAGGTACTTCTGCAGCGTGCCGTCGAGCGGCGCGGCGGTGAGCGCGTGGCGCAGGCTGACGAGGTCGAAGCTCTCGGCGCCGCTCTTCACGTAGACGGCGATCAGGCCGAGGAGCGACAGCATCGCGCCGACCGTGAGGTAGATCGTCATCTTCATGGCCGCATAGTTGCGGTCCCGTCCGCCCCAGACGCCGACCATGATGAAGGTCGGGATGAGCGCCAGCTCGTGGAAGAAGTAGAAGAAGAACACGTCCACCGAGGCGAACACACCCATCAGGCCGCCCTGCATGACGAGCAGCAGCATGAGGTAGATCTTGAGGCGCTCCGCCTGCGACTGGATGGCGTAGAGGCCCGCGGCCAGGCCCACGAGGCCGGCGAGGACGTAGAGCGGGAGGGCGATGCCGTTAAGGCCGAGCTTGAGGCTGATGCCGAGGGCGGAGAGGCCCGTGTCGTATTGCGTCGCGAAGGCGTAGTCGGCGCCGTGGCCGGCCGGGAAATGGTACCAGCAGTGCAGCGCCATGAGGGCGGGGACGGCGAAGCCGGCATAGGCCAGCAGGACCGAATACCGCTTGGGCAGCCCGAGGGCGATGGCGAGCGCCACCGCGAGGGGCGCCGCGATCGAGACGAGCAGGGGATCGAAGGGCAGTTGGCTCATGGCGGTTTAGAAGACACCCGCGGCGTAGGCCCAGAAGAGGACCAGCCCGAGGAGGAACCAGTAGACGTAGGCGTGCAGGCTGCCGACATGCAGCGCGCGCGCACCGAGGCCGAGCAGGCCGACGAAGCCCGCGAGACCGCGGATGATCAGGCCGGCGAGGAAGATCTGCTCGAGGAAGTTCAACAGCATCGCGAAGCGCTGCTGGACCTTGGCCACGTAGTAATCGTAGAGGGAGTCGAAGGACTCCTTGAGGACCGTGAGGCCCTGGAACAGGCCGCGGGATTTCTGGCTGAGCGTGTCGGTCGCATCGTGGCGGTAGAACAGCCAGGCCGAGCCGGCGCCAAGGATGAGCACGACGGCGCTCACGGCCAGGATCGTGTTGTGGTCGCTGCCTGCGGCGTGCGGGATGAGGTGCTGCACGTAGCCGGCGATGCGCCCGAAGAACGCGCCGTAGCCGCCGATGACCGAAAGGACCGCGAGGACGATGAGCGGGAGGGTCATCGAGAACCCGCTCTCATGCGCATGCGCCGCGTGGTCGGAGCGGGCGGAGCCGAAGAAAACGAGCTTCCACATGCGCACCATGTAGAACGAGGTCAGCACGGCCGTGAGCGTGAGCAGGGCGAAGACCGCGGTGTTCGTCTGGTAGGCGAGCAGCAGGATCGCGTCCTTGGAGAAGAAGCCGGCCAGGCCGGGGAAGCCGACGATGGCGGCGACGCCGATCGTGAACGTGACGAAGGTCAGCGGCATCCGCGCCTTCAGGCCGCCCATCTTGAAGATATCCTGCTCGTGGTGGCAGCCGTGGATGACCGAGCCGGAGCCGAGGAAGAGCAGCGCCTTGAAGAAGGCGTGGGTCGTGAGGTGGAACATCGCGGCGCCGATGCCGGTGGCGATGAGGAGGCGGTTGTCACCCTCCGTTGCCGCCTGCGAGCCAAGGCCGAAGGCCGCGACCATGTAGCCGAGCTGCGAGAGCGTCGAGTACGCGAGGACCTTCTTGATGTCGCTCTGCACGATGGCGCAGAGGGCGGCGTAAAGGGCGGTGGCCGTACCGGTCCACATGATGACCTGCAGGGCGTCGGCCACCATCAGGACCTCGATGCGGCAGAGCATATAGATGCCAGCCGCGACCATGGTGGCGGCGTGGATGAGGGCGGAGACAGGCGTCGGGCCCTCCATCGCATCGGGGAGCCAGACCTGCAGCGGCATCTGGGCCGACTTGCCGACGGCGCCGCAGAAGAGGAGCAGCGGGATCAGGCGGCTGTAGGCCAGCGTGCCGCCGTCGTGGGCCGCGGCGAGCTCGGTGAGGTTCACCGTGCCGTGCACGGCGTAGCACATGATGATGCCGAGGAGGAAGCCGAAGTCGCCGACGCGGTTGACGATGAACGCCTTCTTCGCTGCGTCGCTGGCGGGCTTCTTCTCATGCCAGTGCCCGATCAGCAGGTAGGAGCTGAAGCCGACCAGCTCCCAGAAGATGAACATCATGAAAAGATTGTCGGCGAACACGATGCCGAGCATCGCGAACATGAAGATCGACAGGCCGCCGAAGTAGCGGGCGCGCGCCGGGTCGTCGTGCATGTACCCCGTGCTGAAGAGGTGGATGAAGAAGCCGACGAAGCTGACGACGAAGAGCATCACGGCCGCGAGGTCGTCGAACTTGAAACCGAGCGAGATCGCGAAGTGACCGAAGCGGAGCCATTCCAGCGAGGCGGTGAAGCGCTCGCCGCCGAAGATGAGGCTGAGCGACAGGCCCGCGAGCGCGGCGGCGGCGGTGACCGACACGATCGATGCGAGCTGGCCCTGGCGGCGCAGGAAGAGCGCGATGACCGCGGCGGAGGCCAGCGGCAGCAGGAGGACGAGAAGGGCTTGGGTGACCGGCGTCATGGCGTCAGTGCTTCAGGGCGTTGAGCTCGTCGACCTGGACGGTCTGGCGCTGGCGGAAGAGCGCGACGATGATGGCGAGGCCGACCGCGACCTCGGCGGCGGCGACGGTCAGGATGAAGAACACGAAGACGTTGCCGTCGAGCGTGCCGTTGTACCGCGAGAAGGCGACGAGCGCGAGGGTCGCGGCCGTCAGCATGAGCTCGAGGCACATGTAGATCACGAGGGTGTTCTTGCGCAGGAGCACGCCGAAGAAGCCGAGGGCGAAGAGCAGCGCGCTCAGGAGGATGTAGTGGTCGAGGCCGATGTTCATGGGCGGACCTCCTTCGGGTCGAGGCGCTTGCTGAGCACGATCACGCCGAGCATGGCGATGAGGAGCAGGAACCCGACGACCTGCACCGGCAGGAGGTAGGTGGTGAAGAGCTGGTAGGCGTAGCCCTTGAGCGATGCGCCGACGCCCGGGCCGGCGGGCAGCTCGGTGGCGAGGCGGCCGTGCGTGTGGAACGAGAGCAGGCCCAGCGCGATCAGGGCCGCGGCCACGGCGGCGGCGAGGCTGGTGGCGGTCGTGAACGGCGGCCGCTTGCCGCCCTGCAGGTCGAGGAGCATCACGATGAAGAGGAACATCGCGACCACCGCGCCGGCGTAGACGAAGACGACGAGCACGGCGAGGAGGTAGGCCTCGAGCAGCACGAAGAGGCCGGCGAGGCCCACGAGGCTCAGCAGGAAGCAGAGGGCGGCGTTGATGGTGTTGCGGTTGAACACCACGCCGACGCCGCAGGCGACGGAGAGCGTCGCGAAGAGGTAGAACATGAAGTCAGCGGTCATGGCTCAGTGGGCGTTGCCGTGCTCGGCGGCGGCTTTTTTATGGTCCCATTTGTAGTGCTGGTCGGGCAGCGTGCCGCCGAGTTCGTACAGGCGGGCCTTGTCGTTGACCATCTCGGCGCGGGTGTAACCCGACATGGAGAACTGGTTCTGGAGGAAGATCGCCTCCTCAGGACAGACCTCCTGGCAGAGGCCGCAGTAGATGCAGCGCAGCATGTCGATCTCGAAGGCCTGCGGGGCCTTCTCGACGTGCGCGGTCGGGGCATCGGCCGGGATCTCGCCGGGGGTGATGCGGATGGCCTTGGGCGGGCAGACGAACTCGCAGAGCTGGCAGGAGACGCACTTCTCGCGTCCGTGGGGGTCCTTGACGAGCGTCGGCACGCCGCGGTAGCCGGGCGGGATGGCCGGACGCTGCTCGGGATACTCGAGCGTCTGCTTCTTGCGCACCAGGTGCCGGATCGTCACCCACAGCCCGCCCAGGATCTGGGGGATGTAGGTGCGCTCGGCGAGGGTGAGCGGTTTGCGTTCGACGGTGATGACGGCCATTGGATCGGGAAAGGTTAGTCGATCAGCGCGATGGCGATCGCGTAGAAGATGAGGTTGCCGATCGCGAGCGGGAGGAGCTTCCGCCAGCCGATCCGCATGACCTGGTCGTAGCGGAACCGCGGGACCGTCCAACGCACCCACATGAAGACGAAGATCAGGAGCAGCACCTTCACGAGGAAGATGGCGATCGAGAACAGGCCGACGGCCAGCGGATGCACGAGCCAGGCCCAGCCGGTGAGGTCGTGGACCCAGCCCACCCAGGTGGCGAGTGACACCCACGGGAGCGGGTTCCAGCCGCCGAGGAAAAGCAGCGTGAACACGGCCGAGCCGACGATCATGTGCGAGTACTCCGCCACGAAGAAGAGACCCCACTTGAAGGCGCCGTACTCGGTGTGGAAGCTGCCGACGAGGTCGGCCTCGGACTCGATGGTGTCGAACGGCTGGCGGTTGGTCTCGGCGTAAAGCGCGACCATGAAGATGAAGGCCGAGAGCGGCATCAGGAAGATGAACCACATGCCACCCCAGAAACCGGGCTGGCTCTGGAACTCGACCACGCGGGCGAAGCCGAGCGAGGCCTCCGTCCCGGGGGCGTTGATCCAGAGGAAGACCGGGAGGACCGAGAGGGTCATCGAGAGCTCATACGAGATGAGCTGCGCCGAGGCGCGCACGCTGCCGAGGGCCGGGTACTTGGAGTTCGAGGCCCAGCCCGCGAGGATGAGCGAATAGACGCCGAGCGAGGCGACGGCGAAGACAGCCAGAATGCCGACGTCAAGCGGAGCCAGACCCAGCGGCACCACGGCACCGTTGACCGCGAGGTAGGCGCCGAAGGGCACGACCGTGACGGTGGTGAACGCCGGGATCATCGCCACGATGGGCGCGAGGACGAAGTAGAACTTGCGGACGTGGCCCGGGAGCGAGTCCTCCTTGAACAGCATCTTGCCGCCGTCGGCCATCACGTGGAAAATGCCCAGGCGCTGCAGGAAGCGGCCGAGGAACGGAATCCACCCGAACCACGGCACGATGGCGCGGTTGGGACCGGGGCGGTCCTGCACCCAGGCGGCGACCTTGCGCTCGGCCATCGAGCAGGCGCCGGCGATCGGGAAGATCACGCAGATGACCGCGAGGCCCTTGAGGAGGCCCTGCACGAGCGGCGGGAGGTTGAAGAAGAAGTCGGCCAGCATGGTACCTTAGAGGTAGGAGCGCGCTTGCGCGCGATGGGTACAGACAATCGCCTGCAAGCAGGCTCCTACCGGGAAGAGGTTGGGGAGAAAGGGATTCATGCGGTCTTGGCGGCGGGCTGGTAGTGCAGCGTTTCGCCCTCGGCGAACGGCAGTGCGGCAAAGGGCGCGGCGTCGAGGACGAGGCCGGTCTCGGGCACCTTCGCGAACGTGACACCCGCGAGGGCGGGCACCGCGGCGGCGAGGGCGGACCAGACGCCGGCGAGATCGGCCGGGGCGGAGCCGCCGGCAGCATTGACGAGGCGGGCGAGGACCGCGAGGTCGTCGGTCGCGCCGACCGGGCCGGGGATCGCCTTCTGGAATTTCTGCAGGCGGAACTGCTGGTTCACAAACGTGCCGCTCTTCTCGAACTGATGGAGCGTCGGCACGACGACCTTGGCCGCGGCGCTCGTGGCGTTCGCGTGGGTGCCGCAGTAGACGATGGCGACCTTGGCCAGCTGCGCGGTGGTGAGGCCGGCGGCGGCGAGGTCCTCGCCGATCGCAACGACCACCTTGACCTGACCGGCGTCAATCGCGGCGCCGAGCGCGGTGAGCTGGGCGGACGGCAGCGCGGAGATGAGCCCGGTGACGAGGGCGCCGCGCACGTTCGGATTGCGGTCGGCGGAGAGGAGGAGCTTGTCGCCCTCCCCAACCCGGCTGACGAGGTGCGTGCCGGCCTTGAGGGCGGCGGCGAGTTGCTTGGTGAGAAATTGCTCCTCGACGGAGCTGCGGCCGGAGCCGACGACGGCGATGCCCGATTGCTTGAACAGGTCCGCGGCGGCGGCGATGGCCGCGTCCAGCGTGCTGTCGGCGCCGTTGACCTTCACCGCGGTGAGGCGGTCGGGGGCCTGGACGGACTTGTAGAGCGCGCGGCCGGAGTCGGTCATCCACGTGTCGTTCACCGCGTCGTTGCGGCGCGGCGTGATGCGGTAGATGACGCCCTCGCGGGACCAGACGACGGTGTTGGCGCCGACGCTGGACTCGGGGTCGATGCTGTTCGTCTGCTTGAGGAACCAGACGCGCATCTTGAAGCGGAAATCGGTGCTCGTGAGCGCGCCGACGGGGCAGATGTCGACCGTGTTGAGCGAGTAATTGTTCTTCAGCTCCTTGCCGGGGTAGCACGTGAGCGTGCTGTAGCTGCCGCGGTCGATGAAGCCGAGGACGTCGTCCTTGGCGATCTCCTTGCTGAAGCGGATGCAGCGGGAGCAGAGGATGCAGCGCTCGTCGTCGAGCATGACGCGCGGCCCGAGCTGGGTGCGCTTCGGCTTGACGTTCTTCTGCTCGATGAAGCGCGAGTAGCCGCGGCCGTAGCCGGTCGCCTGTTCCTGCAACTTGCACTCGCCGGCCTGGTCGCAGATCGGGCAGTCGAGCGGGTGATTGATGAGCAGGAACTCCATCACGCCCTCGCGCGCATCCTTCACCATCGGCGAGGTCGTGCGGATGTGCATGCCCGGCGAGACGTTGGTGCCGCAGCCGATCTGCGGGCGCGGGATCCAGTTGATCTTCGGCTTCCCGGTGGCCGGATCCATGATCGGCGCCTTGGTGGCCGGATCGACGGCGGGCATGCCCATCTCGACGAGGCACATCCGGCAATTGCCCACGATGGTGAGCTTCGGATGGTAGCAGAAATGCGGCACGTCGACATTCACGAGGCGGGCGGCCTCGATGACGTTGGTGCCCTTCGGCACGGCGATCTCCTTGCCGTCGATGTTGACGGTGACGAGGTCGGGTTTGGCGGGGGCGATGGACATTGCGGGAATCAGATGAGCGGTGCCGCGGGGGCGGGTTTGGTCGCCTTGGCGTCGGCGTAGCCCTTGAACTCGTCGCCGAACTTGGCGAGGAAGCTCTGGGTCGGCCAGGAACAGGCCTCGCCGAAGGCGCAGATGGTGCGGCCGGGGATCTGGTCGGCTACGCCCTTGAGGAGGGCGGCGTCCTCGGCGCGCGCCTGGCCGTGGACCATGCGGGTGGTGATCTTCTTCATCCACAGCGAGCCCTCGCGGCAGGGCGTGCACTGGCCGCAGCTCTCGTGGGAATAGAACGCGTTGATGTTGGCGAGGGCTTCGACCATGTTGACGGAGTCATCCATGACGATGACGCCGCCGGAGCCGCCCATGGTGCCGATCATGCCGAGCGAGTCGAAATCCAGGGGCACGTCCTCGACGCCCCAGTCGTAGTCGACCATGTCGGTGCCGACCTTGCGCTTGCCCTTGAAGCGCTCGCCGAACCTGAGGATCTTGGCCGAGGAGCCGCCGGGGATGACGGCCTTGAACTTGCGGCCGGGGAGCGGGCCGCCGCAGACGTCGTTGAGGAGCTGGCCCATCGTGATCGTGCCGCAGGGGAACTCGTAGTAGCCGGGGCGCTGCACGTGGCCGGAGACGCAGAAAATGCGGGTGCCGGTGTTGTTGGGCGTGCCGATCTTGGCGAAGGCCTCGCCGCCGACCTCGGCGATGTACTTCACGTGGCAGAGGGTCTCCACGTTGTTGACGATCGTCGGGCACTGGTAGAGGCCGAGCACCGCGGGGAAGTAGGGGGGCTTGATGCGCGGGTTGGCGCGCTTGCCCTCGAGGGACTCGATGAGGCCGGTTTCCTCGCCGCAGATGTAGGCGCCGGCGCCGCGGTGGACGAAGATGTCGCAGCTGTAGCCCGTGCCGCAGACATTCTTGCCCACGAAGCCGGCGTCGCGCGCCTCCTGGATCGCCTGCTCGAGGATGCGGGCGCCGTGCGGGAACTCGCCGCGGATGTAGATGTAGGCCTGCTTCACGTTGTTCGCGAAGCAGGAGATCATCGTGCCCTCGATGAGCTGGTGCGGGTCCTGGTGGATGATGTAGCGGTCCTTGAAGGTGCCGGGCTCGGACTCGTCGGCGTTGACGATGAGGTAGATCGGCTTGCCGCTCTTGCGGTCGACGAGGCCCCACTTGACGCCGCAGGGGAAGCCGGCGCCGCCGCGGCCGCGCAGGCCGGACTTCTTGACCTCGTCGATGAGCTCCTCGGGCTTGCGGGTGACGGCTTTTTTGAGGATCTCGTAACCGCCATGCTTCACATAGCACGCGAGATCGTTCGAGTAGCCGGGCTCGTCGATGTGCTTGAAGATGATGCGACGTTGTTCGGGGGCGGACATTGAAAGGGCGGATGGGAGATTGCGGGTCTCGGATGGCTCAGCCGCGCTTGGCGGCTTCCTGTTTGATCTGCGCGGCGAGCTGCTTGGCCTTGGCGCAGTCGACCTTCTCGTGGAGGTCGTCGTCGATGAGGACGACCGGGGCGGTGCCGCAGCTGGCGAGGCACTCGACGAACTCGATCGTGACCTCGCCGTCGGCGGAGGTCTCGCCGAGCTTGGTGCCGAACTCCTGCTCGAAGGTCTCGCAGGTCTTGTACCCGCCCATGAGGGCGCAGGAGAGGGTGCGGCAGACCTTGATGTGGCGGCGGCCGATGGGCTTGCGCCGGAACATCGGGTAGAAAGTCACGACCTCGTACACGTTGATCGGCTCGATGGAGAGCTTGGTCGCGATCCAGGTGATCGCCTCCTCCGGGATGTAGCCCACATCCTCCTGGATGAGGTGCAGCAGCGGCAGCGTGGCGCTGCGCTTGACGGGGTAGTGCGTGATGACCTCGTCGATCTTGGTGAGGGTGGCGGGCTTGAGATTCATGCTGACGGAAATTTACCGGTCACATTCGCCCATCACGAAGTCGAGCGACCCGAGGAGGGTGACGACGTCGGAGATGAGGATGCCGGTGCAGATCTTCGGGAGGATGGAAAGGTTGCAGAACGAGGGGGAGCGGATCTTGAGGCGCCACGGGACGCCGCCGCCCTTGCTGACGACGTAGAAGCCGAGGATGCCCTTCGGGTTTTCCGCCTCGAAGTAGACCTCGCCCGGGGGCATCTGCGGGCCCTCGGTCACCAGCATGAAGTTCTGGATGAGCTCCTCCATGGAGGTGAGGATCTTGTCCTTCGGCGGGGCGAAGATCTTGCGGGCGTCCTTCGCGTACCAGTCGCCGCCCGGGAACTTGGCGATGACCTGGCGGATGATGCGGACGGACTGGCGCATCTCCTCGCCGCGGATGAGATAGCGGTCGTACGAGTCGCCCTTCGTGCCGATCGGCACGTCGAATTCGTACTGCTCGTAGCCGGAGTACGGCTTGTCCTTGCGCAGGTCGAGGGGAATGCCGGAGCCGCGCAGGTTCGGGCCGGTGATGCCGTAGGCGAGTGCGTCCTCCTTGGTGATGACGCCGACGCCGACGGTGCGGTCGAGGAAGATCTTGTTGCGGGTGAGGAGCGAGAGGATCTCCTCCAGCGCGGGCAGGAACTGGTCGCAGAAGCCCCCCACCCGGCCGAGCCAGCCGTCGGGGATGTCGCGCGAGACGCCGCCGATGCGGGTGTAGCTGGTGGTGAAGCGGGCGCCGGTCAGTTCCTCAAAGAGCTTGTAGAGGTGTTCGCGCTGGTTGAGCGAGTGGACGAGGACGGTCCACGCACCGACGTCGAGGCCGAAGGCGCCGAGGCCCATGAGGTGCGACGAGATGCGGGCCATCTCGGCCGTGATCACGCGGATGGCCTGGCAGCGTGCGGGCACCTCGAGGCCGGCCAGCTTCTCGACCGCGATGGCGTAGGCCATGTTGTTCGCGAGCGGGGCGAGGTAGTCCAACCGGTCCGTGTACGGCACGAACTGGTTGTAGGTCATGTTCTCGGCGATTTTCTCGTCGCCGCGGTGCAGGTAGCCGACGACCGGGTCGCACTTGGTGAGGATCTCGCCGTCGAGTTCCATCTGAAGCCGGAGCACGCCGTGCGTGGACGGGTGCGACGGTCCCATGGAGAGGGACATGCGGTCGGGCGCGGCCGCGGTGGCCTTGGCGGCGCTTTCAGGGAAATTCAGTTCGGTGGCCATGGCGTCGGGGGCGGCGGCTTATTCGGTTTTCGGTTTCCGCTCGTTCCAGCTTTGGTCCTTGGCGCTGGGTTCGGCGTCGGCCAGGTTGATCTCGCCCGGGGAGGCCACGAAGGGGCCGCCGGCCATGGGGGCGGCGATGACGGGGGTCTTGGTTTCCGCGGCGATCTCGGCGTCGGGCAGGACGGTCTCGATGCCGGCGAGCGGGAACTCCTTGCGCAGCGGATGGTAGGGATAGCCGTCCCACATGAGGATGCGGCGCAGGTCGGGGTGGCCCTCGAACTTGATGCCGAACATGTCGAAGCACTCGCGCTCGTGCCAGTTGGCGCCGGGCCAGAGCTGGGTCACGGTCGGGGCGACGGGCTCGAGGTCGTTGGTGCAGTCGGCGGCGACGCGGAGATACTCACGGCGCGACGTCGAGTAGAGGTGATAGACCACGGTGAAGCGCGGGGAGGCGCCCTCCGCCCAGTCGATGGCGGTGAGGTCGGCTAGGAAGTCGAAGCCCTGCTCGTCGCGGAGGAATTGCAGGACCGCGGGGACCTCGGCCAGCGGGACGTTGCAGGCGGCGTGGTCGCTGCTGGCGCGGTCGGTGGCCGGCGGAAACTTGGCCTTCAGGGCGGTCGCGGCGGTGGATTCTACGGGCATGGGGGGCGGAAATCGTTGGGCGGGCGGCGTCAGGCCACGAACAGGTTTTTGGCGGCGGGCTCGCGTTTGATCTTCTCCTGCAGCTTGATCAACGCGTCCAGCAGCGCCTCGGGGCGCGGCGGGCAGCCGCTGACGTACACGTCGACCGGCACGATGCGGTCGACGCCCTGCAAGGTGGCGTAGCTGCGGTACATGCCGCCGGAACTGGCGCAGGCGCCCATGGCGATGACCCACTTGGGGCCCATCATCTGGTCGTAGATGCGGCGCACCTGCGGGGCCATTTTGTAAGTGACGGTGCCAGCGACGATCATGCAGTCGGCCTGGCGGGGGGAAAAGCGCATGACCTCGGCGCCGAAGCGGGCGATGTCGAACCGCCCGTTGCCGACCGCCATGAGTTCGATGGCGCAGCAGGCGAGGCCCATGGGCATCGGCCACACGGAGTTGGTGCGGATCCAATTGATCACGGCATCGGCGCGCGAAACAATGACCTCACCCTCTACCTTGCCGTTGAAGCCCAATTCGGTGTGTGACGCAGCCATGTGTTGGTGGGATACGTGGATAAAATCAGAGTCAGCGTTAGGAAGCCCCCCGGGGCGTGCAAGTGGCATTTTGCGAAATAATCACCACGGCCCGCAGCATAAGGATTTTCCATTGACCCATGCCGTCAGCATGCCCTTCTTTGCCCTTTCATCTTCAGGCTGTGGTGCCTTTTCAAGCACGGCAGTCTGGCACGCCGGAGAGGTGGCTGAGTGGTTTAAAGTACCCGCTTGGAAAGCGGGCGTAGGGAAACCTACCGGGGGTTCGAATCCCCCCCTCTCCGCCAGCCTCCGCCAAGCCTACGGCTGGCAGGCCGATTCTATGTATCGCGCCACCGGGTTTGAAAAGGTGTGCCAAAGGTTTGAGAAATCAGCGCGTTTAAGGCTGGTCAGGCCAACCGCGATGCACGGGGTTTGATGGCGGTCTGCACCGCCCGTGCAAGCACCCGGAAAAGGCCAAGCCAGGCATCCAGGCGGCAGATGTCGGGGACCAGGCGGTTGAGCCAACGGCGGCGATTTGAGCAGCCGCTGCAGCCTGCGATGCGGGTCCGGCGAAAGCCGGCCTGGAGGATCAGGCGCCCGGCCAGCGCGGCCGCTAGACGGCCCAGACCAGCCAAGAGGCGGGCGACGGCGGGGCGGCCGGGGGCGCGGAAGGTGTGGAACAGGGTCTTGAAGCGGTTGAGGCGCTGGCGGCGGCTCCAGCGGTCCAGACGGGCCGTCAGGGCATCGATTCCGCGGGCGATCGGCTTCGCCCAAGTCTCGACCCAGTCGCCAAGGCCCATGGGGGGCTGCATGCGCCAGGCCTTATGTTCAGGGGGTGGCGGAGGGCCGCCCGTTAGGGCCGGGTTGATGATTGTCAGGGTGACGCGGCTCGCCTTGGCCACCGGATAGCGGTCCTTGCGCATGGTCAGGCGTTCACGATGCAGCTGCAGCTCATGGCCCTGGTCTCATAACCGCGCTCAATCGGTACATCCTGCCATTCGGTGGTCACGGTGGTCGCGACCACGCTGCTGAGGACAAGGGTAAGCTCTGCGAAGGCCGCCCAGGGAGAGGAACTATCAAAAGCGCGGCGCCAGATGCGGATCGTGACGGTGTAGGTCTGCCCGATGACGAGGTTGCCGCAGATGGCCCGGACCTGAGCGATGCGGTAGCCGAAGCCATAAGGCCCGAGGATCTCACCGCGTTCGGTGATGTAGGTAGTGTGGTTCGAGCATGGCCCAACCGTGCTCCACTCGAGACCAGCGGCCGAACGGTTGTAGGCGTCCTCCTCAGTGTCTTCGGTTTCGAGGGTTTCCGTCACATCGCCCTCGGCTTTTTGATATGGCGCGCTTGCGCCTTGGCAGTCGCCTTTGCCCGAGGTTTTCCGGGTGGTGCTGGTTTCCTCAGTTACCTCGGCGAGGGCGCCGTAACCTTCAAGCGGCGTACCTCCGAATCCGGCCCAGCTCTCCTCATCACCTCCAGAGTTCAACCTGAACTCGGCAAACTCTTTCGCGTACCGAGCTGAGGTATCGGTTTCGGTTGGTGCGCAGCCGGGCTCGTTGGCAAATTCGTTGGTGATGTTCCACTCGTCGCGGACACTCCGGTCGATGACCTTAGAAACGTCGATCTCGAGGTCGGTGTCCAAATGGCCAATGCCGCCGGCCAAGCTCCAGATACCCTGGATAAAAAAGTTCCATGGGTTCTGGGCTGCGCCGCGGGACACCCAAAACTCATTTCCTACGTTGACCGCGACCTGAGAGGGCCCGCCATCATTTGGCCCAGCGGCCAGCTGGATATTGGTCATATTACCCCACCCCGTAAACGAAGAGTTGGGCGTGAAGCTCTTGGCCGTTACCCGGTATTTGACCCGGTTGTTTGGCAGGTCGATCTCGACCGGCTCTGCGCTCATGCTGCCGGAGGCATCACCCCAAAAACCAACGCCGCCTGAAAATGAGCCACTGTAGGCAACCGGGTCGCCGTTGCTGTTGGGACACCCGGCAGCGCTCCACTCGCCCGAATACATGGTGCCGGCGATGGTCTTCTTGCGGAACTTCTTGGCAGGGACGCTGGGGGTGCCGAACTCCTCGTAGCCGCAGAGCGCGGCGTTGTCGGCCTTGGAGCGGCATTCGACGGCGCAGGAGGCACCGCCGCAGTCGCAGCCGATGTACTGGCTGCAGTCACAGCAGCTGCCGCCGGTGATGCCGGCTCTCTTGGCGTAAAAGGCCATGGGCTACGGAGCGAGGACGGTGATTCTCTGCTGCTGGCCAGCCGCGGAACAGACGATGAGATCGACGGTATGGCTGCCGCCCGCGACCGCATCGCCCGAGGCTGCGCCGGCGCCGCCGCCACCGCCCGAACCGCCGGCACCATCGGAGCCGGTGTTGGGCTCGCGATCGATGACGGCGACATCAGGAGCGCCACCAGGAGGACCGATGGGATCGGCGGCGGGATCGGTGCCGGCCTCCTGCTCGTCGTAGCCCTCGGTGCCGTTGTGTTGGACGGCGGGGAAGTCGCCGGGCTCGTTGCGGTCGCGGAAGCGGCGCATCATGTCGACAAAGGCGCCCAGGCCGAGGAGCGGGCCGGGGCCGAGGGTGACGGTGGTGCGGCCGGTATCGATATCCTCGATGGTCTGCTGGACGGTGGCTGCCATGGTCGCCCAGGCGGCGCGCCCGTTGAGGAGGTTGAGCTTTTTGCCGGGCCGGAGGAGGCCGGTGCATTCGGCCTCCCGGAGGACGATCTGGCCATCGTACTGGACGGTCGAGAGGGCGCTGTAGTACTGGGCGGCTAAGCCGACCGGGGCAGTCTCGGCCTGGCCGGTGCCTTGGAGCCCGAGGGCGATGGTGGCGAAGATGACTCCGGGGCCCGTGGTGGTGCCGGCCGTGTCGCGGGACTCGCGGGTGTAGGACTGCGAGCGGACCTCCTCGTCGCTCTCATCGCGCTCGGTCGTCTGGTAGATGATAACGACGCCAGCAGGGACAAGGTCGTAACGCGGGGTGAGGCCGGAGATCTCGGAGACGAGGTTCTGATCGCTGAGATCGAGTGAAACCGCAGTCAGGCTGGAACGGCGGAGAATGGTGAGGGTGGTGCCGCCGATCGCGTAGCTGAAGGCGCCGACGGCGTCGGGCGTCCATGCAAGCATGCGGCGGATGGCCTCGACGCAGGAGATGTCGCGAACGGTCTCAAGGGGCGGGATGGCATAGGGCCCGAGCTCGGCGAGTGTAAAGAGGTCGGACCCGACGAGGTTGCCGTAGGTAGAGATATTGGAGATCTGCTCGCTGGCGGTGATCTTGCGGCCCCAGGCATCCTGGCCGAGGACGACACGGGTGGAATACGAGCCGAGGACCGAGGTAAAATCGGCACTCCGAAGGGCGTAAGGCTGCTGGTAGATGATGCGGCCCAGTGGATCCCAGGCATTCACGACGAGATAGCGCTGGCGCTCCTGCCCAGTGGCAAAGGCCGGGGTCATCTTCACGCGGCCGATGAACCAGACGACGTCGCCCCGGTAGAGAGTCAGGACGGCATCATAGGGGAAGGTGGGCTCGGCGAAGATATCGGCCGTGGGGATGGCAAAGGTGAGCTCTTCGGTGTCAAGGTTGAGGCGGTGAAACTGGGCGCCCTCGATGCCCCATGCGGCGAGAGACTGGGTGGTGCCGTTGTAGGCTATCTTCCAAAGGTCGGAGGCCATGGCGAAAGGTCAGCGGCCGGCGCTGGACTCGGAAGTGTTCTTAAGGGTGCGTTCGAGATCGGCGCGGGCCTTGGTCTCTGACTGGGCGAAGTTGCTGATCGCCTGATAGGCGGCATCGCGCTCGGCTGAAACCTTCTGGAGCTCAGTCGCAATCTGACCGCGACGCTCGCTCTCCCAGCCCATCGGGAGGTTGCGGTCTTCCTCATATAACGCGGCCATGCGGGCATCGAGGTCGGGGATCCTATCACGAGCCGGCTGGGCAAGAGCGGTCTGCCGACCGAACCGCTCGGCCTCGGTTTGGTTCGCTTGAGTCTGACTGCGCAGGGGGGCGAGTTCCCGCACCTGCTGGGCGCTGGCAATCTCCCTTTCGGCGTTGGCGATCGTCGGCGCCAGGGAGTCCCTGACTTTTGCCTGGTTCTGTTTAGCCGCATCTAGTTCAGCCTTGGCCCTCTTGGCCTGCACCAGATCCTCCGGCGCGGGGTTTCGACCAATGCGAGAGATCGCATTATCGAAGTTTTGCTGGGCAGCAGAGACAGCCTTGTCGGCCTCGAATTGCTGGCCGGCTGCCTGACTGATGGCGCGGTTAGCATTTTCCTCGCGGACCTTCGCGCCGAGGACGTCATTCTCGATGGCGGCGCGGCCGTATTGGCCGTTTACACCGGCGCGGGCGGAGGCCGAGGCGAGCTTGATGGACTCCCTCTCTTTGTCGGTTTTCGCCCCAGCAAGGGCGGCGGCCTCGTCGCGATCGATCTTTGAGAGTGCGAGCTCCTTCTCGGCGCCGCGCAGGTTGCCGATTCGACTGGCGGCCTCGTCCATGCTGGCGATCAGCTGCTTGTAGCCATCCGCGAGGCGATTGACCGCCTGAAGCTGGGCCTCGAGGGATTTTTCCGCCGCCTCCTTGACCTCCTTCAGGCTGGCCTCGTAGGCCTTCGCCTGCTCCGCGCCATCCTTATACATCTTGGAGATGGCTGCCGCGTTCTCGTTGGCCTTTTTGCTGAGGTAGGCGAACGCCGCGGCGGCAGAGGCCAGGATCGGCAGGAGAACGCCACCAAGGGCGCTCGCGGCGAGCCCCTTAACGACATTGGCAAGACCGCGGAACGCATTGATGAGACCAGTCACCCCGCCCTGGGACAGACCGGACATCGTCTGGTTGAGGCCGGCACCGGCTTGCGAGAGGCCCCGGATGTCTGCCGATGCTGTCTTCGCCGCCTGCCCAGCGGTCGCGGTGCCCTGGCCGGCCTGCTTGGCCGCGGAATCGACCTTGCGCAGGGCTTGCTCAGCCTGGGTAGCCCCTGCCGTGTCGGCAGTGGTCTTGATCTGGATGTCTAGGCGGGTGTCGGCCATGGGCTGTGGGCTGGTCGCTGGGGACTAGGGGCTAGGGGCTGGCTCCGGCTCGGGTGCGGGCGGCGGCGTGTCGCGCTCCTGCTGGGCGATAGCCTGAACGGCTGCGAAGACCTCGGCGTAAGTGTAGGTCTGCTCCCCGACGGTCACGGTCTTCTCGGCGCCGAGATCCCAGCTCACTTCCTGCCAGGGCTGGGCGTAGGCGACGCCGTCGATCGTGACGGTCCTCTCGAAAAACGCCTGGGCGCGGCCGCTGGCGGGATCGGTCTGGATCCTGACCAAGGCTTCGGTGACGACGGGCTCGCCCGCGCCGAGGGCAAGGAAGGCGAGGACGGTGATCAGTGCGGGGATGAGGCGGGATTTCATGTGTGGAGAATTAAGGCCATGTGGCGATGGCGACGCGCTTCCAGGTGTTGGTCGCGGTGCACACGTAGATGTAGTTCGCGTCCCAGCAGATGGTGCCTGCGGTGCCGGTGTCCGTTGCGGAGGCAGGAGTCTTCGCCGTGGAGACAGCAAGTTGGCCGGTGGGCAGCGTGAGGTTGCCTGTGGGCAGGTCTAGCGTTAGCCGGTTTGTTGGCCCTGCGTTATCTACGAAACGAACTAAGCGAGTGGTGTCGTCGATGATCATGCCGAACGACCCCTGCGTGCCCACTTGAGCGCGAATGAACTCATTATTCGACCCAGCACCGACGTACCCGTAGTAGCGAACGCCGCTGACGCCATCGGCACCCGCACCGAATCCAGTCGCTGCGCGGATGGTGCCGGCACCGATGATTTTCTTCGCCGCATAGATGCCGCCAGCGGTGGTCAGGGAGCCTGCGCCGCCAGTGGTGGCTTCAGTGGTGGAGGTGAGGGCTGTATCACCTGTAGCATATGCCACCGTCAGGTCATAGCGATTCGTGCCCCCGTTGTTGTAGAGACGGAAATCGTGCGATGTTCCAACTGAAGTAAGATTCCACTTTTGCGTTCCCGCCTTTTGGAATTGAATCTCTGCCCCGTTGCCATCTGCGGCGGCGTTCAGATACAGCGCGGATGTGGTGTTACCACTGATGGTCACAGTCCCCATCAGCGTACCAGCCTGCCACGCCGTTCCACCGTTGTCGTATGCGCCAATCCGCCAGTAGCGGGATCCCGCAGTCGCGTGGCCGAAGTAGGCGAGTGTCAGGTCCACAGAGCTCGCATCTGAGGTTTGAATGTTGAGGCCGACATAGTTGCCGGTGGTCGCTTTCGCCGCGTTGTTCTTCACCGTCAGCGAGTAGCTGCCTGCGGAGTTGCTGCCAGTGAAGGCGCCGGTCTGTGCATACACCGCACCGGCCACGCCCAACCCGCCGCCGACCGTCAAGGCACCCGTGGTCGTGGAAGTCGCTGCTGTGGTCGAGGCGATAGCCACATCGCCACTCGTCCCAATCTCGACGCGGCGCGTTCCGTTGGTCGCAAGGACGAGCGGGTAGTTGTTGTTCGTGCCGATGCCTGCCTTGCCCGTCGAAAACTCGGGCCAGATGGTGTTTTGAATCGTGCTCGCGTCGGTGAACACGCCCGCACCATAGACGGCGAGCTTGCGGCTCAAGTCTGTCGTGGTGCCGAGGAGGATGTTTCCTGATGGCGAAACGTAGAGCCGCGTGTCGCCAGCCAATGGGTCGGCGGTAGAAGTCGTGGATTGCCGGATGGCAAGGTCGCCGTAGGCGCTGTCATTTGAGATTAGTGCCCAATTCCGTGAACCCGTATTGCTAGCCGCGTCATTGCGGATAACTGCGCCAGTTTTCACCGGGCCTGTCGAGGTGTTGGTAATCCGAAATTGGGACGCGCCCCCACTCGATGCGGACGAGTATTCCAACCGTCCCGTCCCGCTCGGCGTGAGGTTGATGCTCTGATTCGTGCCCCCAGCCTCAAGGTACAGCGCGTTACCCGAAAGGATTCGGAAGGCGGAAGTGCTGGCAATGGTCCCAGCAGCCGGAGAACCATATCCCGGCTTGAAAGCGAACCAATCAGAAGCCGCGAGGTTGGGCTTGATGTTCACATCCTGACCGTTCGCGGCTGTCAGGTTCAGCGCGGTGCCGCTAGTAAGCGAACCGCCAGATAAGGTGAGCGCGGTGAACTGCGGGGAGTCGCTTGTACCGACGCCGAGAGTGGTGCGCTGCGCAGAGGTATCGGCATCATCGAGTAGGTTGCGGCCGGCGGTGGTGATGCTGGCGAGGGTGACGGTGTTGGAGGCCGAGAAGTAAGGGAAGGTGTCGGCGGTGCCGGCGGAATTGACGAGCGCACGGCCGCCTGCGGTGAAGTCCGCCAGGGCTGCTGTGCCGGCACCGGTGAAGTAGGGGAGCTTGTCGGCTGCGCTCGTGAGGCCCGCGATGGCCGAGAGGTTTGTGCCGGTGCCGATGTTGAGGGTGCTGCCATCGGTGCCGGCGAAGGTGAGCGTGTTGCTCGCGGTGAGGGTCTTGCCGTCGGCGATCGTGAGCGTCGCGCTTGTGGCCGGCGCCGTGATGGCGACCTTGTTGATCGAGGTAGCGGTCGCGACACCCAGGGTCGGCGTGACAAGGGTCGGGCTCGTTGCATAGACCAGGGCGCCGGTGCCGGTCTCGTCGCTCAATTGACCAGCCAGGCCGGCAGAGGTGTTGATCGTGCCAACGCCATCATCCGAGAGGTCGTAGGTGAGGAGGCCGCTCGGGGTGGCGGCCGTGTAGGCGAGCGTGCCGTAGAATTCAAATTCGCAGAGGACGAGCTCGTTGTTGCTCGAGCTGTTGACGCCGGTCTGGATGACACGAAGCCAGCGGTATCCCGTGGCGGCACCCGTGACCGTGAAGCTACCCCAGCCATACCCGGAGTTGATCGTGGTGTCACCGGTTCGGGTATCGAGATCCGCCCAGGTGGCGGCGTTAAGATCGGCGACGCTATTGCTGGCGGCGTTATTGCTGCCCTGGAGCTTCCAGGTGCGGATATAGTAGCCCGAGCTGTAGCCGTGGCGCAGGGAGTATTTGGTGGGGATGAGGGTTCGCGAGGAGCCCAAGTCGATCGCCATCCAGGAATTTGCCGCATCGGTCGTCTGGCTGTCCTGGGAGGTACGGTCGACCATCTGCGAAGCGGAGCCGACGCCATTGGTGGACCGCACGACGACGACGCTGGTGGCAGTGTGGGGATTGGAGAATGAGGTGGTGCCCTGCCCGGTCCCGATGAAGTAAACGACACCATTGGTGTCGCCGTCGCTCGCGTAGGTAAACGCTGCCGTACCAGGACCCGACAACGCGCTGATCGAAGTCAGGATCGCATCGAGCGGCTGGTAGCCGGCGGCGATCGTCGTGGAGGTGACCAGGCTGTGCGTCACGCCGCCGGAGCGGTATTTCAAGGTGTCTGCAGTGGTCGTGCTGAGCCACAGTTCGCCCGTTGCAGGGCTGCCGGGATCGGCCTTGGCCGGCGGGTAGAAGGTGTTCGTGACTTGTTGCGTGCCAGTATAGCGAGTGACTTGGGCGACGACTGGCAGGCAGAGGATGCCGAGCAGGACCGCCCAAAGTCCGGCTGCCAGAGCGCGGCGCAACCGCGCGGGGAATAAGGAAGTTTTCATGGGAAGAACTAGAGGACGCCGACAAGGGAGATTTCGTAACCGGCGCCAGGTACCTCGGCGTCGAACTTCAACAGGCCGCCCCCGGCGGTGAGCGAATCCTTGTCGACGATGATGCCGAAGACGCCGCCGCCGGTGGGGCTGATGAGCGTGGGGAAAATACCGCGGGGCGCGTTAGCGAAGGGGGCGTCCCAGGCGAACGCTTTTTCCACTTCGCCGGCGTTGAGTGCGATGCGTTTGGCTTTCACGAGGTCGGAATCTCCATCGGGCAAGGTGATGTCTTCGCTCTCGAACGCGCCGCCCGTGAAGGCGTACTCGAGATATACCCCGAGGCCGTCGCGGCCGCCGCGCAGGCCGGCGATGCAGGCATCGGGCAACGACCAGAGCGGGTTGCCGGCATCATCGGCCTCGATCAGGTCGCCCTGCTGCGGCAGCTGCCCGAAATGGAGCGCGGCGTACTGCTGCGCGGCCGCGATCGTGGAGAAGAGCCCATGCACGCGGAAGGTGACCTCGTGCGACCGCGCTCCGCGGGGGAAGACGGTGACGGCCGCGGCGCGCACGAACGCGACGACGTCGTTGACCTGGCGGCCGTTGACCGTGAAGGCACTCGGACCGATGCGGCCGACAGCCAGCGAGTGGCTGCAGAGCGTGGTGTTGGAGTAGATGATGGACACACTGATTGCGCAGTTGGGCGATCGGAGGTGCTAGATCGATCAGGCCGGGGCG
Organism: uncultured Opitutaceae bacterium; assembly: GCA_964526145.1. Lineage (GTDB taxonomy): Bacteria > Verrucomicrobiota > Verrucomicrobiia > Opitutales > Opitutaceae > UBA2377. The sequence continues at coordinate 24,196 of CAZGJB010000009.1, forward strand.
GCCTCGCCGAGGTAGAAGGCGCGACTGCCTGGCGTGCGCACGCCATCGATCGCGAGCTCGCCGGCGCGGGGGCTCGTGGCATCGAAGGTCTGCGGGAGCTCGCGGGGCGCGCCGTTGTAGAGGGCGGCGTAGAGCCCGGTGCCGGTTATGACGAGATCCCCGCGGACGGCGTTGGCGCCGCGGGCGGCCGTACCGCCCTGCATGGCCAGAAGATCGAGGAGCTGGGCCTCGGAGAAGCCCGCGGGCACGAGGCCGGCCGTGACATCGAGCCCGGCGATCTTCATGCCGAGGAGGCCATAGGTGTCGCTCATCACGGGCTCGGTGCGCAGCTGCGGGTTGAGGGTGATGACGCCGCGGGTCTTGAAGCTATCCCAGGGCGCGGCCCCGAAGGCGCAGGAGGCTTCGCCGGTGAGGATCGTGTCCTTATCCGGCGCGACGTCGGTGAGCGCGACCTTGGTGATCGTGTAGAGATTATTGGCGTCGCTCCAGGCGCTGCCCTCCTTGGGGAAGACCGCGAGGGCCATGCCGCCCAGGAGCGTTTGCGTCGGGGAGAAGCCCACGGCGGGCATGCCGACGACGGCGCCGTTGTGGAAGGTGATGCGGCGGTTGGCCGTGAGGGCATCGATCTGGATGTACTCCTGCTCGATGATACCGAAGTCGCCGGTGCCGGGATCGGTGATGTCGACAACCGAACCGACCGTCTGCGCGATCGCGCCGGCCTCGGTCGTGTAAAGCTTCCCATCGGTGCCCCAGTAGTAGGTGGTGCCGGTCACGAGGCCGGCCGGCAGCGTCGAGCCAGCGAATGCCACGATCCGCACCGGGCAGCCGGCCCGCGGCTGGGCAGCGCCGACGAGCGTGATGATGTCGGTGCCGTGCGTGACGGTGTTGACGTCGTAGCGCGGGGTGACGAGAGAGCCGATGGTGGGATTGGTCCAGCGGTGGGAGACGGCGAGCTGCTCATCGGTCCAGACGCCGACAGGCGTGCCGGTGAGGGCGATCGCACGGTCGAGAGTGCGGATGGCGATCGGGCCGTAGATATCGGTCTCGATCTTCAGGAGCGAGCGGACGGGCGCCAGGCGGAGGCCGCCGCGGAAGTGAAACGTCTGGCCGCGATGCTTCAGATTGCAGGGGCCTTCGAGGAGGGTGGCGAGGTTCATGGGACGGGCGAGTTATGGGTGATGGATGATCGGTGATTGGTTACGTGAAGACGGCTTGCGCGACGTTTGAAGGGAGGGCGCCGGCCTTGTAGGCGACGGCGCGGAGGGTGCAGGCGGCCGCGATCGTGAAGGGCTCGGTGTAGAGCGTGCCGGCGGCCTCGGTCGGATAGCTGCCGTCGAGGGTGTAGCGGATCGAGGCGCCCTCGGGCGGCGTGAGGGTGACGTTCTGCGGGGCGGCGCCGCCGTCCTCGGGCTCGATGAGCGGCGCGCCCAGGCGGGTGACGGACTCCTCCTGGATCAGCTTCTCGAAGGTGACGACGCGGGAGCGGCGGCCGGGATCGGCCTGGGGCGCATCTTCGGTGGAGAGCCAGGAGTACAGCCCGCGGCCGAAGTTGCGCCGGTGGCAGAGCTGGCGGATGCGGCGGGCGAGCTGCCAGACATCCTTACCCGTGCCATCGTCGCCGGCGTTGAAGAGCGGCTGGTCGAAGACCTGCACGGAGAAGCGCACGCGGTGCTCGGGGTTGGGCGTATTGGGATCGGTCGCGAGCTCGACCGGCTGCAGGACGACGGCGCAGGCGCCGATCTTGCCGGCCTTAGCGTTCAAGGTCGCAAGGGCCTGCAGGATGTCGGCCTCGATGTCGCCCTTCTCCTCCTTCAGGACGGCGACGGTGGCGAAGCTGGCATCGCCGCCGATGAGCGATACGAAGTCCTCCTGGTCTAGCTCGAGGTCGTCCATCAGTTGTTCCCTCCCTGGCGCTCGATCAGGCGGTTGATGTAGCTCTCGATGTCGCGCTGCACGCGGGTCTCGATGAGCTCGGTGTGCGGGAGCACGGTGGGATCCGGCTTCTGGGTGACCTGCTTGACCAGGCGGTACATGATCTCGCCGCGGCGGCCGCCGAGCTTGCGAGTGACGGTGCCCTTCTTCGTCTGCCGGATGATGGTGACGAGGTTCGCCTTGGTCGCCAGGGCGTAGGGGATGCCGTCGCGGCCGAAGACGAGCTCGAGGTCGAACTCCCGCGCCCGTTTGCCGTAGGCCCGCGGGTGGACGGGGATCGTGAGGAACTTGGCGACCTTCGGCCGGATCGTGCCGCCGAAGTAGCGCTGCGCGATGCCCACGTGGTTGATCGAGACGACGACGGCATCGCCCACGATCTGGAACTGGGTCGACCGGGCGGCGCCGGCGTAGAAGTTGGTGCGGGTGCCGCCGAGCCAGTTGGGCCGCGTGGCGTTGAGGCCGAAGAGGTGCTCGCGGATCGTGTTGGTCGCGGAGCGGCCGATGATCGGGAACAGGCGCTCGTGCTGGATGCCGCGGCGCAGGCGGGCGAGGGCCGGCCGGGCCTCGTCGCGGATGGTGACGATCTGGATGCCGACGCCAGGCATCAGCTCGCGCCTCCCACGAGTTTGAGCACGCCGTCGACAAAGGCGGCGCGGCCCTCGAAGTGCTCCTCGAGGGCGGTGCGCAGGCTCGAGCTGCGGACCTCGGGCGAGGCCTGCAGGTCCTGGTTGAAGTCGCGATCCTGCGGGAGCAGCTCGGTGTCGCGATCGATCAAGCCAAAGGCGATCGCCTCGTCGCGATCGATGTCCTGGACATCCATCCCCGAATTGAAGTCAAAGGGGGGATAGGGTGTGCCGAAGCGGGAGATGCGCGTCCAGATGGGATCGTTCTTGAGCGCGATCATGCGACGGCCGAAGAAGCGGCCGCCAGCCTCGGCCCAGCGCTGGGCCCAGTCGCGCTGGACTTTGGACTCGATGACGCGGACGAGCTCCTGGGCGGGCCACTGATCGAGGATCGCGGAGTCCTGACCCTGCATCCAATGGCCGTAGCCCTGGGCGGC
>CAZGJB010000009.1:27197-29111 GCA_964526145.1 uncultured Opitutaceae bacterium
GCCCTGGGCGGACTGCAGGTTTTGATCGAGGATCAGGTTGAGCCGGCGATCGCTGCCGAGATCGGTGAGCGTGCCCTCCTCGCCCTCGGCCGGCCGGTAGCCGAGATCCTCGAGGAGGCGCTTCAGCTCGAGGCGCTTGGTGGCGCGGTCGACCTTGCCCGAGACGAGATCGTCGACCGCCCGGCTGGCGCGCTCGAGGAAGGTGGCGTTCTGGACGCCGGCAGAGAAGAAGGCCCGCTCGCGCAGCTGCGCGGGGATCTCCTGCAGCGCGGCCGTGCGGAACTCGGTCGGCAGGAGCTGGCGCACCTCACGGGAATCGATCGCCTCCTGGAAGGGAATGGGAGCGCGGAAGATCATGCGGCAATCCCCTCCATTGCCTTGCACTTGCCCGGTGCCGTAAGATTTGGGCCATGCAACAACTCTTCGAGACTTGGTGGTACGGCTACCTGATCATCCCGATCGCGATTACGCTCTTTATCGGAAGTATTCTGGCGGTCCTCACCGGTGTAATAATTGCGCGATTTGTTGCGTTCGACCAGTTGAGAATGTCGTTCTGTAAAGCGCTTTATAACCTTTCGCTGCTCTCCCACGCGAAAACCCGCCAGGAACTGCTCGATAAGAGGTTCTCGGTCATAGCGGAGCTCAATGCGCTCAATTTTGAGGCGTTTCGTCTGCGGCAAAACGAGATGTTTTCCACCATACTCTATATAGCTACCCAGGTTAGAAAAGCACCATGGACTGATCCCAATGAGAACGACTTTCCACTTTCGAGAGAGGTCAGAAAGGATCTCCACGCGAGAGTATCGCTTTGGTCGCGCACCTGGGCAGCCATGGTCTTCGAACTCAAACCTTCCTACTACTCGCTGATAACACTCAAGAGCCAGGTTGGGCTCCACGAGAAACTTGCTGCGAGCAATCTGATGAAGATCGTCGAAAAAGAAGAAAAGACCTACAAACGGCTCGTGGAGAAAAACGCAAAGGCCAAAGGTTAGGAGTATGAGCCTTAGTGTCATGCCGTCCTCCCCTTCCGCTGCAGGTGGCGCGTGTCGCGCTCGCTCGTGATGATGATCTCGACGTAGCGGTCGGCCTTGGTCTTGCGGCCGTTGTTGGCGATGCCGCGGGCGCGATCGATGCTCTTGAAGGTGTACCCGGCCATGAGCTGGCGCACCTGGACGCAGTCCTTGAAGGTGAAGATCCATTGGCCGCGCAGGGCCTTCACGGTGGTGCAGAAGCGCTCGACGGTGACTTCATCCCAGCCGGCGTAGTTGCTGCCGCCATCCTCGGGGTACGGCGGATCGAGGAAGAATAGCGTCTCCTCGTGGTCGTAGGTCTTGAGGATGTATTCCCAGGGCTTGTGCTCGATCGTCGTGCGATCGAGGCGCCGGTTGAGGGACTGGATCTGCAGGAGGCGCTGGGCGCGGGAGGTGAGCGGCTGGGTGCGCGAGATCGCGAAGCTCGTGCCCGTGCCGGCGAAGGAGAGCTTGTTGCGGATGAACCAGCGGGCGGCGCGCTGGATCTCGGTAAGGCCGGGCTGGCGGCAGTAGTCCTCAAAATCCTGCCGGGAGTTGAGGACGAGATCCAATTCATCCAGGAGCGCGTCGAGGTGGTACTTGCAGCAGCGGTAGAAGGAAACGAGGTCGCCGTTGATGTCGTTGATCACCTCGAGGCGGCTGCGCTCCTTGGCGAGGTACACCGCGAGGCCGCCGCCGAAGGGCTCGACGTAGGCGGTGTGCGGCCGGAAGAGCGGCAGGATGAACTTCACCAGGCGCGCCTTGCCGCCGGCCCAACTGACGGAGGGCCGCACGTGCGGGAGGTCGGACTGTGGAAGGTCGTCGAACATCAGAGGAGACCGTCGAGCTTGGCTCGCGTGGCGCGGCGCGTGGTTTCGGTGACGACTTCGGCGCCGGAGCCAGG
>CAZGJB010000010.1:0-26500 GCA_964526145.1 uncultured Opitutaceae bacterium
TCTTCGAGTCGGGGAAGCAGATCGTCCTCTCCAGCGACCGCCGCGCCAGCGAGATCCAGAAACTCGAGGCCCGCCTCGTTTCCCGCTTTGAGTGGGGCCTCCCCGCCGACATCCAGGCGCCCGACTTCGAGACCCGCGTCGCCATCCTCCGCACCAAGGCCGCCACCCTCAAGGCCGAGCTGCCCGAGGCCGTCGTCACCTTCATCGCCCAGAACATCTCGAAGAACATCCGCCGCCTCGAGGGCGCGCTGATCAAGGTCGCCAGCTACGCCGCGCTGACCGGCAAGGTCCTCGACCTGCCCACCACCGAGATGCTGCTCCAGGACGTCCTCATGGAGCAGGCCCAGAACGTCCTCACCATCGAGACGATCCAGAAGCGCGTGGCCGACCACTACCAGATCCGCCACAGCGACATGACGAGCAAGCGCCGGCCGAACAACATCGCCATCCCGCGCCAGATCGCCATGTACCTCGCCCGGACGCTCACCAAGCACTCCCTCCAGGAGATCGGCGACGCCTTCGGCGGCCGCGACCACGGCACCGTGATCCATGCCTGCAAGGCCGTGGACAACATGATGGAACAGGACGCCTCCACCCGGAGCAGCGTCGACTTCCTCAAGGCGCAGCTGTCCCGCTGAGCCGCCCCGCCCGGGCGCCGGGACCCTCGGTTTGCGAACACCCCCTTGCCACCGGCAAGGCCTTGCGCATCGTAATTCGTAAATCGCAATTCGTACCTCCCATGTCTCTCACGCCTGAACAGAAACAAGCCGTCGCCAGCTGGGTCGCCGCCGGCGACAACCTCTCCGCCGTCCAGCAAAAGCTCCGCGAGCAGTTCCAGCTTTCGCTGACATACCGCGACGTGCGCTTCCTGGTCGACGACCTCGACCTGACGCTCAAGGACCCCGCACCCAAGGTGGACACCTCCGACGTGACCAAGGCCCAGGCGCCCGCGTCCAAGGCCCCCGCGGGCGAAAAGAAGGGCTTCCTCGACAAGGCCAAGGAGAAGCTGGGACTCGGCAAGGCGGACGCCCCCGAGGACGAGGGCCTGCCGCCCGAGGACGAATTTGCCGACGAAGCCGGCGACGACCTGCCCCCGGCCGGTGCGGGCGGCGTCTCCGTCGAGATCGACAAGGTGACCCTCATCCCCGGCGCCCTCGCCAGCGGCTCGGTCACCTTCAGCGATGGCGTGACCGGCAAATGGATCGTCGACCATCAGGGCCGCCCCGGCTTCACGCAGATCAGCCAGCCCGGCTACCGCCCCTCCGCCGCCGACGCCCAGAGCTTCATGCAGGAACTCAGCCGCGCCTTTCAGGCCCGCGGCATGTGAGCATGTCCTCCGCCGCGATCAGGAAAGCCTTCGAACGCGACGGCTTCTATTTCGCGCGCGGCGTGTTCAAGCCCGCCGAGATCAAGACCCTCGAACGCGAGTTCGACCGGATCGTCCGCCAGCTCACGCGCGCCGGCGACCTGAACAATGCCCAATGGGGCGGCGACCGGCAGAAAAAGATCGGGGGCGAAAAGAGCATGATCACGCACACCCACAATGTGCAGTGCTACTCCGCCGCCTGGCTCCAGGCCATCCAGTCGCCCCGCTTCCTCGACATCGCCGAGGCCATCCTCGGGCCCGACATCGTCCTCCATCACACGAAGCTCTTCCAGAAACCCACCGAGAACGGCATGCCGTTCGGCATGCACCAGGACTGGTCGTACTTCCCCTCGGTGAAGGACTCGATGATCGCCGGCATCATCCACGTCTCGCCCGCCACCGACCAGATGGGCTGCCTGCGCGTCTATCCCGGCTCCCACAAGCTCGGCCGCGCCGCCCACACCGGCGGCCAGGAACCCTGCGCCCTGCTCGACCAATACCCGCTCGAAGGCGCCGTGGCCCTCGAGGCCGAACCCGGCGACGTGCTGTTCTTCCACTACTTCACCCTCCACGGCTCCAAGCACAACCGCTCCCGCCGCCTGCGGAAGACGGTCCTGGTGCAGATGCACGCCGGCGACGACGAGATCGAGCCCGGCAACGGCCACCCCAACGCCCGCCTCACCCTCCGCGGCTGGAACCACCGGATGAACCGCGCCACCGCCAACACGATCAAAGGGTGATCGTTTCGATCCGTCCGATCCGCTTTCGCTCCCCATGCGCACTGTCCATATCATCCTGAACGCCCACCTCGACCCGGTCTGGCTCTGGCCCTGGACCGCCGGTGTCGATGAATGCCTCAACACGTGTTACACGGTGTGCAACACGCTCGACCGCCATAAGGACATCATCTTCACGCGCGGCGAGGCCTGGGTCTATGAGCAGGTGCGCCGCCACGATCCCGCGCTCTTCCGCCGCATCGTGCGCCACATCCACGCCGGGCGCTGGTCCGTCGTCGGCGGCTGGTGGATCCAGCCCGACTGCAACCTCCCCGGCTATGAGAACATGAACCAGCAGATCGCGCTCGGCCGCGCCTGGTTCGAAAAGCACCTCCTGTTCTTCCCGCGCATCGGCTACAACGTCGACTCCTTCGGCCACACCGCCGCGCTGCCCGACATCATGGCCGCGCACGGCCAGCACAGCTACGTCTTCATGCGCCCCATGGCGCACGAGACCGCCCTCCCCGCCCGCGTGTTCCGCTGGCGCGGCCGGCCCGGCGGCGCCGTGGTCAACACCTTCCGCATCGCCCACGGCTACTGCACCGTCACCCCGCCCGAGCTGCGCCACGTCGAGGGCGCCCTCGAGGGCCTGCCCAACGGCGTCACCCACACGATGTGCTTCCTCGGCGTCGGCGACCACGGCGGCGGCCCCAACGAACCCATCATCCAGTGGGTCCGCGACCACCGCGACGCCATCCCCGGCGCCCGCCTCGAGTTCTCCTCGCCCGAGCGCTTCTTCAAGGCCCTCGCCCCCGAGGTGAAACACCTGCCGCTCGTGACCGGCGAGCTCCAGATGCACGCCATCGGCTGCTACACCGCGCACCGCCCGGTGAAACTCGGCGTGCGCCGTGCCGAGAATCAGCTCGCGCAGGCCCGCGTCGCTCTCGCCTCCGCCCCGCGCCGCGACCGCAAGGCCGCCGCCCCCGCCCTCGAAGCCGCCTGGCAGAGCCTGTGCTTCAACTCCTTCCACGACACCCTCGGCGGCACCTGCACGCCCAGCGCCGCCAAGGCCGCCGACGACCAGCTCGCCGGCGTCAAGGCCGCGGCCGAGCAGGTCCTCAGCGAGACCTTCCGCCGGCAGGCTCACGCCACGCCGAACGATGAACGGCAGCGCCTGGTCATCGCCAACTACACCGACACCGCCTTCCGCGACTTCATTGAGCACGAGCCTTGGCTCGAATGGACCCACTGGCAGCCCGACTGGTGTCTGCTGGACGAACGCAACCGCCTCGTGCCGCACCAGGTCATCGAGCCCGAGACCCTGATGCCGGACACCGTGCGGCTGCTCTTCCCGCTCACGGCCGAGCCGGGTGCCTTGCGCACGGTGCGCATCGCGCACAACCGGGCGGGAAAGCCCGCCGCGCTGACCGGCGCCGATCCGACCTTCAACCTCACCCTGCAAGCCAGCGGCGCCGGTGCGCTCCAGGCCGCCGATGGCCCGGCCATCGCTCTGCCCGAGCTGCGCCTGGTCGAGGACAAGTCCGACACGTGGTCGCACAACCTCGATCGTTTCGCCGGGCCGCAGCTCGATCACGCCCACTGGAGCGATCCGGTCCTCGTGGAATCCGGACCCGTGCGCCACCTGTGGCGCGTGGACGGCCGCATCGGCGAGAGCCGCCTCTGCGCCGACTGGCGCCGCTACCGCGGGCAGGATTTCTACGAGCTCCGCCTGCGCGTGAACTGGCACGAGCATCACCGCATCCTCCGCCTTTCCTGGGCCCCCGGCGCCGCCATCGCCAGCCGCGAGGACGGCATCCCCGGCGGCGGCCTGCCGCGGGCCAGCGACGGCCGTGAGCTGCCCATGCGGGATCGTTCGCTGCTCCTCCTCGCCGACGGCACCCGGGCCGGCGTTGTCGCGCCCGAGGTCTTTGCCGTCAGCGGCGATGCCAAGGAAGTCCACCTGACGCTCCTGCGCTCCTGCCCCTACGCCCACCACGATCCGAAGATCCTGCCCGAGAAGCTCGAGCACTACGCCTGGCAGGACCAGGGCGAGCACACGTTCGTCATACGCTACTTCCCGGCCGGCAAGTTGACCGCCAAGGACCTCGACCGCCACGGCCTGCACCTGCAGCAGCGCCCCGTCATCGCCGACCTCACCCGCGGCATGCCCGGGCGGCCGTTCAAGGACCAGGTCGATTACCCACGGTAAGCGGCGACGTCACGGGTCTCACGCGGAGGCGCGGAGGGCGGACTCCGCGCCTCCGCGTGAGCGGGTTCGTCGTGCCTAGGCTTTCAGCACCCCGGCGACCGCCGTCCGGAATTCCTCGATCGCGAAGGGCTTCGGCAGGCAGGTACGACCGTGGCGGCGGAGGAAATCGGTGAACGCGTCGTTGATCAGGTCGCCGCTCATGAAGAGCACGCGCTTGGCGGTGGCCGGATCGCTTGTCGCGAGATGCTCGTAAAGCTGGAGCCCGTTCATGCCGGGCATCTTCCAGTCGGTGACCACCACATCGAACGCACAACGTCGCAGGACATCGACGGCCGCCTCGCCGCTCGCGGCCGCGGCCACCGTGTAGCCGTCCTGCTCGAGCAGGGCCCGCGTGAGCTCGCGGATCCACTCCTCGTCGTCCACGACCAGGACCGATTTCCCGGCGCCCGAAGCCCGCGGCGGCACGGGGGCGAACGGCGGCGCGCTGTCGGTCTTCATGGCCGGCGTCTTCTCGGAGGCCACGGGCAGCTCGATGGTGAAAACCGTGCCGCGGCCGACGGCGCTGTGGGCCGAGATCTTGCCGCCGTGTTCCTGGATGATGCCGTAGGAGAGGCTGAGACCGAGCCCCGTCCCCTTGCCCACGGGCTTGGTCGTGAAGAACGGGTCGAAGATGCGCGAGAGATTCTCCGGCGGGATGCCCGGGCCGTTGTCGGCGAACTCGACGTGCACCGTGTCACCCGAGGCGAAGGTGCGCACCGTGATCTCACCGTCCTGCCGGTACGGCTGCAGCGCCTGGCGGGCGTTGCTGAGGATGTTGACGAAGACCTGCTGCAGCTGGTGCGCGTCCGCCATGATCGGCGGCAGCTTGGGGGCAAACTGGGTCACGACCTTGATGTTCGAGGTGCGCAGGTCGTAGGCCATGATCTCCAGCACCTCCTCGATGACCTGGTTGAGCTTCACCAGCTTGCGCTCGGGCGCGTGCTGCCGGGCGAAGCTCAGGAGGCTCTGCACGATCTTGTGGCAGCGGTGGGCACTCTTGGCGATGAGCTCGAGGTGCGGCCGGGCCTTCTCGTCGTTGGAGACCTGGGAGAGCAGGTCGGCGAAGCCGATGACCGCCGTGAGCGGATTGTTCAGTTCATGGGCAACGCCCGCGACGAACTGGCCGACCGCCGACAGCTTCTCGCTCTGCACGAGCTGGGCCTGCGTGCCCTTGAGCGTCGTCACGGTCTTCTCGAGCTCGGCCCGCGAAGTCTGCAGGTTCTCGGTCATGCGGTTGAACGCCTGCGCGAGGTCGCCGCACTCGTCGTCGGAGAAGCGCTGGATGCGCCGCGAGAAATCGCCGCGGCCGACAGCCTCGGCCGACTCGGCCAGGTCCCGCAGCGGGTGGGTGACGCGCCGCACGAACCACGCGACCACGATGCCGCTGATCAAGATGCCGGCCATGCTGAGGCCGACAACGGTGCGCCGCGTCGTGATCATCGCCTGGAGGCGCGCCTCGTACGAGGACATCATGACGTAACGGATGCCCGGCTGCCGCGGGCTCACCGGGCCGAGATCGCCTGAGCGCGCCATGAAGTGCTCGCCCGCCACGAGGGTGCGCCGCGCATCGGTGGCGCGGCCGGCCGGCGCGACCTCCTCCAGCAGGTTTTCCGGCAGGGCACTGCTTGCCACGGTCGAAACCACCACCCGGCCATCGGCCACGAGCAGGGTCTCGGTGCGGGGCAGCTTGAGTTCCTGCACGGCGTTTTCGCCCAGCACAATCGCCACGGTCAGGACGCCGACCAGCGGACCGCGGTTCGATCCCGTCACCGGCAGGGCGAGCACGGTATAGACCCGGCCGTCGTAACCCACGACGCCCGCGCCGGCCTCACCGGCCTGGGCCCGTTGCCGGAGATCGGCCGTGGCCGCCGCCAGCTTCTCGAGGTCGGTCGCGGACGAACGCCGGCGCCCGGTGACGAACTCGTCGCGATCATCAAAATAGAGCAGTGCAGCATGCTCTTCCGGCGAGTCTTCCAGGACGCTGAGCAGCAGGCCGTCGATCGTGCGCCGGTCGGCCAGTTCGGCCGTGACCTTGAATCGCGCCTCCTCGACGACCGTCCGGTACCGCTCGAGCAGGTTGCGTGAGCGGTTGTCGAGCGACTTGAGGAACACCGCCTCGGCGGTCGCGAGCGTCTGCCGGGCCTCGTCCTCCATCTGCCGCTCCATGTGCCCGTTCACGATCCACAGGGTGACGACCGGCAGGAGGACCAGGAAACCCAGCACCGCCACCAGCACCTTGGCCTGCAGGCTGAGGCGAAATTTCGATTGCGCGGCGGCCATGGTCAGGGTTTGGGGAGGTTGGCGAGACCGAGCACAAAATCCACCTGCACCTCGCCCTCGGCGGGCACGGTGACCTCAAGGGTCGCGCTGGGCAGGCGTTCATGCCACGCGCGCAGCTTGTAGGTGCCCGGCGGGACATCGCGGATGACGAACCGGCCCTTCGCGTCGCTCAGGGCGAACCACGGATTTGGCAGCACGAGCACGATGCAGTGCATCTTCGTGTGGATGGAGCAGAACACGTCCACGCGGCCCAGCTTGTCGAACGTGATCGCCGGCGGTGCATCGTCGGCGCTGTACAGGCCGAGGTTGAACTCCCGCGGCTCGGACATCGAAAAGACATTGTGGTAGATGTCGTCCTCGTTGGGCCACAGCACGGTGGTGCCGACCGCGATCGGCAGCACGCGCGGCTCGAAGGTCGCGTCCTTCTGCACGACCCTTGCCTTCGCCGCCGCCGGCGGTGGCGTGGCCGGCACCTGGTCGACATAGACCACGAAGTCGGTGAGCTTGGCGTAATCCACGCGCTCGACGAACTTGTAGCGCCGGCTCGCGTATTTGTCGCCACCCCCGCCACCGGAGGCTGCCGGCGCGCCCTCCGCACGAACGGTGCCGGTGATCGTGCCGGCGGTCGCCGGGACCACCATGACGAGACCGATCAATATCGAAAGCAGGGAGAAACCTGGGGAGTGGAATTTCATCCGATCAAAAGCGCACACCGATCTCGGTGGCAAAAAGGTCCTCCTGGTCGCGCCGCTGACCATTGATCATCCGGCCGTCCTCCCAGGCGTATTCGATCTTGAACACGAGCGGATCGCTGAAGCGGTAACCCAATCCAAGGCTGAAGCGCTCCAGCCCCTCGGCCAGCGGCAGGCCGCTGTAGAAGAATGTGCCGGGACTGCCCAGCCCCTGCAGCGGATACCCGCCCTTCTGGACACTGATCTCGCTGTAACGGATGGCGCCGTAAAGACCGCCATTGATCCGCTGCACCAGTTCCACCGAAAAATGATCGAGGTCGCGCCGGTTGTCTGCCGCCGTGTCGTTGTCGTCGTACCGTGCCGTGCCCACCGCGCCCGACAAGTGGCCGCCGTTCCAGTTCACGCGGGCGTCGGCCTGGTATAGCTTCGCCGAAAATCCCTGGGTGGTCGCCGCCGCGCCGATCGCGCGGAAGAACCCGCCGCCGATCCAAATCTCGGAGAGGAAGTCGCCCGCCATCGTCAGGTCACCCGTGCGCAGGGCGCTGGCGCTGAGATGCAGCCAAGCGGCCGGGTCGTAACTCACCCGCACGGTCATGGACTTGTCGGAGTCGAAATCGCGCAGGGTCTTGTGGCCGCCGTTCTGCACGGCGAAGACATAACTGACGCGTCCGGCCGAGCCATAAAGCTCCACGCCCTCGTCCACGCCCCAGGGATCGGCCACCGAATGGGTGATCAGCGGGTTGTCGAGCACACCGCGATACAGGTATTCCTCGCCGAAGGGGATATCGAGGCGGCCGACGCGGAGGTTGAGCAGCCGGTCGGGTCCGCCCAGTCGACCCGAGACGTTCTCGAAATCGACATAGACCTCGCCCATGTGGAAAAACTCGTCGTTCACCTCGCGCGTCACGAGATCCAACTCGGCGAACAGGTAGGTATCCCGCCACACCGGCGTTTCGAGGTAAACCTTCACGTCGTCGGCCCGGAACTCGCCGTTGGGCCAGGCGCCGCGCGGGCCGCCGTCGAAATAGGCCAGACCCGCTTCGCCGCTCAGCCGAATGTCGCCGACGGCATCGTTGCGCCCGGCCGGACCGCGGTCCGCGACCTGGTCGCGCAGATCGTCCAACACCCGCTCCTGCCGCTGCCCGGCCGTGGCGATCGCGTCGAGGCGCGCCCGCAATTCGTCCAATTGCCGCTGCTGCGCCGTCACCTGCTCCTGCAGGCGGCGGTTCTGCTCGACGAGCTGACGCACGTCCTCGGCAGAAACCGTGTCACCAGCCGCTTGGGCGACGACAGACATCCCCAATGCGACCGCTGACACGATCAATCTGGTGATGGAATTCCTCACGGACACGGGGTAATGGCCGCATCATGCCCGCCGAGGTTGACCATGCAAGCCTCGGACGGTCGCGCGGGCGCCAGCCGAAGCGAATGAGGAAGGACTGGCCTAGTCCACGCCCGGCCCGAGTTCGCGCTCGAGGAACGTCACCACGGCCCTCATGACCTCGAGGCGCTTGGCCTCCGGCGCCATGCTGTGCGCCATGCCCGACACGAGCAGGCTCTCCGGCTTCCGCCCGGCCCGCTCCAACGCGGCGATCATGCGCTTGGCCTGATCGAGCGGCACGCGCTTGTCCTGGCGGCCCTGGATGATGAGGACCGGCGCCTTGATCTGGTCGGCAAAGTTGACCGGCGAGATCGCCCGCAGGCGGGTCTCGTCCGTCTCGGGATCGCCGATCTGCTCCCGCCAGTGGCGACGCGCCTCCTTGTAGGTCGTGGCATCGCTGTCCTGATAGATCGCAAGCCAGTCGGTCACGCCGGCCATGGACACCCCGCAACGGTAAAGCTCCGGGCTGCGGCCGAGCGCAAACAGGGCCGCATAACCGCCATAACTCGACCCGACGATTGCCACCCGCTTCGGATCGGCGATGCCGGCCGCGATCGCCCAGCGCGTGCCATCCTCGATATCCTCCTCGATCTGCCCGCCGATCTGCCGGCGCGCACTGCGGAAGAGCTCGTCACCATAGCCCGTCGAGCCGCGGTAGTTCATCTGCAGCACCGCATAGCCGCGGTTGGCGAGCAATTGCACGAGCGGGTTGTAACCCCACACATCGCGCGCCCACGGTCCGCCGTGCGGCAGCACCACCAGCGGCAGTTGCTTCGGCTCGTGGCCGACCGGCACGGTCAGGTAGCCGTGGACGATGAGACCGTCGCGGGCCGGGTATTTCACCGCCAGCATCGGCGCCATCTGTGCCGGCTTGATCCAGCTCATGCGCGTGGCCAGTTGCCGGAAGGAGCGCTTGGCGCGGTCAAAGAGGTAGTAAGAGCCTGGATCCCGGTCCGAGAAACCGAACCACAGCAGCTGCTGCCCATCGAGCGACTCGTCCACCAGCAGGTTGACGGTGTCGGGCAGCGCGCGGTCCACCGCGACCTGCAATGCGGCATACTCCTTGTCGAACCAGCGCACGCGCAGCGATTCCGTGTAGTGGCGCACCCCGGCCAGGGTCTGTTTCCGTCGCGAGAACACCGTGCCGGCGAGATCGATGCCGCCGGCCCCGGTGATGCCGCGGTCCGGCACGATATCGTAAACCGGATCCGACATCAGCGCCTCGCCGATTTCGCCCGTGTCCGGATTCAGCGGATAGATGGCCCAGCGGCGTTCCGGATTGAGCATCGCCACCATAATGCGGCTGTTCGCCGCGTCGAAACCCACGATGCGCATCTGTCCGCGCCGATTCGCGAGCGGCAGGATCGTCTTCCATTCGGACTTCGCGTCGGGCCGGTAGATCGCGCCCGACAGGTCGCCGTGCGTGAGCAGGCCAAAGCGGGTCACCCCGTCGAAATCGACCCCCCAATAGGCCACCTCGCCGGGATTCTTGACCACTTTCAGCGACAGGCCGCTGCGCGTGTCGACCGACAGGACATCGGGCCGGCGACTGCTCCCCGGCCCGCCCTCGTGGCGGTCGAGCATGAGGACCGTGCCGTTCGCATCGAATGACCGGTAGATGACCTCGCGGGCAAACAGGCGGCCGCCCTGCAGGGTGACCCGCTCATCCTCGTAGCCGCTGATCGGCACCGTGCGCGCACCGTCGCGGTCGGTCGCCATCACACCGTAATGCATGTCCCAGACCGTGGTCGTGACGAGCAGGCGGTCGGCATTCAGCCAAGTGAAGTTTGCGACTTCCTTCGGGGCGTTCTCCATGAGCGCCGCAGGGTCCAGCCTTAGCCGGGTGATCCCCTTCCCGTTCACGTCGGCCACGTGCAGCAATGTCTTGCCGCGTTCGTCACGCAGAAAAGCGAAGTGCTGCCCATCCGGCGCGAGCCGCGCCCCGGTGGTCTCGGGCTCGCGGGCGAAATCCTCCACGGGCAGGCGCTCGACGGCGAGTGCACCAGGCAACAGGCTGAACAGGCCGGCGAGCAGCCAGCCAAGGGGCGTTTTCATGCGGTGAACGGGAGGGCTGAAGCCTAGTGCGCGGAACCCCACGGACGAGGGCAAAGCGGATGGACGGTCAGAATCACGGGCCGACCTCGACGGCTGCCATCACTCGCCGCGCAACCGCTCCAACATCTCCCGCGCGGGCGGGAAGTCCCCGGCTGCGATCAGGTGGCGCCTGGCGTCGTCCATCCGGCCGAGGCGAAGCAGTGTCACGCCGAGGTTGTAGTGGGCGGCCGGGTAATCCGGTCGCAGCTGCAGGGCGCGCTCGTAACTGGCCACGGCGGCCGCGAGGTCCCCGCTCTCCGCCAGCACGATGCCGAAATTGGCGTGCGCCTCGGGGAGTTGCGGACGCTGCCGCGCCGCCGCCTCCAGTTGAGCACGGGCCTCCGGCAGCCGCCCGGCCTGCGCCAGCAGGACGCCGAGGTTGAGGCGGGCTTCGCCGTGGTCATCGCGGTAACGCACGGCCGCCGCATAGGCCTCCATCGCGGCCGGAATTCGCCCCGTTTCCGCCAAAGCCTGCCCCAAGGTGAAATACGCCTCGGCCGGCTCCACCAGTCGCGCGACCGCGGCCTGGGCCGGCGCGATGGCCTCCTCGGCGCGCCCCGCCTGCAGGAGCAGCACGGCCCGCCGCCACTGCGCCTGACCGAAATACGGCAGAATCCGCTCCGCCTCGGCAAAGGCCGCGACGGCCTCCACCCGTCGGCCGAGGGCCTCCAGCGTCAGGCCGCGGTTGTAGTGCGTCTGGGCCGATTCGGGCTCATGCCGCAGCGCGAGATCGTAGCGCCGCAGCGCATCGGCGAATTCGCCCCGCTGGAAATGCAGCCGACCCAGGTTGTTCTGCGCCTTCGCACTGGTCGGTCGCTTGGCCACCGTGTCCTGCCACAGCGTGAGCTCGTCCTGGTAATCCCGGTTTCGCGCCACGGTCAGTCCGCCCGCGATCACCGCCAGCACGCCGCAGGCATAGAGCGCCCGACGCCCCGCCAGGCTGATGCCCCAGCCGACCAGCAGCGCCACGACCGACGCGAGCGGGACATACATGCGATGTTCCACGATGGTCTGCGTCACGCCCGGCATGAGGCTCGTCGGCGCCAGCACGAGAAAGAACGCCGCCCCCAGGAATCCGGCCACCGGCCGGCGCACCAGCGCCCAGATCGTCGCCGCCCCGAGCGCCAGCACCGGCAGCGCGTAGGGCAGCGCCGCCATCCAGCGGACCTCCCGCGTGACGCCGTATTCGAAGATCAGTGGCGACGGCCATACCGAAAGCCACAGATAACGCGCCACGGCCTCGAATTGCGTCAGCCAGTACGCACTGAATGCCGCCGGCGTCAGCGCATACGTGCCGCCGCGGTCGCCGCCAGCCGACAACACGAGCCACGCCAGCAGCAGCCATGTTGCGCCCAACGCAACGAGCAGCCGACGACGCTGGGTCCACGCGGCGCGCAGGCTGCCCGCAAGGAACGTCCGGTCGTACAGCACCGCCACGACTGGCGCCGTGACCATGACCTCCTTGGTCGCCATGCCCAAGGCGCAGGCCGCCACGGCAACAACCGACCACCCGCGGTACGCCGGGGTCGTTGCCGCTCTCAGCACGGCGTAGAGCGTGAGGAAGTAAAACAGACCCATCAGCGATTCCGCGCGCTGGATGACGTAGGTCACCGATTCCGTCTGCAACGGATGCAGCACCCAGAGCAACGCCACGGCCAAGGCCACCGGCCATTCCCGCCCCGCGAATGATTTGGCCATCACCGGCTGCAGCAGCGTGCGCCGCACAAGCCCGAACAGCGTGAGCCCGGCCGCGGCATGGATCAGCAGGTTCAGCGCGTGGTAGCTCCAGACTTCGGTACCGCTGAGCGCGTAGTTCAGCGCCAGGCTCAGGTTGAGGACCGGGCGCCCACTGACCGTGAACCCCCACCCCGTCGGCGGCTGAAGGGCCGTCGCCAGGCTGCGGATGCTCGGGTTGTGCACGATCGACTGCTCGTCATCGAAGACGAACGGCACGCCGAAGGTGTTATGGTACGCGGCCAGCACCGCGAGGGCGATCACCAGCCCGGCAAGCAGGACCGAGCGCTCAGGCTTCATCGAGCAACCGGAGCAGTCCGGCCTCGTCGAGCACGGGCACGCCCAGCTCCTGCGCCTTGGCGAGCTTCGAGCCGGCCTCGGCCCCGGCAACCACGTAGCTTGTCTTCTTGCTGACGCTGCCACTGACCTTGCCGCCCGCCGCCTCGATCTTCGCCGCGGCCTCGTCGCGCGTCATCGTCGGCAGTGTCCCGGTGAGGACGAAGGTCTTGCCGGCGAACGCCGTACCGGTCGGCGCCGCGCGCTCCGGGGCCGTTGGCGTCACACCGAGCGCGATCAACTCGTCGATCAGCGCCCGGTTCGCCGGATCCTGGAAATGTCCCACGATCGCCTGCGCCATCGTCTCGCCGATGCCCTCGATGACGCTCTGCTTCTTCTCGCGGATAAAGCTCTCGAGCTTGGCCGCCGCCAGCGCCTCGAGGCTGCCAAAATGCTTCGCCAGATCCTTCGCTGCCGCCACGCCGACGTGCGTGATGCCGAGGCCGTGGATGACCCGCCAGAGTTCGGCGCGCTTGGAGGTCTCGATGGCGGCGAGCAGGTTGTCGGTGGATTTCTCCACGCTCTTGCCGAGGGTCAGGAGGTCCTCGCGGCGCAGGCGGTAGATGTCACTGACGCGCTTCACCCAACCCTTCTCGACCAGCACGTCCACCATCGCCCCGCCCAGGCCGTCGATATCCATGCAAGCCTTCGAGGCGAAGTGCCCCACCCGCCGTCGCACCTGCACCGGGCATTCGCGATTCGGGCAGCGCAGCGCGACTTCGCCCTCGAGTTGCACCACGGCGGTGCCGCACGCGGGGCAGCGTTCGGGGAAGACGTACGGCACGCATTCCGGCGTGCGCCGCTGGACATTGACGGCGACGACCGCCGGGATGATCTCCCCGGCCTTCTCGACCTGCACCCAGTCGCCGACGCGGATGTCCTTGCGGGCGATCTCGTCGCGGTTGTGGAGCGTGGCCCGCGCCACGGTCGTGCCGGCGAGTTGCACCGGCTCCAGCTCGGCCACGGGCGTAAGCACGCCGGTGCGGCCGACCTGGATCGTGATGGCGTTAAGACGCGTCTCCGCGCGCTGCGCGGCAAACTTGTACGCCATCGCCCAGCGCGGTGCCTTGCTCGTGCTGCCGGCCTCGCGCTGGAGCTGGAGCAGGTCGAGCTTCACCACCGCACCGTCGGTCGCATAGGCGAACGTGTCGCGCAGGCGGTCGAGTTCCTGCACCGCGGCCCAGACCTCGTCCGCGCCGCGCACCGACCAGAACCGCTCCACCGTCGGCAGGCCCCAGGCGCGCACACGGCCGTGGTATTCGGCCTGGGTGGCGGGCAGGGCTGAGGCCGGTTCGCAGTGGCCGAGGCCGTAGAGCACGATCTCGAGCTTGCGGCGCGCGACCTCGGCGGCGTCGAGCTGCTTGACCGTGCCCGCGGCGAGGTTGCGCGGGTTGGCATAGAGCGCCTCGCCAGCCTCCTCGCGCTCGGCGTTGATGCGCTGGAACTCGGCCAGCGTCATGAAGATCTCGCCGCGCACCTCGATCACATCGGGGACCGGTGCGCCGGCGACGGCCTTGAGCTGACGCGGGAGCGTGCGGATCGTGAGGGCGTTGGCGGTGATGTCGTCGCCTTCGACGCCGTTGCCGCGAGTGACGGCGCGGACAAGCCGGCCCTTTTCGTACGTCACGCTGACGGCGAGGCCGTCGATCTTAGGTTCGACCACGTAGGCGAGGTCCTCGCGTTCGAGCAGCTTCACGAGGCGCGCGTGGAATTCGCGGAGTTCGGCCTCGGAGTAAGTGTTGTCGAGGCTCTGCATCGGCTGGCGATGCCGGTAGGTCTGGAAACCCTCTGCGCGGTCGTCGCCCACCTGCCCGGTCGGCGAGGCCGCGGAGGCAAATTGCGGGAACTGCGCCTCGAGGTCGGCGAGTTCGCGCTTCAGCCGGTCGTAGTCGAGGTCACTGACCAGCGGCTGCGCCTGCCGGTAATAGAGCTCGTCGTGGCGGGCGACCTCCGTCCGGAGCTGGGCGATACGGGTCTGGGCCTCGGCGGGGGTCATGCGGCCTCATTTGGGACCAGCGGGTCGGGCTTTTCAATCCGGCGTTGGCGACGCCAGAGCGGGTGTTCCAGCCAAGCGCGGGCCCGCGGCCAGCGGACATAGATCGTCACGGCCACAATGGCGCCGAGGGTGTCGGCTACCCAGTCGGCGACCTCCACGAAGCGGCCCGGGGTGAAGCTCTGGTGCCATTCGTCGGTGAGGCCGAAGAGGGACACCGCCAGCACGGCGATCCAGGCCCGCCGCGGCGAGAATCCATTGCGCACCACCAGAATTGCCAGGAGGCCGAAGACCCCGAAGTGCGCGACCTTGTCGATCCCGATCACGTCCGGCGACGCCACCTCGCTGCGGCCGGAAGCGATCACGATCATCGTCGCGAGCGACAACGGCCAGAGCCAAGGAAGCAGGCGTTGGACAGCAGGTTGCACCGGGATCCAAAGTCACCGCTCCGCGGGCCGCGACAAGCCAATCCTGCGCAAGGAGTCGGCCAGGATATCTTCCCAAAAAACCACTTGCCACCGCCGCCCGCATGCCGCTTCCTGACCCTTCTCTTGTTCGGGCCGTAGCGTAGCCTGGTAGCGCGCTTGCATGGGGTGCAAGAGGTCGTGAGTTCGAATCTCACCGGCCCGACCATTTTCCTCGAAACGCATGATGGCGACGTCATGCGTTTCTCCGCGGTTAATAGCGACCGGTGAAGGCACTTGCGGGAAATCGTTGCGAGCATCGCCTCTTCCACCCACGACCGCTGGCGATCGGAAAAGACCTAAAGACGTGCACGTCTATTCACTTCTCTCCGAGCACCCGCAACGCCACTTTCGCGCCCTCCTCGGTCGCCAGCGTGGCGAACGCTGCGCAGGCCGCTTCCGATTCACCTCGGATGCGCATCTCGTGGAGCGCCGTGTTGATGAGAGAGACCCTCTGGGCGGTGGGAACCCGTAGGACCGCCAAGACATGGTTGCGGAATGCTGAATCCTCCTTCGCCGCGATCAGCAGACGGGCCAGCGCATCGCCGGGATCGTCCGCGGGGTTCATCACCGCATTCCAGATTTTTGCGAAGAATCTCATGTTTTTTTCGAAGGTTCAACCGGGGTCCGCTCACGTCGCGAAATCCACCCACGCCTGCACGAGTCGGGCGGCGGCGGCCTTGATGTCGGCGAGGGGCAGGACTTGCTGGCCGTCTGAGTAGTGGGAGGCCAGGTCCGGTGGAGCGCCTCGTTGGTACTTGAAAACCCAGCCGTCGATGCTGAGGCCCAGGGCCCCGTACGTGCGCACGGCACCGCCGGCGGCGAGGCCGACGGACTCAAAGGGATCGTAGCGGATCTGGGGGAACTGCTGTTTGATGCAGGCGAGCAGGCGCTCGTACCGCGACGCCTGCGCGGGGCTGAAGTTGCCCGGCGGCAGCACCGGTGCAGTCCACATGCCGTCGCGGGTCGAAAAGCCGTGGAGGTCCACGAAGGTGTCGACCGCCCGACCCTGCGCGCGCCAGGCGTCGAGGGTCTGGCGGATGCTGCCAACGTCGATCACCGGGTCGGGGCGCTCCCATTCGCGGTTCAGGTTGCGACCCGAACGGTGGATCCGCCCGCGGCCCTCCGCCACGGCGTCCACGTTGACGATGGGGATGAGCTTGAACTCATATTTCCGCCGCGCCGCGGCGGCGAGCGGGTCGTCGGACACCAGGAACTCCGCCATCCCCTCGTGCCCCCACCCCGCGCCGAGTTCGGCGCAATGCTGCAGGCCCGTGAACCAAGCCGCCTGCTTGGCCGCCGGTGGCACCGCGGGATCGGTGATGCTGAGCAGCGGGATGTCGCGATCCTCGGTGGATCGCCCGGCCGATTCCACGCGGACTAAAGGCGAACCCGCCAACCGGTCCGCCAGCCGACGCAGCCGGTCGGTCGTGTAGGGATACTGGTACGAAACCCAAAGCGTGTCTTGCCGGCAGGTGTGCTCGGCCACGACGATCTTTTCGTCGGCCAGGTCACTGCCGCCCAGCAGACGTTTCCGCGGCACCCGTTCCCACTGGTCGCCATCGTCGCTGACCACCGGGAAATCCGGGTTGGCGTACACGACCGAGACGTCGTCCGCCTTGAGTCGCTCGTGCACGACATGGATCCGCAGCGTGACCGTCTGGTTCAGGCAGCCGTCGAGGCGGAACAGGAAACTGAAGTTCGCCCCGTCGCGCGTGTCGCCCGGGCCGTCGAGACTGCGGAGCGAAAGAAATCCGTCCCGGTACTCCTCCGCCAGGTACGGCCAACAGTCGAAGACATTGGGCGCCGTCTCCTCGACCCGGGCCAGACCGCCGCCGGCGAAGTCGGTGCTGAGGCGGATGCGCGCGCCCTGAAAGGTGAATTTCGTGCTCATGGGCTGCCGCAGGACGAGGACCGTGGTGTCACCATCGCAGGACCACGCTGGTCCGGCCGACGTCCCGCCACAACCCATCGTTTGCGCCTACCGGTAGGAATCCAATGCGTTTGACCATCCCAGTAGGCCGGCGAATACGTGATGGCGGCGCACGCCGCCCTATTCCCCATGCAACTCGACCCCAATGTCACCGCCCGCGGGCTGGTCAAACTCTGGAATTATTTCTCGCATCACATCATCGCGAGCCCCGGCGCGGCTCATCCGATGCAGGCGTGTTTCGAGGAATCCTATGTCGTCATCGGCGCCGCGCGCGCGATGGACCTGATGAGCGATGCGCGGATGACGGCGATCTGCCGCCGTTTCAACCTGCGGCAGATGGACTACCAGGGCGTGCATTATCCCGACATGCTCGACATGGGCTACGGTTACCGCCGTGACGCGAAGGACATGGTCGCCTGCTCCTGCGTCGCTGACAACGCCTCGACGGCCAACGGCATGCTCGAAGGCATCGCGCGTTTCCCGCACCTGCCGGAGAACCCCAAGGTCCTCGCCTGCCTCAAGCGTTTCATCGACCACTGCCTCGCGCAC
The DNA here is from genome assembly GCA_964526145.1 of uncultured Opitutaceae bacterium. Taxonomy (GTDB): domain Bacteria; phylum Verrucomicrobiota; class Verrucomicrobiia; order Opitutales; family Opitutaceae; genus UBA2377. The sequence continues at coordinate 17,787 of CAZGJB010000010.1, forward strand.
TACCTCACCAGCAAGGGCGTGATGGGCGTCGGCGTGCTCAACCACCAGGTCAACCCTCCCGGCATGGAGGAGTACTGGTGCGCCAACGCGCTCTTCGCCACGACGCTGATCCGCTATGCGACCGTCACGGGTGAGACGAAGTACTTCGACGCCGCGGTGCCGCTCGTGGAGTACATCAGCACCTACGACTACAAGCACACGCTCTGGGACGAATGGTCGAAGAGCGCGCCGCAACAAATCCTGATCTACACGTCCGAAGGCCTGATCGCTGCGCTCGCCAGCCCGGAGATGGAAAAGCGCCTGCGCACGCCGCTGCGCAATGTCATCCAGCATTCGCCGAAAGCCGATCCCGAGGCGATCGTGCCCGCGCAGGCGCCGAACCTGATGAAGGTCGAGCTCGCAGGCGCGAGCCAGACGCTCGGCAACACGATCTGGGATCGCCTGGTGGCGCGGTTCGCCGAGTTCACCGACTGGTTCCACCAGAACCAGATGGCCGACGGCTGCTTCGAGCACCCGGCCAACGACCACTTCCGCTGCTACGAGCCGCTGACCGCCGGCCTCCTCCTCGAGGCGGCCGTGCACACGCCCGGCCGCGCCTGGCTCGAGCCCATCGCCGCCAAGCAGCTGCGCTTCATGGCGACGAACCCGGGCAAACTATACTACGGTCTTTACGCCAATGACTTCGCGTCCGGCATGGCCTTCTATTCCTTCGCCACCGCCGGCGAGATCCTGAAAAAGCGTGATCCGCAGGCCTGGGACGCCGCGCTCCGCGGTGTCTTCGACCGCGGCGAGGACCTCTGGTAACGCCTCCGCCCCTCGCCCTCGTGCCATGAAGCTCAATCCTGACGTCGTCGCCCGTGGCCTGATCAAGCACTGGAATTACTTCTCGCATCACATCATCGCGAGCCCGGGCATGGCCCACCCGATGCAGGCCTGTTTCGAGGAAGCCTATGTTGTCATGGCCGCCGCGCGCACCATGCCGTTGCTCGACGACGCCCGCATGACCGCCATCTGCCGGCGTTTCAACGACCGCATGATGCAGTACCAAGGCGTGCACTACCCGGAGATGTTCGACATGGGGTATGGCTACAAGCGGGACGCCAACGGCGTGCCCAACTGCTCCTGCGTCGCCGACAACGCCTCGACCGTGAACGGCATGCTCGAGGGCGTCCGCTGCTTCCCTCACCTGCCGGAAAACCCGAAGGTGCTTGCGAGCATCAAGGTCTTCCTCGACCACTGCCTGAAGCACTACCGGACCAGCAAGGGCGTCATGGGCGGCGGCGTCTTCCTGCACCGGATCGACGGGCCGGGCAGCCTGGAGTACTGGTGCGCGGACTCGCTCTTCGCCACGAACCTCATCCGCTACGCCGACCTGACCGGCGAGGCCAAGTACTACGACGCCGCGGTGCCGATGATCGAGTACCTGGCGACGTTCGATTACCGGAAGACGTACTTCAAGGAATGGACCCACGCCGGTCCGCAACAGATCCTCATCTATACCTCGGAAGGACTGCTCGCTGCGCTGAAGAGCAAGGAGATGAAGCGGCGCCTGATGGTCCCGCTGCAGCATGTCATCCAGTTCAGTCCCGCAGCCGAGCCGGAGGTCATCGTCCCGGCGCAGGCACCCAATCTGGTCAAGGCCGAGCTGGACAGCGCTCGGCAAGCGGCCGGCAGCACGATCTGGGAGCGGCTCGTCGCCCGCCACGCCGAGTTCGCCGACTGGCACCACCAGAATCAGCTGGCCGACGGCACGTTTGAGCACCCGCTCGACGATCACTACCGCTGCTACGAACCGGCGCTCGCCTGGCTGCTCCTCGAGGCGGCCCGCGGCGTCGACGGTTGCGCGCGGCTTGAGTCCATCGCCGCAAAGCAGCTGCGCTTCATGGCCGGCGACGGCGGCAAGCGCTACTACGGCCTGTGCGCAAACGATTTTGCCTCCGGGTTGGCCTGGCTCTCCTTTGCCACCGCGGGTGAAATGCTCGCGCAACGCGATCCCGAGCGCTGGGAGGCCGCGATCCAAGGCGTCTTCGACCGCGGCGAGGAGATCTGGTGAGGCCACGCGGCCACGGCCGCGCGTAATTTCAGGTTTACAAGCCGATCCCCTGACCTAGGTTTCGCGACGCATGACGCGCCCGGCCCGGGTGGCGGAATTGGCAGACGCAGTGGACTCAAAATCCACCGCCCTCTAAAGGCTTGTGGGTTCGACCCCCACCCCGGGCACCATGCTTAACCAGCCTCGTGTGAATACCTTGGCTCTTTTCAAAGCCGGTTTACGTTCGAGCATCTGCTAAGCATTTTTAGCAAATGGATCAACACAACGGCCATAGGCGCTAATCGACCGCGTATTTCCCCGCGATGGAAAGCCGGGTAAAACGAGGAGCCTACTTAATTGCGAGCAGTGGCTCGATCGTCATGGCGTGCGTCGAACCAGCGGGCACGAACAGGTCGGGCTGAGGGTCATGGCCGAGGCGTGTAATCGACCGCTCGGTGACGACACCGAACACCTCGCCGCCAGCGTCGACAACGGGTCCGCCGCTGGCACCGGAATGCAGACCATTATCCACGAAAAACGTGTGTCCCTTTACCTCCCCGCCCTTGCCTCCGAAAGTGTAACCGAAGCTACTCGCTACAATTCCGCTTTTCACGAGAAGCAACCCCAGATCGACATCGAAGCCGGCACCGTGGCGAGCTGCCATCAGTGCCGGGAATCCTTCCAGCGAGGGATTCAGTCGCTGCGGGAAAGAAAATGGCGGATAGGCCTCGTCCGAAAAGCCGGCGATAAGCACTGCTTCACCTAATACCGGTGGTCGAATCTTGGTGACGAGATAAGGCGTAGGAGATGAGGGCGAACGAATCGGATTGAGCCCCGCTAGGTCGATCATCAACCGGTCCTTGAAGGCTTCACTTTCCACAAGCAAGGACGGCATGCCTTGATGATACTGTTCAATAGGCCGCCCACGAATCTTCACCATTATTCTGAGCTTTGGATCAGCCAACTCAGATGCCGAGAAAGGCTTTCCGTTATTGAGCACATGCGCAGCCGTAAAGACCAGTCCTTCGTCGTTGAACAAGAAGCCGGAGCCTCGACTGATACACTCAGCATCAAGAAACACATAGATCCCCACCACACACTCGGCAACCTTCGTGGCCACATCTCGCCAATCAACTGAAGCGCGCAGGGTGGGTTTCGGGTCCTGGTTGGGTGAGTCGCTTGCGTGCATGGCGGTTTCGGCTTGGCGCGACCATCTTTACTGGAGGACGGAGAAATCGTCGTTGCCGTCTTCTAGTATCCAATAGGTCAGCGTGAGTCGATCGACCGAGTCCCCTCGCGTATCGTCTTCCACCCGGTCAATACGAACGGCCGCGTAGCGGCCGCAATGGTTCTCAAACACGACAAACTGACCGATCTGCGGCGTGCGGACCCGCGACGAGAAATTGAGCAGACTGGCGTCAGTAAGCTCCCGGAATTCAGCCCCCTTGGGCGCCAGGGCGAGGGAGATATTGGTGCCGTCACTGTAGCAATGGATCCTTGTGTTGCTGGCCTTCGACCAATGGGTAAGGAACGCGAGGTTGCCCTCCCCAAGACGAAAGAACCCGTCGTGATCCGAATAGTTAAAGGTCACTTGCCCGCGCAGGGCCGCACAATGGGGATAATCGGCCGGAACTCGATTCAGGGTTGCAGCCAGACCAACGGTGCGCTGACGAACCGTTGCATACCAATCGTCGCGCCGCCGCCTTAGTTCCTGCGGATGATATGGTGTCACACCGAACGGATGGTCCGGATTGAAGGCCATCACCTCGGCGTGACAATCAGGACATAACGGCAAACAGTTCTCGAACGTATCGGATCCTCCCTTCGCTTCAGGAACGATGTGGTGACACTGGATTCGAGTGTGTTTTCGTTGATGGCAAAGGCAACAGTGGCGCTGGCACTGTATCAACGCATCGAGGCGGACACTTAGGGGGAGCGGCATGGCCAGAACGGGTCACCAATCAGGCCTTTGGGCCGGCGGCGGCTTCCCTCTCCAAAGCCCGGTGCAAGTCTTCGTAAACCATGTTGACGAGGTCCTGCCGCGGGTAGCCAAGCAATCGGCATTTTCGGAAGGTCTCCTCCAGTGCAGAAAATTCATCGCGGCTAAACTCCCCTCGACGATCGTCGAGGATAAAACGCAGGTTGTAGAACCCCTCTGCAAGCCGGAGCATGAAATTCTCCCGAAAATGAGCTACGGAGCCAGGACCGGCGATGATCCGTTTGAAGGGGCCGTAGCCGAATACATATTCGTGGCTGGTTTTGGTCGCGATGTTCTTGAGGACTTCCTCGCAACGGGCGAGGAGCTGTCTTGCCTTTGCATCTACTTCATCGTCCTTCTCCCCAACCTTCATGCGAATTACCAAGGGCATCGGCACCTTAAAAGTGCCAACCTTGTTTTTTGGCCAGGTCCAATCAGGCTTGTGAACTATTGCCTCTTCTTGAGGAGAAAGAAGAAACCGATCCTGGCGGGCCACAGATGATAAATAATCCGGGAGCATTTCGCCGGAGTAGATAGCAAGCGACAAGAAGTCGCGCTCGATCACACCGAGAAAGAAGGGGATCTCGAGCGTAGGGAGTGCGCTGCTGTCACTTTTGACCTCTACCTCCTCGAACTTACTCTTGAGTTGAATGGCAAATGCCTGCCGGGGGAATAGCTGCTCCTTGCCGTTGACCATGCGCGGCTCGAACAACGTGCAGATGACATCGACCCCAATGTCGTCACCCACGAAGATCGGGGACGACAAGAACGAGACCCGGGAGAGCAGATACCGAGCAAGGTGTTCATTTGCCCAGCCGCTGCGAGTGTCCCTAAGGTTCGCCATAACAATTCATTGTCGCCTCGCGGGCCGCCGAGCGCGAGCCTCAACTGCCACCGGAGACCGTGGCTGAGATTCCTCTTCCATAGGATCCCGGTTTGACCACGCTCCCGTAGAGGGACTGAAATACCCAAAGCCATGAGTCGACCTTCCAGTTCGCGCAACTCGTCAGCAGCAGTTCGCCGGAGGATGGCTGGCGCATACCGCCTGCGCATCCAGCACCTTGAGCGATGCATTCAGCTCCTCGAACATGTCGACTCGCAAGTTTATGCCAAGGGTAGGGATATTTTTGCGTCTGATGCAGCTTTGGCCGATTGGCTGGCCTCTCCCGAAGTGGCACTGAAGCGGCGGGTCCCGTTAGTGGTCATGCGGACCAAAAAGGGTCGCACTGCTGTCGCCAATGTTCTGACAGCAATTGCTCACGGGGTTATATTGTGAATCGAAACGAGAAAAGCCGCACAATAGACCGAATTCGCGAATTCTCGACCGAATGCGATGGAGACCACAGAAATGAACATGGGTTAATCTCCGGGCGGACCAAGGCGCCTCCGAGCGGCCCGTGAGCCGGTGGCAGGCGCTTGCAGGGGAAGCCCGCTTCCAGTAACCACGAGACATGCACGTTCCCCAAGGCTTCAACACCCTCCACATTATCGAGTCACTGGGGCAAAGTGAGAACCAACCTGGACAGGAGTTGATAAATCGTCTGAAGCCGACCCTGACGGATCAAATGGGCATACCGCTTCACTATTGGGACGTGCATTCGATCGCAGAACTCGAGGAAGCACTGGGGAATATCTATCAGAGCGAAGTGGCGGCGGAGTGCACGCCGGCACTACATTTTGAATGCCATGGTTCGGCAGACGATGGCATCAAGCTGCGGGACGGCTCCTTTTATGCCTGGCCAAGGCTCGCCGACCAACTGCTACGATTCAATCGGGCGAGTGAATTCCATACGCTTGCGGTGTTCTCGTGTTGCGAAGGCATCTCGCAAATCACCTCGGCGAGTTCGGGTAGGGCCTGTCCGTTTGCAGCCTTGGTCGGATGCGATGATACCATAACCACACCTGAGCTGTTGGAAGGGTTCGACCGGTTCTATCTTACTCTAGTGAAAAGCAAGAACGGGACGGCCGCACTGGCGGCATTGCAGACTGCGGTCATACGGAGCAATGCGCGTTTCGGCATGCCCACGGCAGAAACTATCTTCATGGGGACGGTGCAGAAGGTGACTGCCCAAAGTGCAGATCCGACATTGCGGGCACTCCGAGTCAAACGGCTACGCGAATTCATCGACAAGATATTCGCCAAGGCGGGTCGGCGGCTCAATCTCACTGACCGAGTCCTGGAGAAGGCCTTGCTCGATCAAGAACTGGTCACGCTCCGTCATTTCTATGAGCGTTTTTTCGATACCGCACGGATTCCCTCCAACCTAAAGCGCTACGACTTCGCCAAGATGCTTGAGTTCGCCCGGACGGGCTCCGCGCCCCTGGCCTGAAAACACCCGCTGCTAAAGCTTACGCATCGTAAGCCGGGCGGCGGCCGACTCGTCCAGATACTGGTAGCTTTGAGGGGGCCGAATCCTAACTCGTCTCATTGTCGACAACGCGACTGGGGCAAGGCGCCAAACCTTCCGGACTACGATCGCGTATGCCGTCTCACGCCCCCTGAAGTATTCGTTGAACTCGGCGTGCGTGACACCGGCGTTGTGAGACACATGACCCCAAAGGGTCGATGGCTTCGCTTCGAGCACCCGTTCGACCTCGAAAGCACCCTCTAGCGCGCATCTTGGTGACGTAACATAAACCAGCACCAAGTCGCCCGGGCCGACCCGGGGGCGGACACGACGCAGTTCGACCCGCTTCTGCCGCGCAAAGATCGCGTCCGCAAAACGGGGCTTGATGGAGAGGAGCAGCGCTGAACTGTTCATGGAGTTACTTTGGTCATGCCGAGGCGGTAGATTTCCGCAAATTGTTCCTCTGTGATTTCTGTCGGCGAGGGGAAGAGGGACTTGATTCCCAGACTCCGCAACACAGGCACTTCGACCGGTGTGGCGAATAGCTCGGTATCTGCAAACCGCACCGCCATAATCTCTCCCATCTTGTCACCTTCGGCCGTCTCCAGAATCTGCGGCCATTCGTAAACACCGATGCGCCGGTAACGCCCGAAAAGAACCTTGGCCGGCCCAATTTCGACTGAAAGCAAACGCGAGCAGGCCCGGATGGTCATCGTCCCGGGTTCACCCAATTCTTTCGCGACATACCAGAGCAGTCGGGCCGGCACCGTAAACTGCCCGTTCTTCGGACGGCGGTAATAGACGTTTTCCCGGTTGAGGGCCAGACGGGCCATGGCGCCGAACAGGTCGCCGGCAGCAAGGCTGGCATCGAAAAGCTGCGCTGCCCACCCGGCGCGGATGGGCACCACAAAGGAGGATATCTCCTCACCTGTTATCTTAGCCGGCCACAGTTGAGCCTCTGCTTCACCGGCCGTCAGGGAAGTAAGCCGGTCAATACTTCCGCCGCTGCTGTCGATAAGCCGCACCAAGTCCGCCCGCGGCCCGATGTGGCGTGGAGTGTGCCGGACCCAGCCGAGGTCACCCCGGATGAAGCCGAGTTCGACGAGAGCCTCCGCGACCAGGGGCGTCACAAAAGGCTCCACGACCACGAGGCGAAGCCTACCCTCGGCTGCGTTGGACTGGATCGCGTGAAGGAGGAGATGGCGCACCAGGGTTCGATCGAGGCTTGTCTTCGGGACCCGCAGGAGGGCGACAACCCCGTCGGCGCCCGGTGCCAGTTTGACTCGGACGACCAGCGCCGCGATGGAGCCCTCTGCGTCGCGCACGAGGTCCAGCTCGCTCTGTGGGTCCGACCTCACCTTGGTCAGGTGCTGGCGAATTTCTGTATCCAGCGCGTGCGGTTTCTCGCCCATGCCGGAAAGCTGAACACGGTCTACGATGCTTTCGACCTCCCCTGCGCGCACAGGGCTGCGGATTAGGGTCGTGGCAAACAGCCGCGTCGGCCGATAGGCGACGGCCCGCTCCGCCTCATCAAGGCGGCCGGACAGATCGCTGGGCTTCATGACCTGTATTCCCAAACGCGACTCGATCTCTGACGATGCATCCAAGAGCTCCTTGTCCCGTGTCAGGAAAATATCGGCATCACCGGCTGCCGAGCGCGCGAGTTGCTTGCGGTCAGAGTCATCGCTGTCCCCTTTACTGGTGCTCCCCAGAACTGCTATCAGCTCCCGTTCATAGGCCGCAGCCTTGGTGGCGTCATGAGGAATCTCGGGATAATTGTCGGCATGACGGTGGTAGGAGATACGGCGCTCGGTGAATAGGCACCGGTTGATCTCGTTGTGGAGTTCGCTGGTGACGTAAAGCTTGATGGCGTCGTCGACCCACGGTTCGAGAAGCACCTTGGACTCATTGTCGTTCTCGGCGTCGGCCCCGTGCAGGTCGAAAAACACGTTGGCGTCGATGACGACACGAAGCCTGTCTTCACCAGCCTCGGCACCCGATTGGGAGAACAGGTCGTCGATTGTCCCGAGCGAGTGGACCCAGATTGTCAGTTCATCTCCGTCCCGTCCCCTCCCCCGCACGTCGGCACGAGCCACGAAACCCAGTCGTTGCCACAGTGTCTCGGCGTTGTAGTCGCGTCTGCACTTGAGACGAAGAGAAGACAGTTGGAGATCCCGAGCATGGACCTTCAACCAGTCGGCCAAGGCGTCAGACACACCGGCGCCTCGGTGTTCGGCTCGCACGCACAGGTGGATGATGGCGGCAGCGTTAAGTCTCCGCTGCACCCTGAACGTAAGGTAGCCAACCACTCGCCCGATCGGATCGACCGCGACAGCCAAGCGGCCTTGGTTTACGC
>CAZGJB010000010.1:26510-28166 GCA_964526145.1 uncultured Opitutaceae bacterium
TACGCAGTCTTCAAACGCCCCGCGCGGAAACAGTCCCAGTTTGCTCCGGTTCAGCCCCCAGATGGCAATAACCTCCTCCAGGCGGGGGTCATTCCTCGGCAACTGGAGAACGGTCCAAGGCACGGGTCAGGGTAACTCCCCGGCGAACGCACGGTGCAGGAGGGAGGCGAAGAGGGCGTCGAGGCGGTCTCGGCTCGCGGCTTGGGCTGCTTCCAGCTCCCGAATCTCCGCCACGCGTCGCGCGAAGGTTTGTTGCAGGGGCAAGGGTGGGACAGGCACGGGGATAGCCTTTAGCTCTTGCGAATTGATGTTCGCCTGCCCCACGGCACCGCGCGCCATTTCCATAAGCCGACGCTTCATGAACGGCTGATTCATGAAGGAGGTGAAGTGCTGCGGGTGCTCAATCTCGGGATTAAAGCGGATGCGGATAAAGTAGGACGCTGCTACGGCTTCGCATTGGCCATCCCACATGCCCGTCTTGCCGACGAGATCACGGCTGTTGGTGCGGTTAAAAAGAACATCGCCCGGTTGTAGGAGTTGCTTATCGAGTTCGGCTTGGGAGAGCTCGACAGTTTTCAGATTCTGCAAATCGATATCACCGGTCGTGGTCACGTTGCCCATGCGAAGGACTGTGATGCCGCGACTCTCCTCGTTGGCCTTTTTGCTCGTGCCGTAATCGCAAGAAAGCATGAGGTCACCCGCCGGGCGGACGGGCCATCGCATCGGATTGGTGCCGGGGTCGCCGAAGAGTTCGTCGAAGAAGGCGGGAAGGAGGGCGGCGGTGCGGCTGTCTGCTTGGGCGCGCAGCTTCCGTAATTCGTCCGCTTCGTCCAGCAGCTTTACAATTCGTTCCTGCTCCGCCAACGGTGGCACAGTGATATCCACCGAGGAGAGAGCTCCTTTTGTAATGTGCTGTAATCCGACGCCGCCGTGTGCCTTCCCGCTAATCTCTTCGAGCTTCGAGTTGACCTGATAGATGAAGAATGGGGGTAAGACTTCGCTGCTTAAGTGGACATTGAAGATATGCTGATTCAACCAACCATTAGGACCATCCCAGCGAAAACATCCAAAGGAAGTGCCTGGAGTGCCCGACCAAGAGAGCAGGGTGTCACCGGGTCGGACGCGGAACTTATCGGGCAAGGCCTTTGAGGTGTAGTTGAACGGCTTTGTCTGATCGTTAAGATTTTGAATCCGGACTATCGGCAGACCAGTTCCATCCCAGTCGGTTGGTTTGAACGGAGCACCGTTAACGAGCTCACAAACCTTTCCCAAAGGCTTTTTCGGCCAGGACTTCATTTTCCCCCGCTGATTTTTGCCAGCAGCGCGTTACCGCGTAGCAGGATCTCTTTTTCCAGCGTCAGCACATCGCGAATGATGTCGCAGGGAGCGTCGTGGTTGACGGTCGAGACGACGGTGGGTTTGTAGCGGCCGGCGGCGAGGCTCCAGTCGTTCTCACGGATTCTGTCGATTGAGACGCGGTAGCTGTTGGCGCCTTCGTCTCGGGCGGGCCACTTGGCGAGCACGTCAGGAAGATCGCTGGTCTCGACGGGCGTGCGTTTGTCGTCGAGGGAGAAGCCGTCGGCAGTGAGGTCGTAGAACCAGACGCTGTCGGTGGGTTTTCCCTTTTCAAAAACCAAGGCGGCGGTGCCAACGCCA
>CAZGJB010000011.1:0-17920 GCA_964526145.1 uncultured Opitutaceae bacterium
CGGAGACGCGGAGGACGCGGAGAACCTGCGTCAATTTCTCCGCGCTCTCCGCGTCTCCGCGTGAGACACTGCCCGGGTCAAACCAGCTCGCAGGCGCCGCCCGCGCACGCGGGGGCAGCCTTGAGATCAGTCTCGTCCGACGCTTCGCGCATCTGGGTGTAGTCCACGCGGTAGGGCCGCAGGGAGTTCCACTTGTGCACGTCGCCTTCGGTCGTGACTTCCTCGCGCGGCGCCTGGGCGTAGGCCTTGTCGCCGGAATCCTGGAGCAGCGAGATGCCGGTGAAGAAACTCCGGTTGTTCCAGATGAAGTCGGACACGAGGTCCCACTCGTCAGCCCGCACGTTGCAGGTGTTGGAGACGTTGTGATGCAGGCTGGGCGAACGCGACGCCGGGTCGCCGCCCGGGATGACCCAGCAGGTCTGCACGAGCTTGACCAGTTCGAGGAACTGCACGGCGGTGAGGTCCTTGCGCAGGATGGCCTTCTTGGGCGCCTCGATCGGGAAGGTGATGACGTCGTCGGTGTCGGGATTATAGACCGAGACCTCGGTCATCTGCGGGTTCACCGACTTGAAGAACGTGTACACCGGCTCCTTGCGGTTGGCCTGCACGCGGCGGAAGTAGCGGCGGGCGTGGTGCGGGTGGATGCCGGAGGCGGCGTTCAGGATGAGCGAGGCGGTGCCCTCGGGCTTGCAGGTGCAGATCTTCGCGGCCGGGCGGATGTCGATGAGGCTCGCGATGAGCTGGTTGGCGGCGCGGCAGAGGCTGGCGCCCTGCTTCAGGATCTGCTGGTCGAACAGCACGCCGGGGTTATCCATGAACCCGCAGATGGAAACGCCGAGGAGCGCGTCGTGCTCGTTGAGCAGGCGGGTGACCGGCCCGAGGTACGGCATGTCCGTGTAGGCCGCCTGGATCGTGCCGATAGCCGTGGCGGCGAGACAGGCCTTGTAGAAGGCGGTCTCGGAGACGGCGGCGTGGCCGTTGATGGTCGTCAGGTTGCAGTGCTGGAAACCGGAGAGGCGGGTCGTGCCGGGTAGGTCGCCCTTGTAGCCGTAGCGGTAGAGGTCGCCGAGCTCGGCCGGTGAGAGTTCCCAGTCGACGACGGGGAGGAGGCTGATCTCGGCGCACGGGTTGCAGCCGGCTTCGGGGTTGTCGCAGAAGTAGAACCCGGGCTCGCCGAATTCCTTCTGGGCCTTGAAGAGCTTGCGGAAATTCTCCGCATTGTCGTCCTTGCGGGCGAGGACGGCGGAATTGTTGGACGCGGAGCGCTGCGGGTTCTGCTCGAACCAGTTGCCGGTCTTGGCGTTCATCATCTCCTCATCGTCGGGCGAGAAGAGGCAGATGGTGGCCGAGCGGCGGATGCCGCCGGCGAGCACGGCCTTGGCGATGAACATGCAGATGTCGTAAACCTCGATCGGCCGGAGCGCGCGACCCGCGGCCTGCTCGAGGATGCCCTCGACGCGGGCGAGCGCCTTCTTGAGCGGGAGGTGGCCGGGAGCCTTGCCGCCGGAGGTGCGCAGCGGGGACCCGCGCGGACGAATGGCGGAAAAGTCGAACTCGACCTTGGTGCTTTCGAGGAAGGACTGGAAAAGCGCATGCAGGCCGTCGGCCCAGCCCTCGATGGTGTCCTCGATGTGGTGGTGGACCACGGGCAGGTCATGCTCCGGGGCGCGGGCCGGGAGCGCCGGCAGCAGCGCGATGTGGTGCTTCTGGACGGAGAAGCCGACGCCGCAGCCGCTCAGGAGGAGGTAGAAATATTCGCGGAAGAACTCGACCCGGTCGACGTTCGAGAAGCTGCAGTTGAACATCCGGCTGTGGTTGCGGAGGATCGCCTCGCCGCCGAACTGCATCGAGCGCATGCTCGGCAGCACCTTCTTGGCCGCGACCTGGGCGAAGGCGTCGCGGATGATGCTGGCGAGGTCCGCCCCACCCCAGGCGCGCTGGAGGAGGTCGGCCTTGGCGCCGGCGAGCTCGGCCACGGCGGCGGGAAGCTCGGCGGGCAGGCGCCGCTCGAGCTTGGCGGCGAAGAATTGCAGGTGCATGTCGCGCACGCGCTCCACGCCCTCGGTGAAGATCTCGCGACGGCCCAGTTCCGGGCGGTAACGGGCGTACTTCGCCATCGCGATGTAGTCGGACAAGCCGTTGTTGGCGTAAGCCGTGAGGCGACGCTCGGCGTGGCGCGCCCGGTAGAGCATGTAGGCGCGGGCGACCTCCCACTGGCCGGCACCGGCGATCGCCTTCTCGACCGCGTCCTGCACCTGCTCGATCGTCGGGTGGCGACCGTCGCGATAGTAGAGCTCGAGCATCTGCGAGACCCCGGCAGCGATGCGGGTGACTTCGGCGAAGTCGGAGCTCTGCAGGCCGTAGCACGCCAGCGCGTCGTCGCGGTAGGCGTTGGGGGCGTTGTCCGTGCGGACCTCGTGGAACGCGAGCGCGATGGCGCGGGTGATCTTGTTCAGGTCAAAACGCATGCGCGAACCGTCACGCTTCGCCACCAGCCGCGCGGCGGCCGGGATGGCGCGGCTCAGCAGCTCGGCGCCCTTGCGTTCCAGCTCGGGCTGGTTCGCGCTGGCGGTTTCGGGTTCTTCGAGGTCGGAAAGTTGAGTGGAATTCATGGGAAAATGGCGGACGGGTTCACACGCTGGCAATGGGGGCAAGGCCGCGACCGAAGGCTGGATCACCAACCCGGAACGGCGGCCCTTTTGCCCGGGCCAATCGGCAAAGTTCGATGACCGGTTTCACACGCCCGACCGACCGGTGGCCGCGTCGCGGCGCCTGGGTTGGTCTGGGGGGACAATGAGGGTGTGAACATGAGTGACCGACGTTTGGAAACGCCCCTCCCGGAGCAGTTTGGCCAAAGAGAAAATCGAGGAGCACCACTACTGGTTGTGGTGCCGGCTGCGTCAATCACCTACCTATTGTGGCGGCCAAGAATTATCCCGGGTAATACCAAATCGTGCACGATTACTGGTTTTTACCCCTTGGCGAGGCGCGCCGCGGCTAATTGCGCGAACAAAATGCGCACAGTCAAAGCGGTGGTGCGCCGGGTGGTTGGAGCACGAATGGCACGATGAGATCGGTGCGGAGGTAACGTCCATCTTTTGCCCCGGGTTCGAACCACCATTTGGCGGCGGCCTCGCGCACCGCGTGCTCGATCTGAGGCGACGAACAAGCCAGCACGCGGATCTTGCCGGGGCGGCCATCCGAGCTGATCGCAAAAGAGACCAGTGCGATATGGGTTACTGTGTCGCGCAACAGTTCCTTCGGCAATTCTGGCTGCACGGCCTGCTTGATGCGGGGCAGGCGTACATCACGGTCAACGGGCTCCAGGGCGGCACTCGCGCTGCCTCCTGTCAGCGACCGCCCCTCCGGCAAGACAAGAAAGATGCGGTACCGGCTCCATACGGTCCGGTCGGCCACCATGCCCGGACGAAATTCCCACTTCTGCAACGCCTCCTGCACGGGCTGGCGCCAGCGCGGCTCCGTGACGGCCATCACCTTGACCGAATAGACTCCGCCGGTGTCGTCGATGAGCATTTCGGCGAAGGCCAGGTCCATGCGGCCCTCGAGACCCGCTGGTGCTGCAGGCCCCTCCTGCTTCAACGCCTGAGGCAACTGGTCAAGTTCGTGCAATTGGAATTTCCGGATGTGCTGCAGCTCCGGGTTTTTGAAGACGAAAGGGATCTCCACGCGGCGCCACACGGGCGGCTTGAGTGCTGAGCGCATGAAGGACCAGCCGAAGGCCGCCCGGACGGCCGCTTCGCCGAACTCGGGTCGGTCCGCCTGGACCACACGCGGCAGCACGATGCCTCCCTTGGGATTTACGAATGCCTCCACCGTGGCGGTGCCGGTGGCCTTCTCTGCCACAAGTGTGGCCGGGTAGCGCGGAGGTACGCGCCGCTCCGGCAGCAGCGGATCGTCCGCCGCAGCCGCATTGACCCGCATCGCCCGCACCGGTGGTTCGACTCCCCCATTGGCCCGACGCAGGGCCGCCAGCAGCTCGGTCTGACCGTACCGCTGTGCGATTCCCGCAATCGACCATCCGCCAAGCAATTCCTCGTCCAAGCTCCATCCTCCGGCCAACGCGTCGACCACCACGGAATCCAGGCCGGAGGCAATCGCGTAGGCTAGAACCGAATCCTCAGCCGGCTGGTGACGCAACAGCTTGGCTCCGAGCGCGCTCAATCGCCGTGCGCTGACTACGTCACGGCGCACGATCGCTTTGGTCAGCGCCGTGGATCCATGTGTGGCCAGGGGTGCCGTGGACGCGCCACATTTTTCCAACAGATCAATCGCCTTGAGGCTGTTGGACTCCCATGCCACCACGAGCGCCGTCCGGCCCGCGTCGTCGGCGTGATCCACCTGGGCACCGGCGTTGACCAGGAGATGCAGCAAATCGAGCCGGTCCCGCGCAGCCGCCGACATCAGTGCCGAAACGCCTTTATTTCCCGGGTGGTTTGGATCTGCTCCGCGTTCGAGCAGCCGCCCCACGATGGCCGGCTGCATCGCATCCACCGCCACCAGGAGCGGCACGACGCCGTGATTGTCCCCTTTGGGATCGAGTCCGGTCGCAAGCAGGCGCTCAACCAGGTCAAGATGTCCTCGCCGGATGGAGCGTGCCAACAACTGGGCGCGCTGTTCGGGTTTACCCGGCCACTTGGCCCCAGCCGCCAGCAACAGATCAACGATCTCCGCGTGACCACCTTCCGCCGCCAGTTCCATCACCGAGGTGTCCCAATGGTCCGCCTTGTTCGTCCGGGCGCCATGGGAAAGGAGGGCGCGCACGACCTCCGTTTGCCCGAGCCTGGCCGCCGCCATCAACGGCGTGGAATCGTCAACCGCCGTCCCCTCGATCGGAACACCCGCACGGAGGAGCCGATCGACCAATCCCGCCCGGCCGGTCTCCGCCGCGGCATAAAGCGCCGTTCGCTTGGATTCGTCGCGGCCACGCAGGGATAGGCCGCTGGCGACCAGGAAATCAAGGACGTCGACCCTTCCAGTGCGCACGATGGCGTTCACCTGCTCGGCTTTGAAAGCGCGTATCGCCTGGCGCACGTCAGCCGGGACCAGCGCCCGCAGTCCGGCGAGGTTGCCGACCTGCGCCAGGCTAAACACGACGCGCGGGTCGACCTTGCCTCGGGACGAGCTGACCTGGGGAATCTCCTCACTGCCTCGAAACACGTGCACCCTGAGGCTGCCCTCGAGTTCGTCGTCATCGATCTCAAAACGGTCGGTCACGACGATCTTCCCGTCGTTCTCAAGAGCCGCGACCGGTCGTACCAGCACATGACGCAGGCCGCCTTCCGCCGCCCACCCGCGCGCCAGGTAAAGATGGGTCACATCCGCCTTCGCCTTGAAGGTCACCCAGGCCGTGACAAAATAGCGCGACGGCCGGTGCAAACGGGTTGGGTCGAGCAGCCGGGCGACCTGATAGTTGACCGAGACTTCGGCATAGGCCACGGCGAATTTCCCGCCAGGATCAAACTGGAGACGCCCCCGCGGAGAAACCGGCGTGAGCTGGCTGGCCCTTACCGTTGCAGCAGCGCCCTCGAAGAGACCGGCCACGGGCTCGACGCCGTCATCGACGACGTTGACCAACTGGACCTGACCCCACGCCAATGGCAACAAGGCCAACGCGACCAGTACCGCCGCCCGGGCTTTCATGCTCGCGCCCTACAGCCGGTGCAGGTGGAAGCCGCCGTCGATGTCGAAGCACGCGCCCGTGGAGAACGGGAAGCGGTCCTCGGCGATCGCGCGCACGGCGCGGCCGATGTCCTCGGGCTTGCCCCAGCGGCGGATGGGCGTGATGCCCCGCTCGTCGTGGATGATGAGCTTGTCGTACTTCTCCTTCACGCCGCCGGTCATGTCGGTCGCGATCACGCCGGGGCGGATCTCGTAGACGTTGATGCCGTCGTTCGCGAGACGGTCGGCAAAGAGCTTGGTCATCATCGCCAGCCCGGCCTTCACCATGCAGTAGTCGCCGCGGTTGATCGAGGCCGTGTACACCGAGATTGAGGTGATGTTGACGATGCGGCCGCGGAAACCCTCGGCGTCGGGCGCCTGCTTGAGCATCTGCTTGGCGACGAGCTGGGAGAGGAAGAACGGACCCTTGAGATTGATCGCGTAGAGGCGGTCGAAGCTCTCCTCGCCGGCGTCTAGCAGGTCGGCGCGCACCTTGGGGGCCACGCCGGCGTTGTTCACATGCACGTCGATGCGCCCGAACTTGGCCACCGTCTCCGCCACCAGCCGCTCGCGGTCGGCGGCCACCGCCACGTCGCCCTGCACGATGAACCCGTCGCCACCCGCCGCCTTGACCAAGGCGAGCGCCTCGGCGGCCGCCTCGGCGTTGCCGGCATAATTGATGGCCACGCGGCAGCCCGCGCGGGCGAGTTCGAGGGCGATGCCGCGGCCGATGCCGCGCGACGCGCCGGTGACAAGAGCAGTTTTCTGGGCCATAGGCCGCCCAGCGAAACGGTCCGCCGCACGCCGGGCAATGCCCGAATGCGCCCGCCGAACCGTCCGACCGCTCTCAACCCGCGCGGCGGTAGCGGAGCAGGTCGCGGGGCGCGACGCCGTGGACCGCCTTGAAGCAGCGGGAGAAATGATACGGATCCGCAAAGCCCACGCGTTGCGCGGCTTCCTTCACCAGGCCGCCGTTCTCCACGAGGTGCTCGGCGGCGAGGGTCATCTTGCGGCGCAGGAGGTGCTGGTATGGGCTGCAGTCGTGGTAGCGACGGAAGAGCCGGCACACGCTCGACACCTCCAGGCCGGCGGCGGCGGCGATCTCCTCCAGGGTGGCCAGCTGCTCCGCGCGCTCCTCGATGAGGGTGCGGCAGCGCAGGAAACGCTCGCGCGCCGGGTCGCCGCCGTGGACGCCCTGGCGGACGTGTTCCTCGACCTTGAGGAGCAGGAGCTCGAGCCGCGTCGCGCAGAGCGCCTTGGCGAGCCGGCCGCGGCGTTCGCCCTCGTGGATCAGGTCCTCGAACAGGCCGCGCAACTCCGCATGGGCCGCCAGCAGCAGCACGCGGCCCGGGGCGACACCGGCCTGGGCGAGACGGCGGCCCGCCTTCGCGCCGGCCAGACACACGAAGTATTTGACCATTGGGCGTGCCGGATCGGTGTGAATTGCGCACCGGGTGGCACGGTCGTAGGCAAAGACCGCACCGGGGGTGAGCGCGTGCGCGACCCCGTCAAGCTCCACCCGTCCGGCGCCCTCGGCCACGTATTCGAGCCCGGCGTAGGCGTACGCCTCGCGGTCCACCCGATAGTCGGGATTGCACAGCTCCCGGCCGCCCAGCGCCGGCCCGGTCCGCGCCCCGCGCGCCGGCGCGAGGTTGAGGAAGAAATACCGCGCCCGGCTCACCTGCTGGGACAGGAGGGCGCGGGTCCCGGTACTGCCGATTTTATCCATGCCTTTTCGCAAAGTATCCATTCCGGATGCCGCCGCGCCAGCGCATAATCACGATTCCGCCGGTTTTCCGGGCGGCACCCAGGCCGCCGATTTTATCTAGTAACCCGTATCCCTCATGAAAAAATCCCCCGCCAAGACCATCCTGCTCGTCGCCAACGGCGACCTGCGCCAATCCGCCAACGAGAAGACCTGGCCCGGCCAGGAGGCGATGGAGAAGCAACTCACCGCCGCCGTCGCCCGCCTCGGCTACAAGCTCGTGCGCGCCCACCCGTACAAGCCCGCCCTGAAGCACGGCTTCATCGCCTCCCAGAAGGAAGGCATGGAGGTCTTCGCCGGCATCAACCCCCAGACGCCCCTGATCGTCGCCGAGGCGGTCTGGCAGTACTCGCACCACATCCTCCACGGCCTCATCTCCCACCAGGCCCCGATCCTGACCGTGGCCAACTGGTCCGGCACCGCCCCCGGTCTCGTGGGCATGCTCAACCTCAACGGCTCCCTCACCAAGGCCGGCGTGAAGTACTCGACGCTCTGGAGCGCCGACTTCACCGACGATTTCTTCCTCACCAACCTCGCCAAGTGGCTGAAGACCGGCGCGGTCAAGCACCCCACGGCCCACGTCAAGGGCATCAGCCGCTCCGCCGTGCCGCCCAAGGCCCGGTCGCTCGCCAAGAAGATCGCCGACGACCTGCGCCGCCGGAAGTCCATCATGGGCATCTTCGACGAGGGCTGCATGGGCATGTACAACGCGATCATCCCCGACGAGCTGCTCTTCAAGACCGGCGTCTACAAGGAGCGTCTCTCGCAATCCGCCCTCTACTACGGCGCGACGCAGGTCAGCGACACCGAGGCCCGCGCGGTCTATGACTGGCTCAAGGCCAAGGGCATGAAGTTCCACCTCGGCACGAACCCCGACACCGACCTCACCGAGGAACAGGTGATCTGGCAGTGCAAGACCTACGTCGCCGCGCTCCGCATCGCCGACGAGTTCGGCTGCGAGTCCATCGGCATCCAGTACCAGCAGGGCCTCAAGGACTTGCTCCCCGCGTCCGACCTGGTCGAGGGCATCCTCAACAACTCCGACCGTCCGCCGGTCGCGAACGCCAAGGGCGAGATCATCCGCGACGGCCAGCCCCTCACCCACTTCAACGAAGTGGACGAGTGCGCCGGCCTCGACGGCCTCCTGACCAACCGCGTGCACCAGGCCCTCAGCCAGCCCGTCGAGAATACCCTGCACGACCTGCGCTGGGGCGACTTCGACCAGAGCGGCACGACGAAGGAATACGTCTGGGTGTTCCTCATCTCCGGCAGCGCGCCCCCGGCCCACCACATTGACGGCTACAAGGGCACCGACTCCCTGCGGCAGCCCTACATGTATTTCCGCCTCGGCGGCGGCACCGTGCGCGGCATCGCCAAGCCCGGCGAGATCGTCTGGAGCCGCATCTTCCTCGAGAACGGCAAGCTCAAGATGGACCTCGGCCGCGCCAAGGTCATCACGCTGCCGCGGGCGGAGACGGAGCGCCGCTGGAAGGAGACCACCGAGCAGTGGCCGATCATGCACGCCGTCACCTACGGCGTGACACGCGACCAGATGATGGCCCGCCACAAAGCCAACCACATCCAGGTCGCCTACGCCAACAGCGCCAAGGAAGCCGATCTCGCGATGTACACCAAGGCCGCGCTCGCCGCCGAGCTCGGGCTCGAGGTCTCGCTCTGCGGCACCAAGGCCGACGGCTCGAAGTTCTGAGTCCCCGTCAGCGACTTTCAGCAGGGCAGGCTTCGGCCGGCCCTGCTTTTTTGTGCCCAAGTGTCGGCGCCCGGCACCGCCGGCGCGGGAGGGTCTCGACGTCGGGCCCGGCATCCGCCACGTTCGGGTGATCCATGGAGTCGCTCCCGCCGCTTCCCACCGAACCTCGTCCCGGCCTGTACAGGCACTACAAGGGCAACGAGTACCGCGTTCTCGGCCTGGCCCGACACTCGGAGACCCTCGAGCCGCTGGTCGTTTACCAGGCGCTCTACGGCGAGCGCGGCCTGTGGACCCGCCCGCAGCCGATGTTCGTCGAGACCATCACCCAGGCCGGCCGCACGGTGCCGCGCTTCGCGTACGTCGGTCCCTGAACTTCCATGCGCGTCCTCATCGCCTGCGACAAATTCAAGGACGCCCTCACCGCGCCCCAAGCCTGCAGGGTGATCGCCGCGGCGCTGCAGGCGGCCCATCCCCATTGGACGACCGACATCTGTCCGCTGGCGGATGGCGGCGAGGGTTTCGCCGACATTCTGACGCGCGCCGCGGGCGGGCGCATGGTACCGCTCACCGTCACCGGACCCCGCGGCACGTCCCAGCCCGCGGGATTCGGCCTGGTCGCGCTCGACCGCATCCCGGCGGCCGCGCGCACCCGGCTCGATCTGCCGGCGGAAACCCCGGCCGACGCCTCTGTCGCGGTGATCGAAATGGCGACCGCCAGCGGCCTGGCGCTGCTCGCACCCGCCGATCGCGACCCTTGGCACACGACCACCGCCGGCACCGGTGAACTCATCCGCGCCGCCGCCAGCCACGGTGTCGCCGCCATCTTGCTCGGCGTCGGCGGCAGCGCGACCAACGACCTCGGCCTCGGCGCCCTCGACGCGCTCGGCGTCCACTGCGTCAACTGTCACGGCGACGTGATCCGACCGCCGGTGCCCGCCCGCTGGACGGAAGTGACGCGCCTCGCGGGAAAGGTCACCGCGCCGCTGCCGCCGATCCGCATCGCCTGCGATGTGACCAACCCGCTGCTCGGCCCGCGCGGCGCGGCCGCGGTGTACGGCCCGCAAAAGGGCCTGCGCGTGGAAGACCTCGCCCGGCTCGACGGTCTCGGCGCGCGCCTGGGTCTCATGCTTTGCCATCATTGCGGCCAACCGGACACGGCGATGGATGCGCCGGGCGCAGGGGCGGCGGGCGGCATTGCGTTCGGCCTCATGGTCGGCGCCGGGGCACAGCTCCTCTCGGGCGTCGACCTGGTCGAATCCTGGCTGGACCTCGGTGCGCGCCTTGCCGCCGCCGATCTCGTGATCACCGGCGAGGGTCGGTTCGATGAAAGCTCCCTCGACGGCAAGGGCCCGGGAGCCGTCGCCGCCCGGGCGCTGGCCCTCGGCAAGCCGGTCCAGGTCTTCGCCGGCCAGATCCAAGCCGCCAATCCGCCACCAGGGCTCCGTCTCCACGCCATCACCCCGCCCGGACTGCCGCTCGCGGAAGCGCTCAAAGCGGCGCCCGGCTTGCTCGCGGCGAGTGTTCGCCAACATTGCTGACACCCCATGCCCCCGGAAGAACACATTGCCCGCGAAGAACGCTTTGCCCGGCTGCGGCGCCTGAAGCAGTTCCTGCGCTACATGCCGCGGCGGGCGGTATTCCACAAATACCCGCTCATCGGCCGCTTTGCCGACGCCGCCCGCAAGCGCGCCTACCTGTGGTCGTTCAAGACCACGCATCTCCGGCCCTCGTTCTACGCCGGGTCCATCCTCTCGCTGCTGCCCGTGATGGGCGTGCAGCTGCCGCTCGCCTTCCTCCTCTGCCTGCTGCTGCGCGGCAATTTCATGGTCATGGGCGGGCTCCAGTTCATCACCAACCCCTTCACCGCCGCGCCGATCTACTACGCGACGCACCAGCTGGGTAAAACCGTGATCGAGGCCTCCGGGTTCGGCCGCAGCCTCGAAACCGTCGAGCCGATTGCCCTGGATGCCGCGCCCGTCCCGGAGGCCCCTCCGCAACTCGAGCCGGCCAAGGTCGCGCCGCCGCCCCCGCCGCACGAGATGCACTGGGGCCGGCGCGTCGGGACGGCGATCAACTCGCTCGTCATCGGCGGTGTCATCAGCGGCGCCCTGCTCGGCCTGCTCCTCGATCTGCTTTGGCGCCTGGGTGCCGAATACTACGCGCGGAAACATCGGCCCGCCGTCCGCGCTTCCCGCTCGACGGAAGACCCGGCACCGCCAAAGTAACGCGCGACATGTCTGGTCCGAACCGTCCCCTGCCCCTCAAAAACCTGCTGGCTTGGTTCGTCCTGGTGCTGGGATTGTTCGGGTGCAGCGCGAGCCAGCCTCCGACCCGTCCGGCCGCGGCCAACGCCACCCGCGGGTCCGCCCCCGCCCGGGCCCCTGCGTCCACGCCCGCCCCAGCCGCGACCGCCGTGCCGTTCCCGGTGATGCTCGGCATCGATGTCCTCGAGGCCCAGGGCTTCGCCGCGATCAAGGGCAAGCGCATCGGCCTCCTCACCCACCCCGCCGGCGTCAACCGCCGCGGCGAAAGCACGATCGATGTCCTCCGCCGCGCCCCGGGGGTGAAACTCGTCGCCCTCTTCGGCCCCGAACACGGCATCTACGGGAATGAAAAAGCCGAGGTGAAGATCGGCGACCGCACCGACCCGCGCACCGGGTTGAAGGTGTACTCGCTCTACGGGAAGTTCCGGAAGCCCACCAAGGACATGCTCAAGGGCCTCGATGCGATCGTGGTGGACCTGCAGGACGTCGGCACCCGCAGCTACACCTACGTCAGCGCCATGCTCTACACCATGGCCGCCTGCTTCGAGAACCACGTCGAGATCATCGTCCTCGACCGGCCCAATCCCCTCGGCGGCAACAAGGTCGACGGTCCGCCGCTCGATCCGCAGTGGAAGAGCTACGTCGGCGCCATCCGCGTGCCCTACGTCCACGGTCTCACCATCGGCGAAATCGCCCGCATGGCCAAGGAGTCGCCGGGCGTCCTGCAGGTGCCCAACGCCATCAACGTCTCCGAGGCCGTGCGTGCCAAGGGCAGGCTCACCGTCATCCCCATGCGCGGCTGGCGGCGGAGCATGCGCTGGTCGGAGACCGGCCTGCCGTGGATCCCCACGTCGCCGATGATCCAGGATTTCTCGGCCGTGGTCGGCTACGCCATGGTTGGCCTCGGGACCTACTTCGATCCCAACGCCGGCTTCGACCTCGGCCTGCGGCACGGCGTGGGCGCCAATTACGCCTTCCGCGGGCTTTCGCATCGGACGGTGCGCAGCGACGTGCTCGAGCGCGAGTTGCGCGCGCTGAAACTCCCCGGCCTCTCCTATCGCCGCATCAGCGTGCCGGGGAAAAACGGCAAGCCCGAGACCGGCGTCTTCGTCGAGATCAGCGACTGGGACGACTGGAATCCCGTCGAGCTCAGCGCGCACCTCATGGTCCTCGCCTGCCGCCTCGATCCGAAAAATCCCAATCCCTTCCGCGCCGGCGACGCCAGCGGCTTCCTGCGCCACATGGGGTCCGCCGCGTTTCACGAGGCCCTCAAGCGCGACGGTGCCCGCGTGAACGCCGCCGCCTGGGTGCGCGACTGGCAGGCGCACAACGCCATCTACCGTCAGCAAAGCCGCAAGTTCTGGCTGTATTACTGAGCACCCCGGAGCCGGGCGAATCTGGAACTCAGGAACACTGGAAAAATCCCAACGAACCAAAATTCACCTTTCCTGAGTTCCAGAGTTCCAGATTCAGGTCTCCGTGCTTCCATACAGTTAGGATACCGGTCGAGTTGGCAGGCGCCGGCTCGCGCATAAGAATCCCGATCATGCCCAGCCTCCAGTCGCTCCTTGCCGTCCTGAACCCAGCGGAACAGGCGCACTTCTATCCGGGCGCGCTCTTCGACGAGCTCCGCTCCCTGGCGCCCGAGTTCCGGCTGCTGGATCCCACCGGGGTCAAGCCGGAGGCCTTTGCGCAGCTGCTCGCGACCAATCCGCCGGATGCGGTGCTCTCCTGCTGGCACACCCCGCGCCTGCCCGAGCCCTCGCCGACGCGGCTGCGTTACCTCTGCCACACGACCGGCTCGGTGAAGCACCTCGTGACGCGCGCGCAGATCGCCCAGGGACTCCTTGTCACCAATTGGGGCAGCGCCATCAGCCGCACGGTCGCCGAGTGCGCGCTCTACCACATCCTCGCGTGCCTGCGCCGCGGCACCCAGTGGACCTTCACCATGCACCAAGAGGGCGGCTGGCGCCCGGAGCACGCCCCGGTGGCCTCGCTCTTCGAGCGCCGCGTCGGCATCCACGGCTACGGCGCGATCGCCAAGGAGTTCATCCGGCTGATCGCCTCGTTCGACTGCCAGGTCTCGGTCTGCGCGCCCGACTTCGACGCCGCCGCGGCCGCCCGCACCGGCGCGCGGCCCGCCGCCTCGCTCGAGGCGCTCTTCGCCGAGAATGACGTCATCGTCGAACTCGCCCCGCTCATCGCCGCCACGCGCGGCAGCGTGACCGAGCGCCATTTCCGCCTGATCCGGCCCGGCGGTGTCTTCGTCAACGTCGCCCGCGCCGGCATCACCGACGAAGCCGCGCTCCTGCGGGTCGCGCAGGAAGGCAAGATCCAGGTCGGCCTCGATGTCTTCGCCGACGAGCCGCTGGCGCCGGACCATGCCTTCCGCGGGATGCGCAACGTGAGCCTCACCCCGCACATCGCCGGCCCCACGGTCGATCGCTATCCCGACGCCGGCCGCCACGCCCTCCGCAACCTCCGCGCCTTCGCCGCCGGCCAGCCCCTGACCGCGGTGATCACGCCCGAGGTCTTCGACCAGCAAACGTAGCCCCGCCCGCCGCAGGCTCGACGAAGGCGGGCAGTTTGCCCTTGCCGCCTCGAGCCGGTCGGCGGAACAATCCGGGGCGCCCGGCGCCCCGCGGCGGTAGCCAGTTCAACCCCCAATCCTATGCCGCGACCTGTCACCCTGTTCACCGGCCAGTGGGCCGACCTGCCCCTCGAACAACTCGCCCCGCTGGTCAAAAAAATGGGCTACGACGGCGTCGAGCTCGCCTGCTGGGGCGATCACTTCGACGTCGATGCCGCCGCGAATTCCAAGAAGTACGTCCACGACAAATGGGCGCTGCTCAAGGCCCACGGCCTCACCTGCTACGCGATCTCGAGTCACCTCGTGGGTCAGGCAATCTGCGACAACATCGACGAGCGCCATCAGGCCATCCTCCCGCCCGACGTCTGGGGCGACGGCGATCCCGAGGGGGTCCGCAAGCGCGCCGCCCGCAAGATGATCACCGCGGCCCGCGGCGCCCGCGCCTTCTTCGATGCCAAGCCCGGCCGCCGCAGCGCCGATGACTTTCCGGTCGTGGTCAACGGCTTCACCGGCTCCTCCATCTGGCACTCGATCTACGCGTTTCCGCCCACCTCGCAGGCGTACTGGGACAAGGGCTTCGCCGATTTCGGCAAGCGTTTTGGCCCGATCCTCGAGGCCTTCGACAAGGTCAACGTCAACTTCGGCCTCGAGGTGCATCCCACGGAGATCGCCTTCGACATCGCCTCGTCGCAGCGTGCCATCGAGGCCGTGAAGGGTCACAAGCGCTTCGGCTTCAACTACGACCCCTCGCACCTCGGCTACCAGGGCGTGGACTACGTGAAGTTCATCCGCGCCTTCGGCAACCGCATCTACCACGCCCACATGAAGGACGTCTGGTGGGGCCACGGTGACGGCACCGTCGGCGTCTTCGGCGGCCACGTGAGCTTCGGCGATGCCCGCCGGCACTGGGATTTCCGCTCGCTCGGTCACGGCGACATCAAGTTCGAGGACATCATCGTCGCCCTCAACGACGTCGGCTACCGCGGCCCGCTCTCCGTCGAGTGGGAGGACATCCGCATGGATCGCGTCCACGGCGCCACCGAGGCCGCCGCCTTCGTGCGCAAAGTCGACTTCCCCTCCAGCGCCGTCGCCTTCGACGCGGCGTTCGACAAGAAAAACCAGTGATCCGAGCCATGAATCGCAAACTCCGTTACGGCATGATCGGCGGCGGGCGCGGGGCCTTCATCGGCGCCGTGCATCGCATCGCCGCGCACATGGACGGCAAGGCCCGCCTCGTCGCGGGCGCCTTCTCCTCCGACCCCGAGCGCTCCAAGGCCTCCGCCGCGGACCTGTTCGTCAAGCCCGACCGCGCCTACGGCTCCTACCAGGAGATGATCAAGGCCGAGTCGAAGCTGCCGCCCGGCCAGCGCCTCGACTTCGTCGTCATCGTCACGCCCAACCACCAGCACTTCCCGCCCGCCAAGCTCTGCCTCGAGGCCGGCTTCAACGTGGTCCTCGACAAGCCCGCGACCTTCGACCTCGCCGAGGCGAAGCAACTGCGCGCCATCGTGAAGAAATCGAAGAAGGTCTTCGTCCTCACGCACAACTACACGGGCAACGTCATGGTCAAGCAGGCCCGCGAACTCGTGCGCAACGGCACCGTCGGCGACATCCGCAAGGTGGTCGTCGAGTACCCGCAGGGCTGGCTTTCCACCTTCCTCGAAAGCACGAACCAAAAACAGGCCGCGTGGCGCACCGACCCCAAGCGCAGCGGCGCCGCCGGCTGCATCGGCGACATCGGCACGCACGCCGAGAATCTCGCCCGCTACATCACGGGCCTCGAGATCGATTCCCTCTGCGCCGACCTCACGACCTTCGTCAAGGGCCGCAAGCTCGACGACGACGGCAACATCCTCGTCCGCTACAAGGGCGGCGCCAAGGGAGTGCTGCACTCCTCGCAGATCAGCATCGGCGACGAGAACATGCTCAACATCCGCGTCTACGGCACCAAGGCCGGACTCGAGTGGCGGCAGGAGTTCCCCAACGAGCTTGTCGTCAAGTACGGCGACAAACCCCGCGAGATCTGGCGCCGCGGCAACGGGTACATCTGCGACCAGGGCAAGAAGTTCACCCGCATCCCCGCCGGCCACCCCGAGGGCTACCTCGAGGCCTTCGCCAACATCTACCTCGAGGCCTTTCGCGCCATCGAGGCGGAACTCGCGGGCAAGCCGCTGCCCAAGGATCTCGATTACCCGACGGCCGACGACGGCGTTTACGGCATGGCCTTCATCGAGACCGTGGTGAAGAGCTCCAAGCTCGGGGCCAAGTGGCTCAAGTTCCCGAAGGTCTGAGCCGACAACACCGCGTAGGAAACAACGGTGTATTGGGTAGCGCCCGGCCTCCGGACGGGCGGTTTAGCATGCGTACGCCCAGTTCGGCCTACCGATGCTCCTCGTAGGTGATCTCGATCTTGGCGGTGAAGGCTTGGCGCTTGGCGGCGCCCTGGAAACGGATGCTGTGCGTGCGCTCGTCGTAGATCCAGCCGTTGGCCGGATCGGGCGGCACCTCCTGACCGTCCACCAGCACGCGCAGGCTGGGTCGGTAGAGGGAGGAGCCGGGCGCGACTGGGTCGAGCGCGACGGCGACCGTGTCGGCGATGCGATCGCCCAAGGCCGCAAGCGGGGCGGAGAAGTCGCTCTCGATGTTCAGCACCGTGCCGCCGGTGAGTTCGGCCGCCCGCCGATGCGACACGTTGGCCGGTGACACCACGGCGTGCATCTCGATTTTCCCGCGCTTGTTGTCCTTCACGATGGTGAACGGGCGCACCACCCAGTAATTGATGTAGCTGTCGAGCGTCAGGCGCTGAGCCGGCCGACGGCCATTGTACTGTTTGAGCAGCTCGGGGAGTTTGCCGTCTTCGATCCACTTGGCCTCGCGCCCGCCATCCGGCAGGTCCTGCCACGTCGCCATGCGGGTCTCCTCCTCGTCCATGAAAAAGACCACGATCGTCGTGGCATCGGGTCGCAACATCGCGTGCTGGTTGCTCTGGAAGCCGGCGACAAAGTTGTACACCGCCGTGAAGGCCGTGCGGTTGCTGTCGCCGTTGGTGCCGACCTTCACGAGCTCGGCAAAGATGCCGTCGGGCGTCTGCGGGGTCACCCACGGCTGGGGCAGCACCGGCAGCGTCACGAGCCGGCCGTTGCTGGCCACCGGCTTCTTGATCGACCGCGGCCGCTGCTTGCCGTCGAGCACGGGGTTGCCCGTGGCGTCGAGGACCACGGAACGGACGGACTTGTACGGCGCCGACCGCGAGCCCGGCTCCACATTGACGAAATCGGTCGTGAGGACGCCGATGCGGTAGTCGAGATCGCGCGCGTCGAAGAGCTGCCGGAAGCGGCGGAGGTTGGCCGCGATGCGGTCCTGGTGCGGGGCCATCGACGGCGAGTTGTTGATGACGAACACGAGGTCCACCTGGCGGCTCTTCGAGCGGTCCGCGATCAGGCGCTTCACCTCGCGGATCGGCTCGACGGTGACCACCACGACATTCTCCATCCCGAGCTGGGGATTGTGCTCATCGGAGGTGTAGTAGTGGAAGCGGTCCACGCCGATGAACCCGGGATCCGGCGCGTAGGTGAGCTCGCCGGTGGCGCGATCGAGCCGGGCCGTCCCGTGCCGGGGCTTGGCCTCGTCCACCAGGGCATAGACCACCTTCCGGCCGGCATCCGCGGCACGATCCGCCGCCGGGATGAAATCCTCGTGGCTGGGGACGCGCTGCGTGACGGCAAGGTTCGGGCGGGTCGTCAGCGCGACCGCCCGCTCGGCCATGATGCGCTCCCGGTCCTCGGTGACCTCGAACCGCTCCAGGACCACCGGGGCCGGAGGCTGAACCTCAACCACGACTTCATTGCGGAAAATCAGGCCCGAGGTCTCGTTGCGCACCGTGTACGTGAACGAATCCTCGCCGGCGTAGCCCG
>CAZGJB010000011.1:17930-27355 GCA_964526145.1 uncultured Opitutaceae bacterium
AGGCGAAATAACCGAGGCGGGCGGTCTTGTTTCGGAAAAAATCTTCATCATCCCCGCCGGCGAGTCCGACCTGTCCGAACCGGGGTTCGACCGTAATCGTGTAGACCAGATCGTTACCCTGCTCTTCACCAATGACTTCCCGGGCGACGACGAGCTGCCCGTGCACCCCCGCGCCCTCCGCCGCCACCAGGCGCATGGGGACCGTTGAAACAATCTCATCCGCGGTATCCGCCGGTTGCTCGGCGAAAACCGGCAGGCCTGCCAACAGACCAAGCAAACACGGCAAACGCAGCCACCCGCGGACAATGGGATTAAGGTTCATGAGGGAAGGACGATCCCGACCATAGAGCTTGTCAACCGAGCCCGGGTTCCCTGCCCCCGGCGGGGCCGACCTATTTCCGCGCCGCGCCCTGCGCCAACCACGCTGCATATTCGGCGCGGGGCACGAATTTCAGCGAGGCCGAGTTGATGCAGTAGCGCTGGCCGGTCGGGCGCGGACCATCGTCGAAGACGTGGCCGAGGTGGCTGCCGCAGACCTGGCAGTGCGTCTCCTCGCGGATCATCCCGTGGCTGAAGTCGGTCTGCACGGCGACGAACGACTTCTCGATCGGCTGCCAGAAGCTCGGCCAGCCCGTCCCGCTTTCAAACTTGGTGGTGCTGTCGAACAGCGGCGTATCGCAGCCCACGCAGACGTAGACGCCATCCGCATGGTTGTTCCAGTACTCGTTCTGGAAGGGCGGCTCCGTGCCCTGCTTGCGCGCGACCTGGTACTGCCGCGGTGTCAGTCGCTGGCGCCACTCGGCATCGGTGCGCTGCACCTTGGCCTTGCTCATGTCGATGACGACCTCGGATGGCAGCCCGCAGGCGGAGATCTCGCCCGGCTTGCACTCGAGGGCGTCCTTGGCGGCGGAGGGTTTGGTCGGTTTCATGTCAGCGGCAAAAAGCCAACCAACCGCCAGGACCGCCACCAGGGGAATGAAGAGCAGGCGCGTTTTCATGCATGGGATAGGAGTAGCGAGGAATGCGGAAAATTCCACCGCGAGTGTGGAATAATATCGAACGTCCAGCGTTCCGGGCGCCGCCCAGCTCCCACTCCATGGTTGAGTTTGCGGGTGGCGTCGCGAAAATAGTCGCGATGGCCCGGCCCGCGCGCATTTCCCAAACCAAACTCGCCAAGGACCTCGGCGTCTCCCAAGCCCTGGTTTCGCTCGTCCTGAATGGACGCCGGGAGGGCATCAATGCCGACACCTACAAACGGATCTGGGACCACGCCATCAGCCTCGGCTACCAGCCGAAGGGCATGCGGATGGAGCGATCGCCGCGCGAGGCGCGCATGCGCCAGGTGGGCGTCGTGCTCCGCTCGGGCCTGAACATCCACACGCAGGGCAGCTACTTCAACCATGTCCTCCACGGGTTGCATTCCGCGCTGGCCGAGCGCGGTTACGCCACATTGTTCTTGGGTTCTGAGGATGACCTGAAGCCGGGCCGGCTGCGGCAGCTCTTCCACACCGGGCACGGCATCCAGGGCCTGGTGCTGTTTGGCGAGGTCCGCGGGACCTTCCTCCAGCAGCTCAAGCGCATCGAGCCTCGGGTCGTGGCCGTCTCGGCCCGTCACACCGGCCGCTGCCACTCCGTGCTGGGCAACGAGCCGCAGGCGCTCGAGGCTCTCGTCCAGCATCTCGCCAAACTCGGGCACACCCGGATCGGCTGGCTCGGCGGCAACGTCGGCCTCGGCCGCCACGAGGCGCGCTACCAGGCTTACCAATCAGCCCTGCAGGCCGCGGGCCTGGCTGACGACAAGCGTTACGCCGTCTTCCTCAAGCAGGGCGACCGGGCCGAGGGCACCGAGGCGATGCTGCAATTGCTGCCGCTGCGCACCCGGAAGGATTTCCCCACCGCGTTCCTCACCTACAACCTGCACATGTCGATCGGCGCCGTGCAGGCCCTCCTGCGCGCGGGGCTGAACGTTCCCGGCGATGTCAGCGTCGCCGCCGCCGACTACTCTCCCCTCGCCCAGCAGGAGCAGCCGCGCATCACGGCCGCCGGCTGCGAGGCCGAAAAGCTCGGCCAGGCCGCCGCGCGCCTCGTCCTCACGGCCACCGGCGAGGGCGACGAGAGCTTCCACGACGTCATCCTGCCCTCGCAGCTTTACGTCGGCGAATCCACCGGTCCGGCCCGCTGATTCCGGGGGCGGCGGGGTTTTGGGCTTGGCATTTAATAATTATTAGCCAACCCTGACCACCGCTCCACCCCCATGACCGTCTACGACTACGCTGTCCTGGCCTTCTACTTCACCTTCATGCTGGTGATCAGCTGGGTCTTCCGGCGGTTCATCACCAATGTCAGCGACTATTTCCGCAGCGGCGGGCAGGTCCTGTGGTGGATGGCGGGCGGCTCGGCCTTCATGGTTTCGTTCAGCGCGTGGACGTTCACCGGTGCCGCCAGCCGGGCCTACGCCGACGGCTGGCCCATCGCGGTCATCTACCTCGCAAACGCCATCGGCTTCTTCGGCAACGCCGCCTGGTTCGGCCCGAAGCTGCGCCAGCTGCGAGTGATCACCTCGATGGAGGCCGTGCGCCAGCGGTTCGGGCGCGCGAGCGAGCAGACGTTCACCTGGGTGACGCTTCCGCTGCAGATGCTGACCGCCGGCATCTGGCTGTACGGTCTCGGCACGTTTTTCTCGGCCGCCTTCGACATCGACGTCCGCCTGACGATCGCCGTCACCGGCGTGTCGGTGCTCCTGATCTCCCTCGTCGGCGGCAGCTGGGCGGTGCTCGCCAGCGATTTCATCCAGGTGCTGATTCTGATGCCCGTCACAGTGGTCACGACCTTCCTCGCCCTGAGCCACGTCGGCGGCTGGTCCGTGGCGGTCGAGAAGCTTTCCGCCACCACGCTCAACCTGCAGAAGCTCGCGACCGACGACTTCCTGCTCTTCTGGTGCGTGGCGATCCTGTTCAAGCAGTTCCTCTCGACCAACAACATCAACGACGCCTCGCGTTACCTGTGCGTGAAGGACGGCAAGCACGCCCGCCGGGCCGCCCTCCTCGCCGGCAGCCTGTTCCTCGGCGGCATCGTGGTCTGGTTCCTGCCCCCGATGCTGGCGACGATCACCCATCCCGACCTTGGCGCGACCTTCCCCCGATTGAAGGAACCGTCGGAGGGGTCGTTCTTCGCCATCGCGCAGGCGGTCTTCCCCGTCGGCATGACCGGCCTGCTCGTGAGCGGCATCTTCGCCGCCACCATGTCCTCGATGGACGCCGGGCTGAACAAGAACGCCGGCGTCTTCATCAAGAACTTCTACCAGCCCATCCTCCGACCCCAGGCCGGCGAAGCCGAACTGCTCCGCGCCGGCAAGCTCACCACCGTCGTGCTCGGCCTGACCGTGATCATGGTCGCGGTCTTCTACAGCACGATCAAGGACCTGACCCTCTTCGAGCTGATGCTGAAGTTCCAGATCCTCGTCTCGACGCCCTATATCGTGCCGCTGGTGCTCGGCCTCATCATCCGCCGCACGCCCGGCTGGGCCGGCTGGTCGACCGTGGTCGTGTGCTTTGTCGTCAGCTTCCTCACCGACCGCTACCTCGGCATCAACTGGGCGATCGGCACGTTTGGCGCGACGGACGGCATCAATCACTGGGAGCGCCAGAACTGGGAACAGGGCATCGGCGTCTTCACCATCCTCGGCTCGGGTCTGGCCTGGTTCCTCTTCACCAAGTTGTTCTACGACCGCGAACGTCCCGAGCAAAAGGCCGCGATCGACCGGTTCTGCCGCAACCTCGCGACGCCCGTCGATTACGCGAAGGAGGAGACCGCCGCTGCGACCGACGACAAGCAGTCCTGGCTGATCGGCTGGCTGTGCCTGCCCTACGGCGCCTTCGTCTGCCTGATGGCGCTGATCCCCAATCCGCCCGTCGGCCGCCTGGCCTTCATCTTCTGCGGCGGCGTGGTGATGTTCATCGGCTGGCTGCTGGTGAAGCAGGCGCGTCGACCTGCACCTGCCAAATCATGACCCACCGCGGCAAAATCGTCCTGCTGCCGCCCAACCGGGTCTGGCGCAGCTACACCGGCGGCCGCACGCTCGATCAACTGGCGGGCGCGCCGGCGCCGGCCGACAGCCATTTCCCGGAAGACTGGATCGCCTCCACCACCCGGGCGACCAACGTCGGACGCGAAGCGATCACGGAGGGCCCCGCCCGGGTCGTCGTCGGCGGGCAGGAACATGATTTCGCCACGCTGCTGGCCGGCGACCCGGAATATTTCCTCGGCGCCGCGCACGTGGCGCGGCACGGCGCCCAGCCGCAGGTCCTGGTCAAGCTGCTCGACCCGGCGATCCGCCTCCATCTGCAGGTTCATCCTTCCGCCGCGTTTGCCCGCGAGCGAATGCAGGCGCCCTCGGGTAAAACCGAGGCCTATCACATCCTCGGTGTCCGCCCCGAGGTGCGCGATCCAGCCATCTATCTCGGTTTCCGCGAGCCTCCCTCCCGGGAGCACCTGCGCGACCTGATCGAGCGCCAGGACATCGCTGCGCTGCTTGCGATCATGAATCGCGTGCCGGTCGGGCCGGGCGACACGTACGTGGTCCCCGGTGGCCTGCCGCACGCCCTGGGCGAGGGATTGTTTCTCGTCGAGGTCCAGGAGCCGAGTGACCTGGTGGTCCGCTTCGAATTCGAGCGGGGTGGCCACGTCCTGCCGGAAAGCGCCCGTTTCATGCAGCGCGGCCTCGAGTTCTGCCTCGATGTCTTCGATCGCTCCCTGTGGTCGCCCGGCCGCGTGCAGGTGGAGGCGAGGTGCCCGCCCCGGCGGCGCCGCGCCCTCGGTCCCGACTCCTGGCAGGACGACCTGATCGGGCCGGAGCGGACTGCCTGCTTCCGGGTCCGGCGTTCCACCCTGCGCGCCGCCACGCAAAAGACCGAATCCTCAGCCCACGTCGGGATCGTGACCACCGGCGCCTGCACGCTGCGGGCCGCCGGTGAAGCCCATCGTTTCAGGGTTGGCGGGAAATATTTCCTCCCGGCCGGCCTCGGCGCCGTCGCCATCGAGCCAGAACCCGAGTGCACGGTGCTCGAATGCTATCCCCCGGACTTCCCCTGAACCGCCCCTCCCTCATTTCATGCCCAAGCCCGCCTTTGTCCTAGCCCTGCTCACCGCCGAGGAGGTTCGCGACTTCCTCCCGGAGCCCATGTGGTCCGAACTCCTCGTCCTCGGCGACCGCTTCCGTCACCAGGACCCGCTCGCCCTGGATGCGGCGCAGACCGCGCTACTGCTGCGCGAACTCGACCCCGAGGTCATCGTGGCCGCGTGGAAGACGCGCCCGCTGCCCGACCCGCTGCCGCCGCGCCTGCGTTACGTGTGTTACCTTTGCGGTTCGGTCAAAAAACTGGTGACCCGCACTCAACTGGAGCAGGGACTGCTGCTCTCGAACTGGGGCGGATCCATCAGCCGCATCGTCGCCGAGTGGGCGCTCTTTCACGTGCTTTGCTGCCTGCGGCGGGCCACGAGCTGGGCGCTGGCCATGCACCTCGAGCAGGGGTGGAAAAACAGCGGCACCGAGACCGCCTCGCTCTTCGGCCGGCGCATCGGCATCCATGGCTTCGGCATGGTGGCCCGTGAGTTCGTCCGCCTGATCGCACCTTTCGGCGCCCAGGTGCAAGTCTTCGCCCCGGATGTCGACGCCGCCGCCGAGACGACCTGGGGCGTCCGCCGCGCCCGTTCGCTCGAGGCGCTGTTTGCGGAGAACGACATCATCGTCGAGCTCGCCCCGCTCATTCCCGAAACCGTCGGGATCGTGACGGAGAAACTGCTCCGCCTCATCCGGCCCGGCGGCGTCTTTGTGAATGTCGGCCGCGGCGCCGTGGTCGACGAGGCCGCGCTCCTGCGCGTGGCCCGCGAGGGGCGGATTCAGGTCGGTCTCGATGTGTTCGCCGATGAACCCCTGCCGGTCGACAGCGGTTTCCGCGGCCTGCGCAATGTCACGCTCACGCCTCATCTCGCCGGTCCGACGACCGACCGCCGCCGCGACGCCGGCGCATTCGGCCTGCGCAACTTGAAGGCCTACGTCGCCGGCGAACCGCTGGAGGCGGTGGTCACCCCGTTCGTCTTCGACCGCTCGTCCTGACCACCATGTCCACGCCCGTTCCCGCTGCCTACCGCCATTGGCAACTGCAGGCCCGGCGTCTGCTCGAACCGCTCGCCCGCCTCATGGCGCCGGGCGAAGCCTCGATTCCGATCGCCGGCCCGGCCAGCGATCATGACGCGCAGGCCGACCGGCTGGAGACCTTTGCCCGACCGCTGACCTTGGCGGCCCACTTCCTCGGCTCGGCGCCGCATCCGGATGACGCCGCGCTGCGGGATCTCCTGGCCCGGTGGTTCCGCGCGGACCTGCTCGCCGGCACCGATCCCGCGAGTCCGCATTACTGGGGGCCCGACGCCTCCTACCACCAGCACCACGTCGAGATGGGTCTGATGGCCATCGCCCTGCAGATCGCCCCCGCCGACCTGTGGGATCCGCTGCCGCCGGCCGGCAAGGACCAGGTCGCCCGCTGGTTCGGCACCTGCCGCGGCGGTGGCATCGTGAACAACAACCACCTGTTCATGTCGGTGCACATCCTCGAGTTCCTCGGGCGCCACGGCTACGCCCGACCGACCGACCGCACCGTGATCGAGACGCACCTGCGCCAGCTCGAGACCATGCACCGCGGCGGCGGCTGGTTCGAGGACGGCATCAACCAGGCCTTCGATCACTACAACGCCTACGCCTTTCACTTCTACGGGCTCTGGTGGGTGCGGTTGCATGGTTCTCGCGACCCTGTCCGCGCGGGGCGCTGGCGCGAATGGGCCGGGCTGTTCGTGCGCGACTACCAGCACTTCTTCGCCGTCAGCGGCGAGCATCCCGCCTTCGGCCGGTCCATCATGTATCGCTTCAACGCGGTGAATGTCTTCGGCCTCGCCGTCGCCACCGCCAGCACCGAACTGCCCCTCGGGCGCCTGCGCCGCCTGTGCACGCGCAATCTCGATTTCTTCCTCGCGCAGCCCATCACGCAGGAGCAGGGCTGCCTCGCCTTCGGCTTCACCGACCGCTTCGAGGCCATCGCCGAGGCGTATTCGTGCAGCGGCTCGCCGTACTGGTGCGCGAAGGGTTTCGCCGCCCTCACGCTGCCGCCCGATCACGCGTTCTGGCACGCACCCGAAGAGCCGCTGCCAAGCGAGCGGGGCGATTTCGCCCATCCCATCCCCGCCGCCGGCCTCCTCGTGCGCGGCGTCGGCGGCGAGGTCGAGATCCTCAACGCCGGCTCCATGGTCGGCAATACCCAGCTCCGCTACGGAGCCTGGAAATGGAGCAAGCTCGCCTACCGCACCGGTGTGAGTTTCACGCTGGCGAAGAAAAAGGACTTCGCCACCGACTGGTCCTTCGACAGCGCCCTCACCCAGGAACTGGCCGACGGCCGCGTCTATGGCCGGCACTCCACGGTCTGCGTGGAGATGGACGAGCAGCATGTGGGCTACGCGCACGGCATGGGTTTCAAAGTCGGTCAGGTGAACACCGGCGTCGAATCCTTCATCTGGTGGCGCGCCGGCTGGATCCTGCACGTGCATCACCTCGAGCCCCGTCAGCCCGCCCTCTTCCGGGTCGGCGGGTACGCGCTGCCGCTCCGCGAGCCCGGCGCGACGGCGACACCGCGCGCGGCGGCTGATGTTTCTCCGCTGGTCTTTTTTGCCGCCGACGGACGCGGCACGGTGCTGCAGAACCTGCACGGCTTCACCGCCGGCGATTGGGACAATCGCAACGACGATTCCACGCCCCGCACGCACGTCCATGCGCCCTACCATGTATGTCCGATCCTGAAGACCGCCCACACCAACCGTGTGACCTTTCTCGCCGCCCTCGCCTGGACCGGTCGCGATCGGGCCGAGGGCCAGCCGTGGGAATTGGTTCGCGCCCGCCCGGGCAGCTGGGAACTGCGCCACCCGTCACTCGGCCCCTGGCATATCGAGCACTGGGCCTTGCCCGCGCTTCCCTTGACCGATGATTCACTCCAGACTCCTGCCCCGCGGTAAACTGCTCTCCGCCATGCTGTCACGCGCCCTGACCCCGCCACGGTCCGTCGTCCTGCTCGGTTTCGCCCTCACCTGCGCCGCCCTCGTCACCGCCGCGCCGATCCCGCCGCAAGCTCCGCGCACGCTGGTGCTGGCCGGGCAGGAGGCAGCGTTCCGCGCCTACGTCACCCAAGGCGAGGGCGCGGCCGCGTTTGCGCGGATCAAGGCGGACTTCGATCGCGACTGGATCGATCACCCATTCCCGGACGAACCCCTGACGTACGGTGACCCGAGTCCCGCCCGACGCGGACAGGCCGCGGCCGACCAGTGGCGCGCGGCGCAGGATGTCTGCGGTCGCGTCGCCGGCATCGCCGAGGCGGCGGCGCTGCTCTGGCGCGTGACCGGCGAGGAAAGATATCTCGCGAAGGCGAAGGCGTTCCTTCTCGCCGAGGCGGAATGGAGCCTCGATGCCTCGGGCTGGAAAAAGGGCCCCAGCCGCGGCGCGACCAGCATCCGTTATAATGACGAGGCCCACTTCCGTCTCTGGCGAAAGCTTCCGCTGGTTTACGACCAGATCCGGACCCAGTTCACCGCGGCCGAGCGCACCCAGCTCCTCGCCCACTACCGCGAGCGCGGCGCCCAGTCCCTGCATTTTATCCAGAAGGCGCGCACCGGCGACCTGCGCTACAACTCCCTTGCGGTCGAACCCTCGAGCCACCCAGTGCGCTTCATGCCGATGACCGGCCTCGCCGGGCTTGCCCTCTGGGATGACCTGCCGGAGGCGCGCGCGTGGTGGGAGTTTGCCCAGGCCTTCTACCGTGACCGCTTCCCGCCCTGGGGCGGCGACGACGGCGGCTGGGCCGAGGGCGTCGCCTACTGGCGCGGGGTGATGGAGCATGCCGCCTTCCAGGATGCCCTTCTGGCCCTTGGCGACCCCACCGCCTATGCGACGCCGTTCTGGCGGCAGACCCCGTACTTCCAGATCTACAACGTGCAACCGTACCGCCACACGCAGTTCGGCGACCTCTCCAACGCCGGCATGTTCAACCTCGAGCCGGGCGTCGCCGCGTTCATGCTGCACCTGGCCCGCGTGCAACAAAACGGCCAGCTCGTCAGCTACGCCCAGCTCTGCACGGACCCGCGCGCTCGCCCCGATGGCCGGGGCCTGCAGGGCCTCGACCGGGTCTATCCCACCGGTCCGGAGTACCTCGTCCGCAGCTTCCTCGCCTCGACCCGCCCGCTGCCGGCCCCGGCGCCGCTGTCGGAGCTGCCCGCCAACCGCCATTTCCGCGACGTCGGCTGGGTTTCGATGCACAGCGCCCTCGGCCGCCCAGCGGACGACATCCACGCGACGTTCGTCTCCTCGCCCTACGGCAGCTACAGCCATTCGC
>CAZGJB010000012.1:0-26911 GCA_964526145.1 uncultured Opitutaceae bacterium
CCCGGGTCGGCGACGATGCCCAAGGTCACATTCGTTCCATAGGCTGCCGGTACCCGTTGGATTTCCATCCCGATGCGGGTGGCAGCCCCACCCTTCGCCCGCAACGCGGCATAGTCCTTCCCGGCATCGACTTTGAACTCGGCGATCTGGGCCCGTTTCGCTTTGGCAGCCACCGCACGGGTCTCGTTCTCACGCACGGCTGCGGCCGCCGAGACCTCGTGTTGTTGCCGGGCTTCCGCCTGCATTGTGACCGTCGCCGGTGCCGGCGCGGGTGCGGGCTCAACCCGTTCGCGCTTGGCCGTCGCCACCGCATCCTGCACCAGCCCCGTGGCCTCAATCAGCGGAGCCTCGGTTGGTGGCGGAGTCGTCTCCGGCCCGCGGACCGCCACCAGCACGACGAAGCACGCGGCCGCCAGCGTGGCGGTAACATAGTAGAACTGAGGCAACCGAATGATCCGGCCCAGGCGCCGCCGGGGCGCGGGCCGGGCCGGCCGCACCTCCGGCAGGGGCTCGGCCGCCAATGCGGTCTCAAGGTGCACAGCGGTGGCGCGGATCGCCTCCACCGCGGCGCGGGCCGCGGGATCGTCGCGGAGCCGGGCCTCGACCGCGGCGCGTTCGGCCTCGTCGAGTTCGCCCAGGGCATAGGCCGTGAGTTGCGGATCGTCAGTAGAAAAGGGTTGGGTGCTCATGGTGTCCTCAGGGCCGTTGTGCGGCCATGGCCGTGCGCAGGCGCGCCACGGCCGTGTGAATGATGAAGCCGACATTGGTCACCGAGAGTTCGGTGATGCGGCTGATTTCCTTGTAGCTGAATCCGTTCTGAAACTTGAGCCGGACGACCTCCTGCTGCTGCGGGGTCAACTGCTCGATGAGCGCGAGCACCGAGGCCTGCGTCTCCGCCGCCTCGACCGCCCGACTGGGCCGCGCCTCGGTCGCCGCGACCCGCTCCATCTCGCCTTCTTCGAAGCGTTTCATCCGACCCTCCTTGCGCAACACGTCGAGCGCACGGTGGCGACAGACGGTGAACAGCCACTCCACCGCGTGGCCGGCCACCTCCGCGCGGTCCTGCCGCAGGAGACGGAGGAACACATCCTGCACCACGTCGCGAGCCCGGTCCGCGTCGCCCAGGAGGCGCGTGGCATAGCGGGTGAGCGGAGCCTGCTGCTCCTTGAAGGTGCGTTCGAGGAATTCGACGTCTGCATCGTCCGGCGCTGCCTTTCCATTGGGTTGTTCGTTGGCCATGGGTTGCGGCAATGGGTAATACGGGCGATCCGACGGGATATTAGGAAAAAATCCTCGCTTGCCAGCGGCGGCGCGAACTCTTTTTCTCCGCCTGTCCTCCCCCCGCCAAATTATGAATCATCGCGACCCTTCCTACATTTCCCTCGTCGCGCTGGCGGGTACCCTGAACCTCTGAAGGAAGGCACCGCCCGCGTCGAAAGAGCGGGCCCCCAGGCAAGACGAATCCGTTGACTCCTGAACCCGCTCCTCCCCGAGCGGGTTTTTTCATTTTCTACCACTTCGTCCTCCCTCCTCTCTTTCCATGTTTTCCCAACTCCAAGTCATCTGGTCCATCATGCGCGGCCACCGCCTGCGCTACGGCCTGGCCCTGGCCTGTCTCGTGCTGGCCACGGTGATCAACTTCACCGTGCCCCTCGTCGGCAGCGCCACGATCGACTACGCCGTGGCCCAACGCGTCGTCGGCGCCGACACGCCGCCGCTCATCAGCGCCTTCCTCAGCGCCCTCGGCGGTGCGGACTACCTGCGCGCCCACCTGTGGATCGCCCCGCTCGCGATGGTGGTGCTCACGGCGCTCAGCGGCCTCTTCAGCTACCTCAAGGGCTGGCAGGCCGCACTGGCCAGCGACGGCATCGCCCGGCGGCTCAAGGACGAACTCTACGACCACCTCAACCACCTGCCGGCGCGGCACCATGACCGGGCCGACACGGGCGATCTTGTGCAACGCTGCACCAGCGACGTCGAGACCACCCGGCAGTTCCTCGCCTCCCAGGTGATGGAGATCGGCAACGCGCTCTTCCTCGCCGCGACCGCCCTGCCCCTGCTGTTCGCACTGCACGTGCCGATGACGCTCGTTTCCTTCGCGCTCATCATTCCGATCACCGTCTACGCCTACGTGTACTTCCGCCGCGTCCAGCACGTGTTCAAGGAGGTCGAGGAGGCCGAGGGTGCCCTCACGGCCGTGATCCAGGAGAACCTGACCGGCATCCGCGTCGTCCGCGCCTTCGCGCGCCAGGACTTCGAGCGCGCCAAGTTCGCCGCGCCCAACCAGCGCTACCGCGACCGCAGCCTGCACATGCTGCGACTCATGTCCTGGTACTGGTCGATCAGCGACCTCGTCGCCCTCAGCCAGATCGGCCTCACGCTGCTCGTGGGCGCCTGGTGGATCACCCAGGGCACGCTCACGGTCGGCCTGCTGTTCGCCTTCGTCTCCTACCTCGGCATCATGCTCTGGCCCGTGCGGCAGATGGGGCGCATCCTCACCGACCTTGGCAAGACCTCGGTCGCCCTTGGCCGCATCCGCGAGATCCTTGCCGTCGCCCGCGAGTCCGAACCCCCGGCCCCGGCCAACTTGCCCGCGGCCTTCTCCGGCCGCATCGCCGTGCGCGACCTGCGCTTCGCCCATGCCGGCACCCCAGGCAATGCCGACGGCCGCGGCGCGCTCAACGGCCTGTCGTTCGACGTGCAGCCCGGCGAGACCCTGGCGATCCTCGGCCCGTCCGGCTCCGGCAAGAGCACGCTCATGCACCTCCTGCTGCGGCTCTACGACTACACGGAGGGTTCGATCCGGTTCGACGGCCTCGAACTCTCGACGCTGCCCCGCAAGTGGGTGCGGTCGCAGATCGGCGTCGTCATGCAGGAGCCGTTCCTTTTCTCCAAGACGCTGCGCGACAACCTGCGCCTCGGTCGCGGCGACGCGCCGGATCACGAGGTCGAGGCCGCGGCGCGCACCGCGTGCATCCATGACACCATCCTCAGCTTCGAGCACGGCTACGCCACCGTCATCGGCGAACGCGGCATCACGCTCTCCGGTGGCCAGCGCCAGCGCGTCGCCATCGCCCGCGCCGTGCTCAAGCGCCCGCCGCTCCTGATCCTCGACGACGCGATGAGTGCCATCGACGCTGAGACCGAGACCATGATCCTCGACGCCCTCCGTGAGCGCCGCGGCCGCGCCACCACCCTCGTCATCGCCCACCGCCTCTCGACGCTCGTCCACGCCGATCGCGTGATCGTGCTCGATCACGGCCGTATCATCCAGACCGGCACCCACGCCGAACTCTCCACCCAGCCCGGCCTCTACCGCCGCCTCTGGCAGATCCAGTCGAATGTGGAGACCGAGCTCCAGGCGGAGCTGAAAAACTAACCCCCTTCACCATGTCCGCCCAATTTCACCAAGAAGACGAATTCAAGGCCAAGCTCGACGCCGGGCTGTGGTGGAAGATCTTCCGCCGCGCGCTCGTGATGAAGCGCTACCTGATCCCGCTCGCCGTCGCCGCCGTCACGATCGCGATGTGCGACGCCGCCTACGCCCTCGTCACCCGCTGGGTCATCGACGGCGTGATGCGCGACGGGGCCGCAGCCCCGTTCATGCGCTACATCGCCGTGTACCTTGGCATCACGCTCGCGATCTGCACCGGCATCTGGGTGTTCATCGAGATGGCCGGCAACCTCTCGAACCGCCTCGCGCACGACATCCGCCGCGACAGCTTCGAGCGCCTCCAGCAGCTCGAGTTCGCATTCTTCGACACGCGGCCGGTCGGCTGGCTGATCAGCCGGCTCACCTCCGACTGCGACCGCCTCGCCCGCGTCATCTCGTGGGGCTTCCTCGACATCGTCTGGGGCCTGAGCCTCGTGTGCATGATCGCCGTCAGCCTGCTCATCATGAACTGGCGCCTCGGCCTCATCGTCCTCGCCGTCGTCCCGCCGCTGGCCGTCATCGCCAAGTTTTTCCAGAAACGGATGCTCATGAGCGCCCGCGACATCCGGAAATACAACTCCCAGATCACCGCCAGCTACAACGAGTCCATCCAGGGCGTCCGCACCACCAAGACCCTCGTCCGCGAGCGCGAAAACCTCGGCGAATTCCAGGATCTCTCTTCCGCCATGCTCGCCGCCTCGGTGCTCAACGCGAGGCAGAACGCCCTCTTCTTCCCCCTCGTCACCACGCTCAGCAGCGTCGCCGCCGGCCTCGCCCTGTGGCGCGGCGGCTGGCTCACGCTCAACGACAGCATGACGCTCGGCACCCTCGTCGCGTTCGTGAATTTCGCGGGCATGTTCTTCAACCCCATCAACTCCCTCGCCCAGAAGCTGACCGAGATGCAGGGCGCCCAGGCCGCCGGCGAGCGCGTCATGGGCCTGCTCGCCACCGACCCGCAGATCAAGGACAGCCCGGCAGTGCTCGCGCGGCTCGCGCAATATCGGATCGCGGACACCGGGGATGAGAAGGGCTCCGGGCTGTCCGATACCAGCCGGGTCCCATCCGCAACCGCGCCTGACGGTTACCCGGCGCGCATCGAGACAATCGAGTTCCGCGACGTCACGTTCCGTTACGAAAACGGACCCGTCGTGCTGCAGGACTTCAATCTCACCGTGCAGGCCGGCCAGACCATCGCCCTCGTCGGGCCCTCCGGCGGCGGCAAGAGCACGATCGTTTCGCTCGTCTGCCGATTCTACGAGCCCACCTCCGGGTCGATCCTCATCAACGGCGTCGATTACCGCGAGCGCTCCCTCGCCTGGCTGCAGGCGCAGCTCGGCATCGTCCTGCAGACGCCCCACCTGTTCAAGGGCTCCGTCCGCGAGAACATCCGCTACGGCCGCCTCACCGCCACCGACGCCGAGGTCGAGCAGGCCGCCAAGCTGGTCAACGCCCACGAGTTCATCATGCAGATGGAGCAGGGCTACGACTCGTCCGTCGGCGAGGGCGGCAACCGCCTCTCCACCGGCCAGCGCCAGCTCCTCTCCTTCGCCCGCGCCCTGCTGGCCAACCCGCAGATCTTCGTCATGGACGAGGCCACGTCGTCGATCGACACCGAGACCGAGCAGCTTATCCAGCGCGGGCTCGAGACGATCTTCGCCGGTCGCATCAGCTTCGTGATCGCCCACCGCCTGAGCACGATCCGCGGCGCCGACCGCATCCTCGTCATCACCAAGGGTCGCATCGAAGAGAGCGGCACACATGAGGAACTGCTGCGTCAGCGCGGACACTACTACGATCTCTACATGAACCAGTTCCGCCGCGAACGGGAGGAAGCGGCCCTCGCCGACTCCTCCGCGGCTTAGCGCGACGCCTGACGCTTTGCCTTTCGCGGCATTCCCGCCCAAGGTTACCACCCATGCGTCGGTCCCTTCAGCTCCTCTGCCTTCTGTCCTCTGTCCTCGGTCTGCTGCTCGCCGGCTGCGGGGAGCGCACGACGCCGGCGGAGGCCGGGGTTCGCACCCAGACGCTCCTCCTCGGCAACGGCGCCGAGCCCCAGTCCCTCGACCCGCATCTGGTCTCGGCTTACACCGACCAGAACATCCTGCTCGCGCTCTTCGAGGGCCTGTGCGCCCTCGATGAAACCACCTCCCGTGCCGTGCCCGCCGCCGCCGAACGGTGGGACGTCTCGGCCGACGGCCTCGTCTATACGTTCCACCTGCGCCCCGGCCTGAAGTGGTCCAACGGCGAGCCCTTGGTCGCAAGCGACTTCATCTTCGCCTGGCGTCGCGCCCTGACGCCCGCGCTCGGCGCGGAGTACGCGTATCTCCTCCATCCGCTGAAAAACGCCGCGGCGTTCAACGCCGGTACTTTGACCGATCCCGCCGCCCTCGGTGCCGAGGCCATCGACGACCACACGCTGCGCCTGACACTCGAGCGAC
The DNA here is from genome assembly GCA_964526145.1 of uncultured Opitutaceae bacterium. Taxonomy (GTDB): domain Bacteria; phylum Verrucomicrobiota; class Verrucomicrobiia; order Opitutales; family Opitutaceae; genus UBA2377. The sequence continues at coordinate 5,872 of CAZGJB010000012.1, forward strand.
CCACGCCCTACCTGCCAGCCCTCACAGCCAATCCGGTCTGGTTCCCGCTCAACCCTCGTGCGATCGCCGCCACGGGCGCCGCGACCGACCGCGCCAACGACTGGACCCGCTCTCATCTCGTCGGCAACGGACCGTTCACCTTTGCGGAATGGCGCCCGAACGCCCACGTGAAGGTCACGCGCAATCTTCATTACTGGGACGTCGCCGCCGTGCGCCTGCAGGCCATCCTCTTCCTGCCCACCGAGAGCCCCGAAACCGAGGAGCGCAATTTCCGCGCCGGTCAGGTGCACGTCACCCACGCCCTGCCCTCGACCAAGCTTGCCCCCTATCGCGAACAGAACCCGACGGCCCTCCGCGTGGATCCGTTTCTCCAGACGATCTTCCTGCGGTTCAACACCACGAAACCGCCTTTCACCGACGCGCGCATCCGCCGCGCCTTTGCCCTCGCGATCGACCGTCCGGCGATCGCGCTCAGCGTCCTGCGCGGGGCCAATCCGCCTGCGACCCATTTCACCCCGCCCGATCTCGCCGGCTACACGGCGCGCGCCAGCGTCGGCGCCGATTTTGACCAGGCCCGCGCGCTGCTGGCCGAGGCCGGTTTCCCGGGCGGCCGCGGCCTGCCCGTCATCGCCCTGCAGGTGCGCAACGACGCACAGCAGCCCGGCATGGCCGAGGTCCTCCAGGCCCGCTGGGCCAAGGAACTCGGCGTGCAGCTCGAGATCCGCACGCTCGAGCAGAAGACCTGGGTGCAGAACCAGCAGAACCTCGACTACCAGATCTCCGGCGCCGGCTGGATCGGTGACTTCGCCGACCCGGTGACCTTCCTCGACCTGTTCGTCAGTCAGGGCGGCAACAACTGGACCGGCTGGAAGGACGCGGCCTACGACGACCTCATCGCCCAGGCTGCAGCCGCGACCGCTTCCGCCGCCCGCCTCGAGCTCTTCCAGCAGGCCGAAGCCCGCCTCCTCGCCGAAGCCCCGGTCACGCCGATCTTCTGGGGCGCCCGCACCTACCTCATCCATCCCGCCGTGCAGGGCTGGGAACCGGCGCTCCTGGGCTTCCACCAATACAAGAAAGTGTACCTCAAGAGCCAGGAATAATCCGCCTTTGGGTAGGGCCCGGCCTCCGGACGGGCCGTTAACCTGACACCGGGCATCACTCCGCCCGTCCGGAGGCCGGGCGCTACCCAAATACACGGTTCAGCGATTTTGTTTTCCCAAAGTTTCCGAATCCTGTTTCTGTCGGTCTCTCCTCCTCCGTGGCCAAGTCTCTCAAAGTCTCCCTGCTGCTTCTGATCTTCAGCGCGCTCGTCTCCGCGCTCTCCGCCGCTGACGTCACGTTTGTCCGCATCTGGCCCGCCTGGCGGGAGGCGGCCTCGTTTGAGCGCATCTCCGAGTATTTCGGGGGCAAGGAAAACACCGGCCGGCAGACCGTCGTTCGCACGCAAGCCAGCCAGCGCAACGGGTTCTACTACCTCGTTCGCACCGACAACCCCGGCGACGCCATCGCCGACGCGCGGTTCGAACTCAAGGTCATCAAGCCGGACTCCCCGGTGGCGCGCACGTACACGTTTTCCGCCGCGGTACCCGCGGGCGGGCATGTCTTCAATCTGGGCCTCACCGGTGCCGATTGGCCCGGCAAGGACACGCAGCCCGTCGCCTGGCGCCTGCGCCTGCTCACCGCCGACGGCCGCGAGGTCGGCAGCGGGCAGAGTTTTCTCTGGAGCAAATAGCCCCTCCGATCGCACCCCGGCTGCATGAATGCGGTGACCTGGTCCGACTGGCAGCCATGGCCCGCCTCCCCTGCGCTCTCGCCGCGGGTCCTCGCCGAGATCCTCGATGGCGGCCAATCGTTTCGCTGGCACCGGCAGGAACGCGACACCTGGCAGGGCATCTGGGGCGATAATGTCGTTCGCGTGCGCCTCTCCGGACCGCCCGACGCTGGACGCATCGAGTGGTCCGCGCCGGCTGCAATTCGCGAGCGTGTCGCTTCGGCCTTGCCGGCCTATCTGACGGGCGGACGCGATTTCTCCGCGCTGACGGATTCGCTGCCCTGGCGGAGTGACGCGCACCTTTCCCGCTGCCTTGCCGCCTTTCCCGGCCTCACGATCCCGCGCCAGCCTTTCGGCGAGACGCTGCTCTGTTTTCTCTGCAGCGCGACCAAGCAGATCGTGCAGATTCGCCAGATGGTCGCACTGCTTGCCGAACGTCACGGTCGACCCGTGCTCACAACGCATCCGGCATTGCCTCCCGCCCTCGGCCACCGCCTGCCGACGTGGGCCGAACTCGCCCGCGTGAACGAAGGCGACCTCCGCGCATGCCTGCTCGGCTTCCGGGCGCGCTATATCCACGCGACCGCCCAATTCCTGGCCGCTCGGCCCGGTTGGCTCGACGAAACCGAAAACCTGCCGTACGCCGCCGCCAAGACGCGCCTGCTCGAATTGCCGGGCGTCGGCGAGAAGGTTGCCGACTGCGTCCTGCTCTTCGGCGCGGGCCAGTTGGAGGCCTTCCCGGTCGACACGTGGATCCTCAAAGCGATGACCCGTCACTACGGCCTCGCCGGCTGGACCCCCGCGCAGGTCGCCCACTTCGGCCGCGTGCATTTCGGCCCGCTGGCAGGTTTGGCCCAGCAGTACCTCTTCGCGTGGGAGCGAAGCGAGGGATAAGGGCCCCCACCCTTACTTCCGCTGGATCAGCTCCACCTCGTACCCCTCGGGTGCGTCGATGAAGGCGATGACAGAGCCGCTGCCGGTCTGCGTGGGGCCGTCGCTGAGCGCGAAACCCTTCTTCTTCAGGTCCGCCGCAAAGGCTTCGAGGTTATCGACCTCGAACGCCAGGTGCATGAGATCCGGCTGCACCTGCACCGCCGGAGCCCCGGGCGGCATCTGGCAGATCTCGATCTCCTCGTCGCTGTTCGGCGTCTGCAGGAAGGCCAGCTGCGCCCCGCGGGGCGATGTGTGTTGCCGCGAGAGTTTCAGCCCGAGGGCGTCCTGGTAGAACTTAACCGTCCGCGCCAGATCGTTTACGCGCATGCGGGTGTGGAGGAGCTTTTTGACCATGAGCGCATTCTGCTCGTCCACGCATTTTCTGCAAGCACCCGCTCCCCACACTTGAGCGTTCGACGTTCAGGGTGCAGCGTTGGGCGTTCCCCCAACCATGTCCCTCGACCTCGCCGCCATCCGCACCGCGCACGACCGCATCCGGCCACACATCGTCCGCACGCCCGTGCTGCGCAGCGACTGGCTCGATGCGGCCTGCGGCGGATCGCTGTGGTTCAAATGCGAGAACCTCCAGCACGTCGGCGCCTTCAAGGCGCGCGGGGCGACCAATGCCATCTTTGCGCTCACCGCGGCCGAGGCCGCCCGCGGGGTCGCCACGCATTCATCCGGCAACCACGCCGCCGCCGTGGCCCGTGCCGCCCGCCTGCGCGGGATCCCGGCCTACATCGTGATGCCGTCGAACTCAGCGCGGACTAAGATCCAAAACGTCGAGCGCCTCGGCGGTCGCATCACCTTCTGCGAGCCCACCGCCGCCGCCCGCGAGGCGACCTGCGCGCGGATCCAAGCCGAGACCGGCGCGACGCTCGTGCACCCCTACAATGACTTTCTCGTCATGGCCGGTCAGGCGACCGCGGCGGTGGAACTGCTCGAAGAGCACGCCGATCTCGATCTCATCCTCTGCCCGGTCGGCGGCGGCGGCCTGCTCTGCGGCACCGCCGTGGCGGCCAAGGCCCTGCGTCCCGGCATTCGCGTGATCGCGACCGAGCCCGCGGGCGCAGACGATGCCGCCCGTTCATTCCGTGCCGGCCGCATCGTGCCGGCGGACAAGGTCGCGACGATCGCCGACGGCCTGCGCACGACCATCGGGGCGAATAATTTCCCGCTCATCCAGCGGCATGTGGACGATGTCGTCACCGTGTCCGAAGCCGGCATCGTCGCGGCGATGCGCACCCTTTGGGAGGAGCTCAAGGTCATCGTCGAGCCTTCCGCCGCCGTGCCCTTCGCCGCGATCCAGGAAGGAAAGGTCGAGGTCCGGGGCCGTCGGGTCGGGATCATCCTATCCGGCGGCAATGTGGACCTCGCCGCCCTGCCCGCGGGATTCTTCAGCTAGAATTTGGCCGGCCGCAGGACGCGCACGTCCGACTCAAAGGCCACCATTCCGTAGCGCGGGAAAAACTCCTGCTCGAGACGCTGCAGCAGCTGGGCGGCCACTTCCGGGCGGGTGATCACCTCGACCTGGATGTTCGCATACTCCGGGATATCCGCCGGCCGCCGGCCGCGCGCGCCGCTGCCCTCGACCGGGAATATCGTGTAGCCCACGGCGCCAACCTCGCCCAGCAGCTTGGTGACGGCCTCCTTCGCGTAGGCCTCGCAGACGATTGTGACGAGTTTCATCGGGTGCGTGTTCATGGCTTCAGGCGTAGAGGTGGCGGGCGATCGCAAAGTACAGGGGGATCCCCAGCGCAATGTTGAAGGGGAAGGTCACGGCCAGCGACGCCGTGAGGTAAAGCGTCGGATTCGCCTCCGGCAGCGACAGCCGGATCGCCGCCGGCGCCGCGATGTAGGAGGCGCTCGCAGCCAGGACCCCGAGCAGCGTGGCGCCCCCGAGTTCCAACCCGGTCGCCTGCCCGAGCACCACCCCGATCGCCCCGTTCACGAGCGGCACGACGATGCCGAAGGCGAGGAGGAAGAGGCCCACCTTCCGCAGGTCCTCGAGGCGCCGACCGGCCACGATGCCCATCTCAAGGAGGAACAGCGCCAGCACTCCTTGGAACGGTGTCACGAAGAACGGACCGACCTTGTCCATCCCGGCCGGGCCGCAGATGGCTCCAATCACGAGCGCCCCCAGCAAGAGGAAGATGCTGCGGCCAAAGAGTGCCTCATGCACCACCGTGCGCAATGGGGTGCCGGCGCCGCCGGCACGGCGGGTCGCAAGCTTGCCCAGAACGACGCCGACGAGAATTGCCGGCGATTCCATCACCGCCAGGAAGGCGATCGCGTAGCTTTCATACGGCTGCCCGATCGACTTGAGGTAGTTGGTGGCCGCGATGAACGTGACGGCACTGACGGACCCGTAGTGCGCGGCAATCGCCGCTGCATCCACGGCTGGCAACCGCCCACCGAAACGCAGGACCGGATAGGTCCAAAGCGGAATGGCGCATCCCAGCGCGATCGCCGCGAGTCCCGGCAGCCAGATCTGGCCCAGGCCGGCCTCGGCCATGGCGACACCGCCTTTGAAGCCGATCGCGACCAGCAGGTAGATCGTCAGCGCCGCGTAGAGCGGCTCGGGAAACTTCAGTTCGCTGCGCAGCAGCGCCGCCACCAGCCCGAGCGCGAAAAAGAGTACCGCCGGTGAGAGGAGATTGGCTTGGATCGCCTCGAGCATCGGCCGGTCAGCCTTTGCCCGCCGACTTGATCTGCGCCTGCAACCGCCGGTTGCGCCCGCGCACCTCCACGGCGAGCTTGGTCTGGAAAGCGCTCATCCGCTGGATCAGGCCGGCATCGGCAAGGCCCAGGATGCGCAGCGCCAGCAGGCCGGCATTGCGGCCGCCGCCAATGGACACCGTGGCCACGGGCACACCGCCCGGCATCTGGACGATGGACAGCAGCGAATCGAGCCCGCCCACGACCTTGCTCTCGACCGGCACACCCACGACCGGCAGCGGGGTGAGCGCGGCCATCATGCCCGGCAGATGGGCGGCGCCACCGGCACCGGCGATGATCACCCGCACGCCGCGGCGATGGGCCTGCCGGGCAAAGCGCATCATGTCGAGGGGCGTACGATGGGCGGAGAGCACCCGCACGTCGCAGGCGACGCCGAAGTCGGCGCAGATGTCGGCGGCCGGTTTGAGGGTGGGCCAGTCAGAGTCACTACCCATGACGATGGCGATCGGCGGTACGTTCGTTTTCATGCGGGGGAACCAAACTTGATCAGTGCGGCGCTGCGGAGGGCGGTTTGTTCGGCTTCAGCCAGCGTGTCGGCGATGGCGGTGACATGCCCCATCTTTCGGCCCGGCATACTGACGGCCTTGCCATAGAGATGGACGTGCGCGCCCGGCACAGCAAGCGCGCTGTCCAGACCCTCCGGATGACCCGAGCCGCGGCCGACCCCGAGGAGATTCACCATGACCGCGGGCGCCACCAGCCGCGTCGATCCCAGCGGCAGGCCGAGCACGGCGCGGACGTGATTCTCGAACTGGGAGCAGATGCAGGCCTCGATGGTGTAGTGACCCGAATTGTGCACGCGGGGCGCCAGCTCGTTCACCACGATGCTCCCGTCCGCCAGTTGGAAAAGCTCCACGCCAAAGCTGCCCACTGCCTCCACTGCCGCCACTGCGCGGTTGGCCACGTCGGCCGCCCGGGTCGCGATCTCCGGCGCCACGGGCGCGGGTGCGCGGACCAGATGGCAGATGTGGTCGCGTTGGACCGTCTCGACGACGGGGTAGATGGCCGACTCGCCCTTGCGTCCGCGAGTGATGATCACGGCCAGTTCGCGCACGAAGGGACACCAGGCCTCGGCAAACAGCGCGTTGTCCTTGTGCCCGCCCAGTTTCCGCCAGGCGGATTCCAGCTCGGACTCCGACCGCACGGTGACATTGCCCTTGCCGTCATAGCCGTTGCGGCGGGCCTTGAGGAGGAACGGGTAGCCGAAGACCTGGGCGGCCGCCGCGAGCGCCGGCAGGTCGGGCGTATCCTGCAGCGGCGGCACCGGCAGGCCGGCGGCGCGGAGCGTCTGCTTTTGGACGAGCTTGTCCTGCACCAGGCCGATGGTGCGCGACGACGGCAGCACCGTATGACCGGCCTCCTCCAGCTTCCGCAGGAGCCCGGCGTCGACGAATTCGTTCTCCAGGGTCACGACATCGACCCGGGCGGCGAGATCGTGCAGCGCCTTGGGTCCGTTCCAGTCGCCGACCAGGGAGTGCGTGGCCAGGGTGGCGGCCGGACTGAAGGGATTGCGTTCCAGCACCACGACGTCGTTCCCCAATTGCAGGGCCGACATCGCGGTCATGCGGGCGAGCTGCCCGCCGCCGATGATGCCGATGCGCGGGCCGATGATGCCGCGCTCGACCGTCGGTGCCGGCGGGGGCAGGATCTCCGCGTCATTCTTAACGTGCATCGTGCGACGGAAGTGATTCCGCCGCCGTTGGCAAGCTGCTCCGCCGCGCCGGGCCCGCGGCTCAGGTCATGCCCACGTTGCGCGAGCGACGGTGCACCCTCACGTGGCTGTCCACAGCCGTCGCCGGCTGCATGAGGCGGGACCGGAAGCGCTGCGGCATGCCACCGGCCGCGACTGCCGGCCGCCGGTCATGGTCCTGGGGCCAATGGGGTCCATGCTCCAACCGTTCGCGGGTATCGGCTACGGCAAGCCGCTGGCTGATTGTCGGCGTGCCTTCTGGCGGGGTGAAAAAAGGCACCGGAACCTGGGCTGCTTTGGTTTTCATGGTCGTCCTTGGTTGAGCTAGCGGTAAGGTCGCACATTCCAGAAAGATTGCTCCGCATCCACTGCCTGGCGCATTAGCCGCCCTGGCATTGTGATCCTCGGATTCTACCCGGCCAGCGGCCCATGGCGAGCGCGTTCCGGATCGCCGGCATGGTGCCCGGGAAAGGACTCGAACCTTCACGCCTTACGGCACGGGCTTCTAAGACCCGCGTGTCTGCCATTCCACCACCCGGGCAGGGGTTGTGCGGGGAGATTGCCGCCGGGCGAATTGGGGTGGCAAGCGCCGATTGGCGCGACCCGGCTGGCGGGCAGACGCCCCTTCAGCCCCGCGACGGCTCGGCCATCTTGGCGCGCGCCTGCCGCGACAACTCGGCGATGTGCCCGTCGTTGGCCATCACCTGCTCGAGGTGCCGGCGACGCTGCGGCCCAGCCGTGCGCATCATGATCTCGCCGTAGGCTCGTTCGACCCAGAAACGCGAGACTCCGCTCAGGTACTCCCTCAGCTCGGGCAAGCGCGCCTCGGGGTAGCGCTGGCATAGATTCATCGTGAACATGCGTCGCCAGCCACTTCCGCCAAAGGCCGCATGCTTGAGGTTGTGGTTGAAGACCAGGATGTCGCCCGGGACGGTCTCCAGCGCCACCGCCGGAACCTCGCGGCCCTTGAGTCCCCAGGTTTCCTCACTGCCAAAGATCTCATCCTTCAGCGCCTCGGCAAAGGTGTCGCCAATCCGGTGACTGCCGGGGATGACCCGCAGGCAGCCGGTGTCACGCGTGAGCGGGTCGAGGTAAAAGGCGATCTTCACATGCAGTGTTTCGCGGTGCCAGCCATCCGAATGCCAGCCGGTGTCGCCGGCGTAGTAGTTCCCGTCACTCGGCATGTAGTTGAAGTCGTCGCCGAGGAGGGAGGTCGCGATGCCGTGGATGCGCGGGTCATCCAGCAACGAGCTGAGCACCTCGCTCTGGTCGAGAAACGGCACGATGCACGAACGCTGCTTGCCCGTGTGCGGCTGGCCCGCGTGACCGCCGCCGCGCCCAGCGAAGATGACCTCGAATTCGCGGGTGATCTCCTCGATCCGATCCTTGAGCAGGCCCGGGAAGGCCAGAAAGCCGAAAGTCTTGAAGAACGTGAGTTGCTGCGGGGTGAGCCTGGGGTCGGGCATGGACGGGAAACTAGGCGGCTGCGGCGACTCGTCGCCAGCAGATTCTCGGTCGGGAAAGCGAACGGCGGTGACCCGCGTCACCAGGCCACCGAGGCCCGGAAGTCCGGCTTTCGCCGGGCGGCCGTGCGGCGCTCGAAATCGGCCGCAAGCTGCAGCAGCCGCGCCTCGCTCCAGGCCTTGCCGGTGAACGAAATTCCCACCGGGAGACCCAGGATGTGACCCGCCGGTACCGTGACCGAGGGATAACCCGCCACCGCCGCAAGCGATGAGCTGCCACCCGTGTAACTGTCGCCATTCACCGGATCGATCAGCCACGCGGGACCGTTGGTGAGCGTCACCAGCGCATCCAGGCGATGCTTCGCCAACGCCGCATCGATGCCCTCGGTGCGCGCGAGGCGTCGGCACGTCGCCAGCGCATCGCGGTAGGCTTGGTCCGTCAGCGGACCCTTGGCCTGCGCCTGTTCCAGCAGTTCCTGGCCGAAATAGGGCATCTCCCGGTCGGCGTGGGCGCGGTTGAACGCGATCAACTCCTCGAGCGACTTGACCGGCGCGTCCGGCCCCAACGAGGCGAAGTACGCGTTGAGGCCGTCCTTGAACTCGTAGAGCAGCACCTCGAACTCCGCGTCACCCAGCTCCTTCTGGCCGGCGATCTCAACGGGATCCACGATCTCCGCCCCTGCGGCGCGCAACGCGGCGATCGCGTCCGCCAACACCGCCTCGGTCTTGGGCGTGAGCGCCATGCCACCGCGGAAGATCCCGAGACGCGCGCCGGCCAGCGCCGGCTCCCCGAGCCCCGCCGTGAAGTCCGTCGGCCGATCCGCCGGCTGTGCCTGCGTCGCGGCATCCCGCGCATCGGCCGACGCCAGCACCCCCAACAGCAGGGCCGCGTCGCGCACCGTCCGCGCCATCGGGCCCGCCGTGTCCTGCGAAACCGAGATGGGGATTATGCCGGCGCGGCTGACGAGCCCGACCGTCGGCTTCACGCCGACGAGTCCGCACACCGACGCGGGCGAGACGATCGAGCCGTCCGTCTCGGTTCCCACCGCCACCGCACACAGGTTCGCCGCGACCGCCGCCGCCGAGCCCGAGCTCGACCCCGAGGTGTTGCGATCGAGTGCGTAGGGGTTGCGCGTTTGTCCGCCGCGGCCGCTCCAGCCGCTGATGGAACGCGTGGAGCGGAAATTGGCCCACTCGCTGAGGTTGGTCTTGCCGAGGAGCACCGCCCCACCCGCCCGCAGGCGGGCCACCACGGTCGCGTCGCGCGCCGGCTTCGCGTCCAGCAGCGCCAGTGAACCCGCGGTCGTGCGCATGCGGTCCGCCGTGTCGATGTTGTCCTTCACGAGGACTGGAATGCCATGCAGCGGACCCAGCACCCGCCCGGCGGCGCGGTCACGATCCGCCTGGGCCGCGATGGCCAGGGCGTCCGGGTTGACCTCGATCACCGCCCGCAACGTCGGTCCCGCCTGGTCGATCGCCGCGATGCGATCGAGATAGGCCTGCGTGAGGGCCACCGCCGTCAGCTCACCGCGCACCATCGCCACCTGCAACTGGTCGACCGTGGCCTCGAGCCACGGGAACTCGCGCCCGGTTGCCAGGGGCTCCACCCCGGCCAATTGGGCACCGAGCGGTGTGCGCAATGCGGCCAGCACGGCACCGGCGACCATCGCATCCCGGATGAAACGGCGGCGGTTGAGGTGCATGGGGATCAGCGGATGGCCTCGCCGAGGCGGTCACCCATCCGGGCGTACGTCTCGACGTGCTGGGCGCTCTGCGTCACGAGATCGGCGTCGAACCGGATGCGGCCGCGTTCGAACAGGGTGATCACGCACGATCCGCCGAACTTGAACACGCCCTTCTCCTCGCCCTTCGCCACCGCCCGGTCGGGCACGTGGGTCTGCTTGATGGTGCCCACGTTCGTGGCCCCCACCTCGATCATGGCCACGGTGCCGAATTGCGGCGACCGGAGCAGCGTGACCACGCGTTTGTTTTCGACGAGATAGCGGATGTTGCGGCGCAGCGCCACCGGGCTCACCGAGTACAGCCAGCCGTTGATCAGCCGCGGCTCACCAGGCACGCCGGCCACGGGAAAATGGAAGCGGTGATAGTCCACCGGGCACAGGCGCGAGATCAGCATGGACCCACCCGCGAACTGCGCCGCCAACGCCTCGTCGCCCAGGAGCTCCGCCAGCGTGAACTTGGCGCCCTTCACATAGAAGCCATCGGCCGCATCCACATCCGGAAACGCCAGGTGCCGACCGTCCGCCGGCAGCGCGGCCACGCGCTCGCCCGCGACGATGGGCCGGGCCGTCGCCTTGAGTCCGCGCCAGAAGAATTCGTTGAAGGTCTTGAACTCGAAGGCCGACCGGGCGAATTCGTCCACATCGAGGTCGTACTTCACGATGAAGGGGATCACGAGCTGCGCGCTGTACGCCCGGTTCATCCGCCAGCCATAGTAGGCCGAGAAGAGCGTGCGTCGCGCCAGCAGCCCGACGAAGCCGCGACCCACGGGATTCTCGTAGGCAAACCGCAGCCAGCGTTCGCCGTAGATCTGCTCGGTTTCCAGGGTCTGCTTGTAGCGGTGGTAGTAACGGATCGGTTCGGACGCGGGCATGGCAGCATGTAATGGCCGGCACGGTCCGCCCTGCCACAAAATTCGCGGGCCGCCACGTTTGCCAAACGGGCCGACTCCACTACCCTGCGTTCCATGGAAAATTTCACCTTTCACAATCCCACGCGCATTCACTTCGGCCGCGGCCAGATCGCGGCGCTCACCCAGGAGCTCCCCGCGGACGCCCGCGTCCTCCTCCTCGCCGGCGGCGGCAGCATCAAGCAGAACGGCGTGTACGATCAGGTGAAAAAGGCCCTTGGCGCCCGCGTGACCCACGAGTTCTTCGGCGTCGAAGCCAACCCCGATTACGACACGCTGATGCAGGCCGTGGCGATCTGCCGCCGTGAGAAGCTGAACTGGGTCCTCCCGGTGGGCGGCGGTTCGGTGCTCGACGGCGCCAAATTCGTCGCGGCCGCGACACCCTACGCCGGTGAGCCCTGGGAGATCCTCACCAGCCACGGCGCCAAGGTGCAGGGCGCCCTCGCCCTCGGCGCGGTGCTGACCCTCCCCGCCACCGGTTCGGAGGCCAACAGCTTCGCCGTCATCAGCCGCCGGTCGATCAAGGAGAAGCTCGCCTTCGGCAGCCCCCACACGTTCCCGCGGTTCTCGATCCTCGACCCCGAGACGACCTTCTCGCTGCCGGCCCGCCAGATCGCCAACGGCATCGGCGACGCCTTCTGCCACGTGATGGAGCAGTACCTGACCTATCCGGCCGACGCCGCCATCCAGGATCGTTTCGCCGAGGGCATCTTGCGCACGCTGGTCGAGGTCGCGCCGCGCTCGCTCAGCGAGCCGACGCACTACGCCACGCGCGCCAACTTCATCTGGGCCGCCACCTGGGCGCTCAACGGCTGGATCGGCGTGGGCGTGCCGCAGGACTGGGCCACTCACATGATCGGCCACGAGCTCACCGCGCTCCACGGCATCGACCACGCCCGCACCCTCGCGATCGTGCTGCCGAGCCTGCTGCAGAGCCAGCGCACGGCAAAGCGAGGCAAACTCCTGCAATACGCCGAGCGGGTTTGGGACCTGCGCGACGGCCGCGAGGACGCACGGATCGATGCGGCGATCGCCAAGACCCGCGCGTTTTACGAGTCCCTCGGCATCAAGACCCGCCTCTCCGACTACGGTGTCACCATCGACACCGCTGCCGAGGTCGCCCGCCGGCTTCAGGCCCGCGGCGTCGTCAAGCTGGGCGAGCGCGGCGAGATCACCCCGGCCAAGGTCGAGGAGATCCTGCGCGCCGCGGCGTAAAGCGCCTACGCCTGCGCCGGCGGCTCGACCTTGCGGATGAGCAACTGGCGCGTGCCGCCGGGCGTCTTCCAGGCGAAGGTGTCGCCCTGGGCAAAGCCCAGGATGGCCGTGCCGATCGGCGCCAGGATGGACAATCTGCCGGCCGCGGCGTCCGCCTGCTCGGGATAGACGAGCGTGTACGTGTCGACCTCCCCGCTCTCGCGGTCCTCGATCTCCACGCGGGAACCCATGACGACCACCGTGGGAGGAATGACCTCCGCCGGGAGCACGTCGGCGCGCTCGAGCTCGAGCTTCAGGGGCTCGAGCTTTTCACGCAGGCGCGGCTGCGACTGGATGACGGCATTCACCAGGAGGCGCAGGCGCTCATGGTCTTGGCCGGAAATACGGAGACTGGGCAGGAGGGAGGTGGTTGGGTTCATGGTGATGAGGGGTTGGGGGTTAGGGGTTGACGCAAGGCAGGCGCAGACACGCCGGAGGGCGGACCGAAATTGCGGGGTTCGGCGTGGACCGAGGCTTCGGGCGCACGCGCACACCTCCGCGCGGTCGCCGGAAAAGGTTAGCGACCGCGTCAGGTAAGCCCTTGCACGAAGGGCAGCAGGTGACGCTGCGGATTCACACCGCCAACTGAGGCCACAAATCCGGCGCGTTCAAGCCGTAAGGCGCGAAAGTCCGCGCCGCGTCACTTCAGCGCCAGCGCGTCATCCTTGACCGTGAACTTCACCTCGCTGCCCTCGACGATCTCGCCGGCGATGAGGGCGCGGGCGAGCTTGGTCTCGAGGTGACGCTGCAGGAAGCGCTTCAGCGGGCGGGCACCAAAGACCGGGTCGTACCCCTTCTCCGCCGCCCACTCGCGGGCCTTGCGGTCGAGGGTGACGCTCACGCGGCGCTCGGCGAGGCGCTTGTTCAGGTCGGCGAGCAGGAGGTCCACGATGCGCGTGATCTCCTCCAGCGTCAGCGGCTTGAACAGGATCGTCTCGTCGATGCGGTTCAGGAACTCCGGTCGGAACGCCTGGCGCACCTCGGTCATCACGCTCTCGCGGACGCTCTCCGGGATCGTGTCGCCGGCGACGCCCTCGAGCAGATGCCGCGAACCGAGGTTCGAGGTCATGATAATGACCGTGTTCTTGAAATCCACGGTGCGCCCCTGGCTGTCGGTGATGCGGCCGTCGTCGAGCACCTGCAGCAGGACGTTGAACACATCCGGGTGCGCCTTCTCGATCTCGTCGAAGAGGATGACCGCATAGGGCTTACGCCGGACCGCCTCGGTGAGCTGGCCGCCCTCGTCGTAGCCGACGTAGCCCGGGGGCGCGCCGATCATGCGGGAGACGCTGTGCTTCTCCATGTATTCCGACATGTCGATCCGCACCATGGCCGCCTCGGTGTCGAAGAGCGTCTCGGCCAGCGTCTTCGCGAGCTCTGTCTTGCCGACGCCCGTCGGGCCGAGGAACAGGAAGCTGCCCACGGGCCGGCGCGGATCCTTGATGCCGCTGCGGGCGCGGAGGATCGCCTCGGTGACAAGGCCCACGGCCTCGTCCTGGCCGATGACGCGCTGGTGCAGGACGTCCTCCAGGCGCAGGAGCTTCTCTTTCTCGCCCTCGACGAGGCGCGTGACCGGAACGCCGCTCCACTTGGAGACGACCTCGGCGATTTCCTCGTCGGAGACCTCCTCCTTGAACAGCGTGGTGGTGCGCCCGGCCTGCTCGAGTTTCTTGAGCTCGGCCTCCAGCTGCGGGATGCGCCCGTGGCGCAGTTCGGCGACCTTGTTCAAGTCGTAGCCACGCTCGGCCTTGTCCATTTCGAGCCGGGCCGCCTCGATGGACTCGCGCAGCTTGCGGACCTTGTCGACGGAGCCCTTCTCCTTCTCCCACTGGAGCCGGATGGCCTTGGCCTGCTCGCGGGCCTCGGCAAGTTCCTTGCGCAGGGTTCCGAGGCGTCGGGCGCTGGCCTCGTCCTTTTCCTTGGCGAGGGCGGTCTCCTCGATCTCGAGGCGCAGGACCTTGCGGGTCAGTTCGTCGAGCTCCTGCGGCATGGAGTCCATCTCCGTGCGGATCATGGCGCAGGCCTCGTCCACGAGGTCGATGGCCTTGTCGGGCAGGAACCGGTCGCTGATGTAGCGGTGCGAGAGCGTGACGGCGCTGACGAGCGCGTTGTCCTGGATGCGCACGCCGTGGTGCAGCTCGAAGCGCTCGCGCAGGCCACGGAGGATCGAGATCGCGTCCTCGACTGAAGGCTGGTCGACCAACACGGGCTGGAAGCGTCGCTCCAAGGCGGCGTCCTTCTCGATGTGCTTGCGGTACTCATCGAGCGTGGTGGCGCCGATGCAGTGCAGTTCGCCACGGGCAAGCATGGGCTTGAGCAGGTTGCCGGCGTCCATGGCGCCCTCGGTCTTGCCGGCGCCGACGATGGTGTGGAGCTCGTCGATGAAGAGGAGGATGCGGCCGTCGGCCTGCTTCACCTCGTTGAGCACCGCCTTGAGGCGCTCCTCAAACTCGCCGCGGTACTTGGCGCCGGCGACCAGGGAACCCATGTCGAGGGCGAAGATGGTGCGGTCCTTGAGCCCCTCGGGCACATCGCCGCGCAGGATGCGCTGGGCGAGGCCCTCGACGATGGCGGTCTTGCCCACGCCGGGTTCGCCGATGAGGACGGGGTTGTTCTTGGTCTTGCGCGAGAGGATGCGGATCGTGCGGCGGATCTCCTCGTCGCGGCCGATGACGGGGTCGAGCTTGCCCTTGCGCGCCTGGGCCACGAGGTCGATGCCGTACTTCTCGAGCGCCTGGTAGGTGGCCTCGGGGTTGTCGGTCGTGACGCGCTGGGCGCCGCGCACGTCCTTGAGCGCCTTGAGGACCTTGGCCCGGTCGAGGCCGAAACTCTTGCAGAGCTTCTTCAACGCCTCGGGCTTGCCGGTATCGATCAGGCCGAGGAAAAGGTGCTCGACCGAGACGAATTCGTCCTTGAGCGCCTTGGCTTCGTGCTCGGCCTTGGTCAGCACCTCGTTCACCGCCTGCGTGACGTACACTTTCGAGGTATCCACGCTGCCGGAAACCTTGGGCAGGCGCTCGAGTTCGCGGTCGACTGCGAGCTGCAGGGCCGAGGGCGTGATCGCCATCTTGTCGAGCAGGCCGGGCACGATCCCCTGCTCCTGCCCGAGGAGGGCGGAGAGCAGGTGCCAGGTTTCCACCTCGTTGTGCTGGAGGCGGCGCGCGATGCTCTGCGCGTCGGTGACGGCCTGGCGCGACATTTGGGTGAGTCGGTTGAAATCCATGATGGCATCCTACCTGCATACGCCGGGCCAGTTCGCCAAACGCATGTTCCCTCGCAGGATCCGGCAGGCGACCCCCTGGCATGCGCCAAACCGCCACGACATGCGCCACGAAGGGACAGGTTGGCGGAGGTGACGGCAGCGAACCTCATTGCCCCGCCGAGCCGATCCGGCCACGCTGCGCGGCACTTTCCTCATGGCCGAAGCCATCGCCCCCCTCGCCCTCGTCCACATTCCGCGCCAGCCCGTCGCCATCGCCCATTCAAGCCAGGTCGTCGATCCCTCGGCCTGCCTCCGTGGCGGTGAAACCCACCTCGAAACGGGCAGCAGCCTGGTGCTCGATTTTGGCGAGGAGCTGGTCGGGGTCATCGAGCTGGAGGCCGTGATCCACGCCGCCACCAAAATCGAATTGATCGAAGGCGAGGATCTCGAGGAGGCGATGCTGTTGCAGGATCCTTTTCCGCCCGACCATTGGTACCATCAGCCGCGCGACATCCTGCAGCTCGACCCCGGTCCGCAGGTTGCCCGCAACCAGGGCCGGCGCGCCTTTCGCTTCGTCAATGTCATCGTCCACGGACCCGGCCGCGTCACGCTGCGGAGCGCGCGGACGATCCTTGAGCATGCGCCGGTCACCGACCGCGGTCGCTTTCGCTGCTCGGATCCGTTGCTGAACGACGCCTGGGCCATCAGCCAGCGGACGACGCGCCTCTGCATGCAGGCCTTCTACGAGGACGGCGTCAAACGCGACGGCATGCTCTGGATCGGCGATTACCGCGTGGAGTTTCTCTGCGCGCATTACCTGTTCGCCGACGCCGACCTCGCCCGGCGCTGCCTGCGCATGTTCGCCCGCTGCCGCCATCCCAACGGCAGCCTCTCGGCCGTCGCCCTGCACGCGGGCGGCCATCTTTTTCCGCGCATCAGCTACCAAGGCGACCTGTCCAAGCCCGGCGGCCTGCACGAGTGGGTGCTCGACAACTACTGTGCGGATTTCGTCTCGGGCCTGTGGGAATACGTCCTGCACACCGGCGATGTCGCGCTTGCGCACGAACTGGCCGACGTGACCAAGGGGGTCATCGACTTTCTCGTCGCGGTGGATCTCGCGCAGACCACCCCGGGCCGCACCTTCATCACCGACAACCAGCCCGAGTCGAAGGACTGGTGGGGCAGCCGGGCGGCGTTGGGTTACCAACTCGCCGCAAGCTTCGGCGATGCCGCCCGGCTCTGGCGGCACCTCGGGGACCACGATGCGGCCGTCCGCTGCGAGGCGCTGCGAGCAGCCCGGTTGGCGGAAACCAAGGCGGCGTTCGGCGATCCGGCGCGCGGCGAAACCCGCGACGATCTTCCGGCCGGCTCCACGAGGAGCTGGCACGCCCATGCGGCGGCGTTCTTGGCCGGCGCCTTGTCGGCTGAAGCCCTGCGCGCGCTCCATTCGCAATTCGCCGCCGACCCGGCGGTGCGCCGGCCGATGGCCGGCTTCATGGAGTACTACCTGCTCGATGCCTGGTTGCGGGCCGGCTTGGTGCGCGAGGCGCTCGCGGAGATGCGCTCGTACTACGGTCAGATGCTGCGCAGCGGCGCGACGACGACCTGGGAACTCGTGGATCGACGCGAGCCGGGCATCGACCACATCCAACCGGCCGGACGCAGCCACTGTCACGGCTGGTCGGCGGGGCCGGCTCAGCACCTCCCCGCGCACATCCTCGGGGTGACGCCAACGTCCCCCGGTTATCGCACGGTGGATATTCGCCCCGCATTGGGCGATCTCACGTGGGCCGAGGGCGAGGTCCCCACGCCTCACGGCACTATCCACGTTTCGGTCAAGAGTCCGCTCACCGGTCGAATCGTCCTCCCGCCGAATACCGAGGCCACGTTGCACCTTCCCGGCCGGAGTCCGCAGGCACTGGCTGCCGGTACGCACAGCTTCTAGGGTCCGCTTGATGTCGGGCTCGCGCTTGCGCGAGGCCGCGAATGGCGTGCGGCCATCAAACCGGCCCTGCGCAAGCGCAGGCCCCACGCCTGGACGCAACCCCGGCGCCTAAGTCTCGGCCTGCCCAAGACTTGCCCCGCCGACACCGCGAATCCCGGGAACCGCCGGCAGGTGGGGGCTACTATGGCACAACCGGAGGCGAGGCCTCCGGCCCCAAAGCCATCAACCGCGATTCATCCACACCATGAAAACGAATCCTGCATCTGTCTCTGCGTTTCTCACGTTACTGGCTGTCCTTGCGGTCATTCCGGCCGCGGCCACCGAGAATCCCACTCCGCCCAAGACGGAGGCCGAAATCAAAGGCGAAGCCGCCAAGCTGGCCCTCAAGGAACTCGATGTCGAAATCGAACGGGTCGACCAGCTCATCGACAACGCCCCCTCGCAGGCAGAACGCGCCGCCGGCAAAGCCCGCTTGGCGGTCCTCAAGGACCGGCGCACCGCCCTGCGCAAGACCTACGTCAAGGCTCTCTACGACGAACTGCGGGCCGACCTGCAGGCCGAGGCCAACCGCGTGAGCAACTGGGCAAAAAGCAAATTCGCCGACGACCCGACCGAGAAGGCCAACGCGGAAATGCAGACGATGGTCACCGAGGCCAAGACCGCGGCGCAGGCCGCCGAACATCGGGCCTACGCCGAGCTGACCGCGGCCGGTGCCGCCACCGACATCGCCGTTTACAAGCTGCGGCCGACCGACACCAACAAGGCGGAGGCCAAGGCCGGACTCGACGCCCTGGAGCGGCAGATCGATGACCTGGAGAAGCGCGTCGCCCTCATGCCGGTCACGGAGGAGCGCACGGTGGCCAAGCAACGCCTGCTCGCACTGGAGACCCGGCGCGACGAACTCCGACGCGACTTCAACAAGGCGCGTTTCGATGCCCTCATCGACGACGTGAAAAGCGCCTGGAACGACCTTGTTAACTGATTTGGGTAGGGCCCGGCCTCCGGACGGGCCGGATCGGAATGCGCACGACCAACCGCCCGTCCGGCTTGCCCGCCGTAGCCTTGGCGAAGGCGGGAGGCCGGGCGCTACCTACGGATCACTGAACTCCCGCAGGGCCCCGGGCTTGAAGCTGAAGCCCCAACCCGGTTCGGCCGAGGGATACGCGTAGCCGCGCTCGATGCGCAGGGGCTGGTCGATGATGCCGTCCACCCAGTCGAACGACTCCACCCCGTACGCCTCGGGGACGGTGCACGCGAGCGGCGCATCGTACTCCTTGTAGTAATGCGGCAGCACCGGCAACCCGTGCTGCCGCGCCAGCGCCGCCGAATCCAGCCAACCCTCGACCCCGCCCAACCGCAGGAGATCGGGTTGCCAAAGGTCCAGCGCCTTGCGTTCCGCGAGCTCGCGCAGGGCGACTAGGTCGAACTCGCGCTCACCCATTGCGAGCTGGATGCCCGCCTCGCGCTTGAGCGCCAGGTAGCCCGCGAAATCCGTGTGCACGAGCGGTTCCTCGAACCAGTCGATCCCGTGGATCCGCGCCTGCCGCGCGAGGGCGAGCGCCTGCGGCAGGTCGAGACCCTGGTTGGCGTCGATCATGATCCGCACCTGCGGTCCAACCGCCGCCCGCACCTTGGCGATGCGCTCGAGGTCGCGCGCAATGCCCTCGCGGGCGCCCACCTTGAGTTTCACCGCCGTGAAGCCGCGCTGCACATAGCCGGTGGCCTCGGCGAGCAGCTCGTCGTCGGTGTAGGACAGCCAGCCGCCGCTGCCGTAGACCGGCACGCGTCCGGCCTCGGACCGGCCGCCGATCAGTTGCCAGACCGGTTTCCCGGCCTGCCGGCCGCGTGCGTCCCACATCGCGACATTGATCAAGCCGCGCGCCCACCGCAGCAGCCCCACGGCGCCAAAATACTCGAATTCCCGGTCGCAGGCCTGGTCGAAGCCGCGGGTGTCGTTGGCGTCCCAGCCCAGGGCCAGGTGCTTCACGTCGGCCAGCGCCCCGCGGATCGCCGCCGGGTTGAAATGAAACGCCAGCAGGTAGCCCTCGCCCGTGGTGCCGTCCTCGAGCGTCACACGCGCCACGATGAAATTGATGGCCGGGATCTGGTGGGTCGAATCCGCGATCGGGCGGGACAACGGGGAGGCGGCGGTGAAGTAATCCACCGAGCGAACGCGCGAGGGGGCCATGCCGAGGCATTCAGCCCGGGGCGCCCGGCGTCGCAAACCAAAAGCCCGGTCGCGGCAAAATAAGGGTGGATTTTCCGCCGCGGTTGTGGCTTAACGCACCCTCCCAGTCGGGCGCTTAGCTCAGTTGGTTAGAGCACATGCATCACACGCATGGGGTCACAGGTTCGAGTCCTGTAGCGCCCACCATCAGTGACCGCATTGCCAGCGGCGCGGGGTCACGCCGAAGGCCCGTTTGAACTGGGTGCTGAAGTGCTGCGAGGAGCTGAAACCGTACTGCTGCGCGGCCGTGGTCACGTCGATCGCCGGCTGACGCAGGGCCTCGCGGGCGGCGTTGAGGCGCAACTGCAGGTGGTAGGCCGCCGGGGTCAGCCCCACTTCGCGGCGGAACTGCGTGCAGAAGTGTGGCACGCTCCGGGCGGTCGCCACGGCGGCGAGGTCGCGCAGCGGCAGGCGCCGCTCGAGGTTCTCCTGCAGATAGTCGAGCGCCTTCTGGATCGCGTGCGAATATGGCAGCCGGCGCACCGTGGGAGCAGCGTCCCGTCCGGTATCGTCAAGCCGTTGCTCGACCAGGGTCACGAACAGGCGCACGCAGGCCAGGATCGCCTCCGTCCGGTGGGCCCGGTGCGCCACCACCTGCCGGACGAGGCCGCGCAGCACCGGCTCCACCTCGTCGCACCCGGTCACCAGCCGCGGTCGCGCAGCCCGCAGGCGCGCCGCCAGCCGCTTGCCCTCGGGCCCCAACCGGTCGAGGTCCAACCCCACCCAAAGGTGGTGATTCTCCGGATTGCGCTGCGACCCCGTGCCGTGCTTCTCCCGCGGATAGGCGATGTAGAGGTCGCCCATCCGCTGCGTCACCGTCTCCCCCTGCGCCCGCCACGTGGCGCGGCCCCGCGAGAGGTAGAGAAACTCGAAGGCCGCATGCGCATGGAGCCCCAGGTGATGCCCCGCACAACAAAGGGCCTCCCCGCAATGCGAGATCTCCGGCAGCCCATCCACCGGGTGCTCGTAATCATAACCGCTGATGATCTGGGGATCGCGCAGAACCTTCATGGCAGCGGCACCTTGTCTGTATGCCATCTTAACGCCAACGAAATATTGTGTACAACAAAGCGAAATCCCCTGAACGCCAACCCCGTCCTCACTCGCTATCCTCGGGGCCCGGCCCCCCCCCCCCCCCCGGGGCGCCGCCCCGGCCCCCCAGGCGG
>CAZGJB010000013.1:0-26813 GCA_964526145.1 uncultured Opitutaceae bacterium
GGAGGAAACCGGATTGGCCTGAGTTGGAGTTGCAGGTGACATTACGGAAGATCCGCACCGGCCCGGAAGTACTGGGACGACGCAATACGCCGGATTTGCGGCTGATCTGGATACCGAGGGAATTGCCGGCGGCGGTCGCCCAAGGCAAAATGGCTTGTGTCGAAATTGTGAACTCTCGGTGGGAACTAACCCCTAGTTGGACCAGCTTTGTCGTGTTCATCGCTTCCCAATGGACGAAAAGGCATGAGATTTCCGAGCCCACGGAAATCGGTCCAAGCGCACCTGCGAGATCGAGACCTAGGCGCCAATTTGGGTGCCAGTGCGCCGCAGGTTCGCGAAACGCATGGGCGGGCCGATTGTGGTCCACGCGTGGCGCGCCTTAGCCGACCGTGTCGCGATGATCGACGCGAGTGGCGTCGACTGAACCTGGCTGCCGCCAGGCCGCCTAGGAGATGGTGAGCTTGGTCTCGAACGGAGTCAGCCCGGTCAGGTAGACGCTGAGGCCATCCCTCTTTGCCGCCGCCCCACGGACCTGAGTGTAGGTGTGCTCGGCGCGACCGGGTCCGAACTCCACGACGTCGCTCCCCAGCACATAGCGGCCGAGGCCGCGCCGGAGTAGGAACGCGTCCTTCGTATCGGCCAGGGCTTCGACTCCTTCGAGCTGCCCGCCGTGTCGGAACGCGAGCTCCACGGCGACCGGGACGTCGGCCGTGCCGGTGATTGCGATCGCGAGCGTGAACTTGCCGCCCGATTCGGTGACCTCGACGACGGCTTCGTAGTTCTGGATGTTGCTGCGAGCGCGGGCGGCGTCGCCGTCGATGGCGAGCGTGCCGTTTTGTGCCATCCGCACCGGCTCGCCGCTGGCGATCTGCTTCTTCGAGAGCGGCTGGAAATAGGGCCCCTCCAGTTTTTGCCGCAGGATGTAGCGACCTTCATGGACCTCGAGCGTGTCGGCGATGAACTGACCCTTGCCGAAGAACGCGCTGGCGAAGCGCACGGCCTCGAGCGCCGCGGCGCCTTTGCGAAATGAAAACAGCGTGGTGTTGTTGGCCAGGATCGTGCCGCTGGCGGGTCCGCGACGGATGCGTGCGAGACCTGAATGGGCAAACACCTTGGCGTAGTCGGTCGGCAACGGGGCGTCGTCGGGCATGGCACGGCGCAGTTCCGGCTCGGTGAGAAAGGCGCCGAGCTCGCCGATTTGGGTGCCGGCGGTGCGCTCGATCTGTCGCGCCATCGCGGCGAAGCGGCCGTTGCCATCGTGCAGGGCCAGCGAGCGGTAGGAGTAGTAGTAGCGGGCCATGCTTCCGCGCCGGTAGCGGTCCTGCCGCCGCGAGGCCTCGGTCACCACTTCGCCGTCCGGATGCACGTAATAAAGCGTCATCTCGAGATTGCGGCGCACGGGCTCGCGGAGCGCAGGGCGGTCGAGCAGGCGTGCGACGGTCAGCAGCGCACGATCGACCACCGGCGAATAGACCGACGTGCTCTTCTCGGTGAATTGGCCGTCGGGATCGATATCGATGGTCTCGGCGAGCCACTCGTCGATGCGCCGGACATATTTGGGGTCGGGGAAGAGTGAATGGACCCAGGCGAGCGCGGCGCACACCACCCAGCGATGATTCGGGGTGTGGACGCCGCCGGTGACGAGTCCCGCGCCGGCCTGGCGGATGAACCCGCCAAGATTGCCGGCCACGGCGGTGAGAGCCGGTTCCGGACTCGTGCTCAGGAGGACGTAGGCGGGGCAGAGCGCCTCAAGGCAGAAGGCGGTGTCCGGCGGCGAGTGGAAGTTGGTTTCCGGCAGATCGATGGTTCCGTCCTCGTGCTGGATCGCGAGCAGGTGGTTCACGGCGAGTTGCAGCGGCTCAACGAGGTTGGCGGAGCGGAAGTAGGCCGAGTCCGGCCCGCAGGCCGCGTTGGCCAGCGACGCAACCAACCCCGCCGCACCGCCGGCGCTGAAGATGCCGTTGGCATTCGGCATCCCGCCGAGCCACCGATGGCCGGTGCGGCGTTCCTGCCTTGCCAGCAGGTCGGGTATCCGCGCGTCGTTGGCGCGGACCAACTCGCGCAGGAAATCGTCCTGGGGCAGGCCGGCATCAGCGGCGCGGGCCCCGAGTGCGGCTAAGGACGTGGCGGCGGCAGACGAGACCAGGAATTCGCGGCGGTTCATGGATGAAAGGAGGGGATTATATGGGGGTGGGGAGTTGACTGCTCGATTGAGGGGGCGGCTTGTACCCAAGCTCCGACTGGACGATGGTTACGCGGCCAGCTGCTCTCTCAAGCAATTACGCCCACGGCCGACCAACGTCGTCACCGAGCTGAATTCGACCATTTGGGCGTGGCGGTTTGCCTGAGCTTACGGGCAGGAAAGCGGATCGGGGGTATTGTGCATCCGCTCATTCGTTGGCTTGCCCGTCGCCCATGGGCCTCCTATCGCTCGTGTCATCCCCGTCATGCAACCGTATCTTGTGGCCATCGGTCTACTCGCGGCGTTGGTGTGGTGGTTCTACAATACGCTGGTCGCAAAACGAAACGCGGTGGAGAACGCTTTTGCGTCCATCGATGTCTTCCTGAAAAAACGCTTCGACCTGGTTCCGGCACTCGTGGCGGTCGTCAAGCGCTACGCTGCGCACGAAGCCGACACGCTGGCCAAGGTGACGGAGATGCGCGCCCGGGTCGCCGGGGCCGGTAGCGGCGGGAGCGAGGAACAGGTGGTGCTGGGCAACCGGGTGTCGGCGGGGCTGGGCCGGTTGCTGGTCGCCGTTGAGGCCTATCCGGACCTGAAGGCCGATGAAAGCTTCCAGCAATTGCAGCGGACCTTGAACGAAATCGAAGAGCAGCTCTCGGCTTCGCGAAGGGCGTTCAATGCCGCGGTGACCGATTTCAACAATGCGATCGATATGTTTCCCGGCAATCTCATGGCCTCCGCGCTGCGCTTCAACCGCCGTGCGCTCCTCGTCACCCCCGAGGCCGAACGTGCCAATGTCAACGTCCAGGATCTGTTGAAGGGTTAGGGTCCCGACCTTGCACCATGGCGCC
Source organism: uncultured Opitutaceae bacterium (assembly GCA_964526145.1). Taxonomy (GTDB): domain Bacteria; phylum Verrucomicrobiota; class Verrucomicrobiia; order Opitutales; family Opitutaceae; genus UBA2377. Next base: position 3,034 of record CAZGJB010000013.1, read on the forward strand.
GGCGGACGATTTCAAGCAGTTCTACGAGGGCGAACTGCGGGTTATCCTGGAGTCACTGAACGCACGCCGCATGACGGTGCTGGGGTTCGGGTTCACCGCGACCGCGTCCGCCCTGGGGTTCGGCGGATTGGTCGCGACGGAGTCGTATGTCCTCGGACCCGCCGCCGTGCCACTCCTGTTCCTGACCGCACTGGTCACCCTGGTGGTGGCCTGGTACCAATGGGGAAAGCTTCGGCGTGACTTCAAACACGAGGTCGTGGGGCGGGTCGTGAAGTTCCTCGACCCCGAACTCCGGTACCTGCCGGCCGACAAGATCGATCAGGAGAAATTCGGGGCCGGGGGAATTTTCCGGCAGCGGATCGACCGCTACGAGGGCGAAGATTGCGTCTGGGGAACGCTCGGGGCGACGAAGTTCGAGTTCTGCGAACTGAAGGTCGAGCACCAGAGCCGCGGCGAGAGCAGCAAGCGGAGCCATTGGACGACAATCTTCAAAGGCCTGTATTTCGTGGCTGACTTCAACAAGCACTTCCAATCACACACGGTGGTCCTCCCCGATGCGCTGGAGGGCGCCCTGGGCTTCCTCGGACAGGCGTTGCAGTCGGTCAATCCCATGCGCGACGACCTTGTCCGGCTCGAGGATCCCGAGTTCGAGCGGGAGTTCGCGGTTTACGGCGGCGATCAGGTGGAGGCGCGCTATATCCTCACCCCGGCGCTGATGCAGCGAATGCTGGCCCTGAAGCACAAGGTCGGCGGCAAGGTGTATTTCGCCTTCGCCGGCTCGGAGGTGCATGTGGCGATGGCCACGACCAAGAATCGATTCGAGCCCAAGATGTTCAAGTCACTGCTCAACAGTGATGACGTCGCCGCCTACCTCGAAGACCTGCGGCTGATCATCGGCCTCGTCGAAGACCTCAACCTCAACACGCGGATTTGGAGCAAGGCATAGCGACAGGCAGGCAACAACCAACTGGTCACCTGCCTATTCTACCGGGTTTGCGCTCGGTGGCCGTGTTCAGTCGGAGGCACTAGTCCTTGGGCGAAAACTATCGAGGCAGTCGGGACACGACTAGTGTAGTTGGCTGAGAGCTTGGCGAAGTGGATTAGGCCTTGTTCGGCGGGGGTAACTCTCCGTCCATGGACGGTTTCTGTCGCGCATTGTGCACGGCGAGGATCTGGCGCAGGTTTTGGCCGATGCCCTCGGCGGCGCGAATCAAGTCCGATGCTTCCGGCTCAGCCAGGCGCATGCGGCAATGACGGTGCCACAGACCGAGCCAGGCCTGGAAGTGCCGTTCCTCCAGATGGAGGGGCACGTGCTTGAACGGCATCGGTCCCTTGTAAGCGGCCGGACCGCCGGTGACGCCGGACCAGAAATCGGCAATCTTTTCCAGGTGCGCGGGCCAATCCGAGACATGGGCGGCGAAGATCGGGCCGATTTCCGCGTGCTGCCGCACGTCGGCGTAGAAGTAACGCAGGAGTTCGACCAGCGCCGGGCGGCCGCCCATCCGGGCAAAAAGTGATGCGGGGGAATCTGAACCGCTTGCGGCTGCAGCCGCCTCACGCTTCATCGAATTTCTTCGCGAACAGCGCCTCGAGCTCGGCTAGGAGCTGGGCGGCGTCCTCACCGCTGGCGAGGAACTTGACCTTGGAGCCCTTGCCGGCGGCCAGCATCATCAGGCCCATGATGCTCTTGCCGTTCACCTGTTCCTCGTCCTTCTCGACGAAAACGTCGGCTTTGAACTTGTTGGTGATACGCACAATCATGGCGGCGGGACGGGCGTGGATGCCCATCTTGTTCTGCACCAACAGCTCTTTGACGAGCTGGGGCGCGGCCGTAGATTCAGTCTTGTCCATCAAATGAAATGCAGGGGCGTGAAAGTTTGGGATGTGTGCCCGGCTTGCAACTTAAAATCCGGCCTCCAGTATCCCGCCCGATGCCTTCAGTCGCGATCATAGTCCCTTGTCGGCTCGAGTCTACCCGCTTCCCGCGCAAGCTGTTGCACAAGATCAAGGGGCGTCCGCTGCTGCTTTGGGTGGCCGAGCGGATCCGGCGTGAGACCCCGGAATTTCCGCTTTATTTCGCGGTGGACCACGAGCTTTTGCGCGACTGCGTCGTCAAGGAGGGCTTTGCCGCCATCCTGACGAACCCGGCGCATCAGAGCGGCACGGACCGCATCGCCGAGGCCAACCGCACGGTGCGGGCCGAGCGCGTGATCAACGTGCAGGCCGATGAGCCGCTTGTCAGTGCCGCGCAGATCCAGGCGCTTGCGGGCCTCCTCGAGACCGGCGCGGCGATGGCCACGCTCGGGACGCCGTTCACGACGGCGGCGGACTTCCAGAATCCGAACCAGGTCAAGGTGGTCCTCGCCCCGGGCACGCACCGGGCGCTGTATTTTTCGCGCTCACCGATCCCGTTTGCCCGCGACCAGCAGGGGCGGGTGGATGATGCCTGGGTCCGGGCGAACCCGTGCTACCGCCATCTGGGGCTGTACGCCTACCGGGCCGACCTTCTGGAAAAGTTCGCGAAACTGCCGCTTGGGCGCCTGGAGCAGATCGAGAAACTCGAGCAGCTGCGCGTTCTCGAGAACGGCTACGAGATCGCCTGCGACCTTACGACCGACCCGACCATCGGCGTCGATACGCCGGAGGACGCGGTGAAGTTCGAGCAGTGGCTGGGCTAGCGGCTGCGGGTCGCGCTCAGATCTTGCCGGCCTTGCGCTTCTCGACGAGGCGGTAGAAGTCGACGAAGAGCGGATCCGCGTCGTTCGGGCCCGGGGCGGCCTCGGGGTGGTACTGCACGGAGAAGATCGGCAGCTCCTTGTGGCGGAGGCCCTCGACGGTCTGGTCGTTGAGATTGATCTCGGTGACGACGGCGCCGCCCTTTTCCAGGCTCTTGGGATCGGTGGCGAAGCCGTGGTTCTGCGCGGTGATGGAGACCTTGCCGGTCTCGAGATTCTTCACCGGCTGGTTGCCGCCGCGGTGGCCGAACTTGAGCTTGAAGGTGGTGCCGCCGAGGGCGTGCGTGAGCATCTGGTGTCCGAGGCAGATGCCAAAGATCGGGTAGTGGGGCACGAGGCCGGTCACCATCTTGTGCACGTAGGCGAGCGCGGCCGGGTCGCCCGGGCCGTTGGAAAGGAAGACACCGTCGGGATTGAACTCGCGGATCTGCTCCGCGGTCGCGGTGGCGGGGAACACGTGCACCTCGAAGCCGTGGTGCACGAGTTTGCGGAAAATCGAGAACTTCGCGCCGAAGTCGAAGGCGGCCACGCGGAACTTCGTCGCCGGGGCGGTCGGGGCGATCAGCGTCGTGCCGACCGGCAGGTACGGGGTGTTGTGGTTGGCGGGATCGTCAGCGCGCCAGACGTAGGGCGCGGTGCAGGAGACATCCTTCACGTAGTCGCTGCCCGCCATGTCCTGCCAGGCGCGGGCCCGGGCCACGGCCTCGGCGTCGCTGATCGGCAGGGTGCTGAGGCAGCACTTCATCGCCCCGTCGACGCGCAGCTTCTTGGTGAGGGCGCGGGTGTCGATCTCGCTGATGCCCGGGATGCCGTGCTTCCGGAGGTAATCGGGGAGGGACTGGGTGGAGCGCCAGTTGCTGACAATCGGGGAGACCTCGCGGACGACGAAACCGGAGCACTTGGGCACGCATGCTTCCGTATCCTCGTCATTTACCCCGTAGTTGCCGATCTGCGGGGCGGTCATGGTCACGATCTGGCCGAAGTAGGAGGGGTCCGTCAGGATCTCCTGGTAGCCGGTCATCGAGGTGTTGAACACGCATTCGCCGGCAATGGTGGCATCGGCACCGAAGGCGCGGCCGTGAAAAACGCTGCCATCTTCAAGGGCGAGGATTCCGGGTTTGGGCGTGGACATTAAAGCCGAACGAAAAGGTCTCGCTTCGTCCGTGCCAAGGGGAATCCCCAGCGCGCCCCGAGAATTTCTTTTTCCGCCGTTTGACAGCGATGATTAGGCGCCTTACCACTTTCCCACTTACATGTCCTATCAAGAAGACCGCGCCGCCTGGTTCGAGGGTCAGGGCCTTTGGCAGCACATCCCCGAAGCCGACTGGCGCGACTGGACGTGGCAGCTCCAGCACCGCCTGACGACGGCGGCGCAACTGGAGCAGTACATGACGCTTACGCCGGAGGAGAAGGCCGGCTGCGAGTTCGCCAGCCACAAGCTGTCGCTCGCGATCACGCCCTATTTCTTCAATCTGATCGACCGGAACGACCCGGACTGCCCGATCCGCAAGCAGGTGATCCCGCGCGCCGGCGAAATGCAGCTGTCGGCCGAGGAGATGCTCGATTCGCTGGGCGAGGACGAGCATTCGCCGGTGCCCGGCCTCGTGCACCGCTATCCGGACCGGGTGCTGTTTCTCGTGACCGACCGCTGTGCGGCGTATTGCCGCTACTGCACGCGGAGCCGTCTGGTCTCGAACGCCCAGCACTACGATTTCCACCCGGCCTACGAGCGGTCCCTCGACTACATCGCGGCCCATCCCGAGGTGCGCGACGTGCTGATTTCGGGCGGCGATCCGCTGCTGCTCTCGGACAAGAAGCTCGACCATCTCCTCGGCCGCCTGCGGGCCATCCCGCACGTCGAGTTCATCCGCATCGGCACGCGCATCCCGGTCTTTCTCCCGCAGCGCATCACGCCGGCCCTCTGCGAGGTGTTCAAGAAGCACGGACCGATTTGGATGAGCATCCACGTGAACCATCCGAAGGAGGCCACGAAGGAGCTCAAGGACGCCTGTGAACGCCTGTCCTTTGCGGGCGTGCCGCTGGGCAACCAGAGCGTCCTCCTGCGCGGCATCAACGACGATGCCGACGTCATGAAGGCCCTTGTCCACCGCCTGCTGCGGATGCGCGTGCGGCCGTACTACATTTACCAGATGGACCTCATCACGGGCGGCGCGCACTTCAAGGCCGACGTCCGCCAGGGCATCGAGATCATCCGCGCGCTGCGCGGCCACACGACCGGTTACGCCGTGCCCCAGTACGTCATCGACGCCCCGGGCGGCGGCGGCAAGGTGCCGATCAACCCCGAGTACGTGGAGAAGATCACCGACGAGGAGGTCATCTTCCGCAATTACGAGGGCCGTCGCTTCTCCTATCCGCTCAAGAGCACGCCCGTCCCCGACACCACCTCGGCCGACATCGCCCGCCCCGTGGGTGGGTCGCTGCTGCACTGAGGCTCTGGGCCTACCGCAGCGAGAAGGTCGCGCTCACGGTCGACGTGATCGTCTTCTCGAGTGACGTCGTGTCGTTGTTGCCTTCCCAGCTCGTCTCCGTGCCGTAGAGCGGGTTGATCTGCACGACGCCCATGCGGGCGGCGCGCAGCTCCTTGATCTGGCGGCCGCCCTGCGCGGCGATCTGGTCGGCGCGGGCCCGGGCGTCCTTCGTGGCCTCGGCCATCATCTCGACCTTCGCCTCGTTGGCCTTGGTGTAGATGAACTCCATGGACTCCGACATGAACGCGACGCCCTGCTCGAGGAGCTCGGTGGATTCGCTGCTGAGGCGAGGGATGCGTTCGACGTCGACGGAGCGGACCTCGATCGATTGGCCGAGGCGATAGCCGACGCGGCGTGCCGAGGTCTCGCCATCTTCGCTGACCTTGGCCGTGAGTTCGCGGATCTGCACCGGGGCGAGGGCGTACTCCGGCACGCCATGGCTTCCGAGGAACGCTTCCACCCGCGCCAGGTCGGCCTTCAGCTTCTGTTGCGCTTCGAGCAGCGTCGGAGCCTCGGTGGAGAAACCAGCGCGCCAGACCACGAGGTCGGAGCGCACGTTCTTGCGGGCCGAGCCGGTGACGCTGATCACCTGGGACTCGGCGATCCGGGACCAGGCGCCAGCGACGACCAAGGCGGCAAAGGCGATGCCGGCGGCGAGAAATAGCCCGGCGAGCAGGCCGAAAAGGTGGGGGCGGGAAGTTTCCATGGGAAAAGTGTCGTCAACCCATGCGGGAGACGCGGCGCGGTTGTCCAAACAATGAAATTCACAATTGGCAAAGCGTTGAAAATCAACCGCTAGAGGGATTTCGTTTTTCTTGAAAAAATCTTGCGGGAATTTTGAGCGTTTTGCATTCGGCCGCGTCTTTCTCGGTGTAGTCAGCACTGCTCTGGTAAAGCAGTGAATGTTTGTAGTTCTTACGGTTTGCTTGGTGTTAGGTCACTCGGGCCGCCCCGCAAGGGGCGGCTCTTGTGTTTTCCGGGTATGACGCCTCCGGTTTGAGGAATGGCTTGCGCCGGCCGACTAAACGCATTGTGTGCGCCTTGCCTGTAGGGGTGTCCTCCGCGGAGGACTGAGATTGCGGCACGACTCGGCCGCTCGACCCTTCGAACCTGAACGGATCATGCCGACGAAGGAAACAGCAGGCGCCGCGAAAGCGCCTTGTGGGCGCACGGCGCCCCTTCACTCGGGAGTCCGATTTGGGTCGGGCTCAAATCCAATGAAACTCCCGACACGAATCCTCCTCCTCAGCCTCGCCAGCGCGACCGCCCAGTCGTTGCTGGCCCAAACCGCGGCCAACCCGGCGGCGCCCGTGACCTTGGATCCCATCCGCGTCACAGCCGACCTCTGGGAATCACCGCTCAGCCACCTCGCGGCCAGCGTCACGGTGTTCGACGCCGCGGCGCTCGAGTCGCGGTCCGTGCGCCACCTCGGCGACCTGGTTGACCAGATCCCCAACCTCACCTGGACCGGCGGCACCTCGCGCCCGCGCTACCTCCAGATCCGCGGTAGCGGCGAAAACTCGCAGTTCGAGGGGGAGACGCCCGACTCCGCGGTGCGGTTCCTCGTCGATGACTTCGACTTCACCGGCCTCGGCACGATCGGTAGCACGTTTGACGTGCGCCAGGTCGAGGTGCTCCGCGGCCCGCAGGCCGGGGCCTTCGGCGCCAATGCCGCCGGCGGTGTCGTGCGCCTCGTGTCCAACGCCCCCACGCCGTTCTGGACTGGCCGGGTGGAGGGCTCGCTGGGCGGCGACGATCTCCGCACCGGCAGCGTGGCGGTCGGCGGTCCGCTCGTGACGGCTCGTCCCGAGGAACTCATGATGCGCTTCGCCGTGCAGCGCAGTGAGAGCGACGGTTTTCGGCGCAACCTCACGCTCGACCGCGATACCAACGCCCGCGACGAGCTCACCACCCGCCTGCGCCTCACCTGGAACCCCAACGCGGCGTGGCGCTGGGAGGCGGCTTTCCTCGCGACGGATTTCGACAACGGCTACGACGACTTCGCCCTCGATAACAACGGTGAGCACACCTACAGCGACCAGCCCGGGCGCGACGAGCAGCGCTCGGTCGCCGCGAGCCTCCGCGGCCTGTACCGCGGCTGGGACGATGTCAGCTTGAGCCTGGTCACAAGCGGCGCCCGCACGCGCTCCCGCTACAGCTACGACGACGACTGGACCGCTGCGTCCTACATGGGTTTCAGCGACCTGCACCGCACGCGCTGGGTCCTCAACCAGGAGGTGCGCCTTGACTCGGCGCCGCAGCGCGAGGGTGGGGCGCTCAGCCGTTGGACGGTGGGGGCGTTCTTTTCGGATACCGACGAAACTTCGCGCTACACGAACGAGGATCCCGGCAACGTCCGCGGCCTGCGGACCAGCTACGGCGCGACGAATGGCGCGTTGTTCGGTCAGGTCGGTTTCGAACTCGCGAGCGCGACCCGCCTGATCGTCGGCCTGCGGACGGAGCGCGTCGAGATCGACGGCACCGGACTCAAGACCCGCTACCGCAAGAGCCGCGGCTCCTTCGATCCGGAGGTGGCGGTGGCGCCCTCGTTTGCCGATACGTTGGTCGGCGGCAAGGTCACGCTGGAGCGCGACCTGAGTGAGCAGGTCCTCGTCTTCGCCTCCGTCACCCGCGGCTACAAGGCCGGCGGCATCAATGTGGATGCGCGCATCGACCTCGCATCGGATCCCGTCACCTACGCCACCGAGACCCTGTGGAACACCGAGGCGGGCCTGCGCGGCCACGGCCGCGACGGGAGCCTCACCGGCGAGATCACCGTGTTTCACACGGCGCGGCGCGACACGCAGGTGCGCGACTCGGCGGGGTTCGGCGGCAACTACCGGTTCTTCACCGACAACGGTGACGACGCCTGGGTGCAGGGCGTGGAGGCGTCGGGCACGCTGGCGCTCGCCCGTGACTGGACGGTGCAGGCCTCGCTCGCGTTGATGCGTTCCGAGCTGAAGCGCTTCACCCTCGCCAACGGCAACACCGGCGGCGGCCGCGAGCTCGCGAACGCGCCGGAATACGGCTACACGATTGGGACCCGTTACGGCGGCGTCACGGGATTCTTCGGCAGCGCCGAATGGGTCGGCCGCGGCGAGCAGTTCGACTCCAACAACCAGAACGAGGCGCGCCGCGCCTTCCGCGTCGTCAACGCCACGCTCGGCTATGCCTGGCGCGAGTGGTCGGTCGCGGTGTGGGCTCGGAATGCCTTCGACGAGGTCTACGACAAGCGCGTGTACTTCTTCGGCAACGCCGATCCGGACTACATCGAAACCCGCTACGAATCGCGCGCCGATCCCCGCCAGGTGGGCGTGACGGTGGCGTACCGGTTCTAGGCGGGGCAGTAGCCTCGGTTCTGCGCGCCGTCACCGGCATGAATACCGGTGCGCGGCGCCGCGCGCGGGGTTTGCCTTTCGCAGCGGATCGGCGTTGGAAGGGACGGGAGCGTGCTCCCCCAAAAACATGAAGACCGTCCGCCTGCTCGCTGGGTTGTGCTTAATGCTCGCAGGTCCGGCCCTCGCCCGGGATTCCGGCCTCAACGGCCAATGGATCCTGCTCAAGGCGCAGAGCTCGGACTTCGATTACTTCCGTGAGGTCGTCCTCGGCTTCACCGTCTCGCCCGAAACCGTCACGCTGACCACCGACCTGGGGCCGCGCCGGCCCTACCATGACACCCTGACTTTCCGGACCGACGGCCGGTCGCAGGTACTGCCCATCAAGGACAGCACGTTCGCGACCAACCTGTTCCTGGGACTCAAGCTGCCGGTCGGCGGCAACAAGACCGTCACGGCGATCTGGGAGGACGAACGGAACCTGCGGCTCGAGGAGAGTTTCGACGTGCACGCCTCGCAGGGCACGAAGCCGATGACGATGACGCGCCACTTCGCCTACGATCCGCTGACCGACCTCCTCACCTGCCGCGTCAACCGCAGCACGCGCTCGACGGGGCCCGAGGTCGTTTACCTCTTCAAGCGGCGCGAGGCCAACAACGCCCACTACATGCAGATGGTCGACGACTGGGAGATCGGCTCGAAGCTCCCCGAGCAGGCCTGCCTCATCTCGCTCCAGGGCATCGTGAATCAAAACGCAGCGCGGCTCTACCTCACCTTCGGACCTGAGTATCCCTTCAACTACACGGAGGACCTGCGCACCTGGCTCGAGAAGCGCCGGCATTTCACCTTCACGCGCCTCGCGACCCTCGAGGACGCGATCCGCACGTACAAGGACGACCTCAAGGGCTACATCGTCTGGGACAAAAACGTGCGGACCTCGCTCATCGTGGCCTACACCCTGGCCGGACTCGAGAAGGGCATCGTCGTCAACGAGGATTTGATCCCGCTCGCGGAGAAGTACGGCCTCAAGTGCATCGACGACTACCGCGGCCGGTTCACGGGCCAGAGCGATGCCCAGATCTACGCGTGGGCGAAGGAGAAATACTGGGCCCGTTGTTCCCGCGACGTGATCGTGTGGCTTGGCGGCGTGCACGGCACGCAGCTCATGCCGGCGGCGGCGGACTTTGGCATCCTCAACAAGGGCTTCTGCTCCGACCTCTCCGCCCGACGCACCGACACCGAGGAGTATGAACTCGCGAAGAGCCTCCTCGCCGAGATGAAGCCGCTGAGCCAGGCGTGGGGCTGGCATTCGTACAAGAAGGACATGGAGGAGGAGATGATCAGCCTCGTGTCGTCGTATGCCATGACCTCCGACGGCCTGAACACCATGCCGAACACGAGCTTCCTCGTGCACGTGCCGACCTCGCCGGGTTTCAAGTTCCGTAATCATCACAATGTCGAGCCCGGCCGGAAATACACGCCGGAGAAGAAGGTTTACCTCGCGCTCATCCAGACCGACGGCCTCGGCATCGGTGCCTGGCTCAAGCCCGGGCGTGGGTCGATCCCGTATGCGTGGGAGGTGACGATGAAGTTCATCAACCTCTCGCCGGCGATGCTGGAGTACTACTACGACCAGGCCACGCCCAACGATTACTTCATCGGGAGTCTCTCGGGCTCGTCGTATTGCTACCCCAAGGCCTTCCCGAAGGAGTGGTTTCCGAAGGAGGTCGCGAAGGCACGCGAGCTGATGGAGAAGCTCGACCTGCGGGTCTTCGAGATCATGGACTACGCGGGCCAGGCGACCGAGGCGGCGGAGAACAATCTGCCGCGTGACATCGTCGACATGTATTACGCGAATATGCCCGACGCCATCGGCTTCGTGAACGGTTACTACGCGTCGAACACGTTCACCGTGCGCGACGGTCGGCCGTTCCTCTCGTACGACTATTACCTCCCGGCAACCAAGTCCGAGGCGGAGGCAGTGGCCGACCTGAAGGAACTCGCGAAGATCAACGACGCCCGTCCATACTTCCTCCTCGTCCACGTCCGCGAGAACAGCGACGTCGCCCGGGTGAAGTCGATCTGCGACCAACTCGGCGACGGGTTCGAGATCGTGCCGCTCGACGTCTTCATGAAGATGGCCGGCGAGAACCCGACGTACCGCGAACGGTTCCTCGAGTGATAGGGATCTGAGCCGCGAAGGATTCGGCTTGTGGGTAGCGCCCGGCCTCCGGACGGGCGGTTTTGCGTGCGCATGCCCAGCGCGGCCCGTCCGTAGGCCGGGCCCTACCCAATGCAAGTCATCTCCCGCCCGCTTCCGGCTTTGCCCTTGAGCCACCACGGCAATGCGGCTGAGACTGCCGGAAAAACCACCCATGAAATCCCTGCTCGCTGCTTTCTTCCTGCTCTTGCTGGCCGCCGGTGCCCTCCGGGCCGCCGAGCCGCCAGCCTACACGCCCGACTCCAATCACCCCCGCAGCGCCGTGCCCGCGGCGTACACGTGGGACCTCAAGCCGCTGTTCGACGACGATGCGGGATTCGAGGCTGGCTTGGCGCGCCTCCGTGCCGAGATCCCCACGCTGGCTCCGTTTTCCGGGCGCCTGGCCGCCCCAGCGACGCTCTTCAGCTGCCTCGAGCGGTATTTCCAGCTGCACAATGACGCAAACAAGCTGACCCTTTACGCCAACCTTCGCCAGAGCACCGCGCTCACGGACGATACCGCCAACGCCCTCGTCACGCGCAGCCTGGCGGCGATGGACGAATTGATGCGCGCCGCGACGTTCATCCGCCGCGAGGTGCTGGCGCTGGCGCCCGCCGAGCTCGCGGCCGCCATCAAGGCTGAGCCGCGACTCGCGCCGTACGAGGCCTACCTCGGAAACCTCCAGCGCCGCTCGAGCCGCGTGCTGTCGGCCGATGCGGAGCGAGCCCTCGGGCTCCTCGGCGACAACCTGTGGGCCGAGATCGACCTCAACGAGCTGCCTTCCGGGCACGAGGACACCCACGGCGCCATCCTGTCGGAACTCGCGCTGCCGAAGGTGAAGGACGCCACCGGCAAGGAGGTGCAGCTCACCCTGTCCAATTTCGGTCGTCTCCGCGCCTCCCCCAACCGCGAGGTGCGCCGTGATGCGGTCGCCGGCCTTTTCAGCACGCTGCGCAAGCACGAGCAGTCGCTCGCCAGCACGCTCGCCGGCCAGGTGCGCCTCGACGTCGCCTACGCCCGCGCCCGCGGTTACGACACGGCGCTCGCGGCCTACCTCGACAAGGACGACGTGAGCCCGGCCGTGTACGACAACCTCGTCAACACGGTGAACGCCCACCTGCCGCTCCTGCACCGTTACGTCGCGTTGCGGCAGAAGGCCCTCGGTCTGTCGGATATCCACCTCTACGATCTCTACATCCCCATCGTCGCCGGGGTGGAAAAGGACATCCCGTTCAGCGAGGCGCAGAAAATCCTTCCGGCGGCGCTCAAGCCGCTCGGCGCGGAGTACGGCCAACGCCTCGTCGAGGGCCTGGACCCGAAGAGCGGCTGGCTCGATCTCTTCCCGCATCAGGACAAGCGCAGCGGCGCCTTTTCGGCCAGCACCTATGGTCCGCATCCGTGGGTGTTCATGAACTACCAGAACTCGCTCGATGACATGTCGACGCTCGCGCACGAGTACGGTCACGCCCTGCACAGCGACCTCGCGATGAAGGCGCAGTCCTATCCCGACTACCGCTACACCACGCTCCTCGCGGAGATCGCGTCGACCTGCAACGAAATGCTGCTCTCGGACTACCTCGTGGCCCGCGCCGACAGCGACGCCGAGAAGGCCTACCTGCTCGTCGAGCGGCTCGAGTCGATCCGCACCACCATCTTCCGCCAGACCATGTTCGCCGAGTTCGAGCGCGCCATCCACACCCTGCACGAGCAGGGCGTGCCGCTGACCGCCGCCAAGCTGGAGGCGACCTACCGCGAGCTCGCGCAGCGTTACTATGGCCCCGGCTTCACCGTCGGTCCTGACGACGGCCTCGAGTGGGCCTACATCCCGCACTTCTACTACAAGTACTACGTCTATGCGTACGCCACGGGCCTGTCCTCGGGCATCGCGATCGCCGACCGCGTGCGCGAGCTCGGCGAGCCGGCCGTGCAGGATTACCTCGGGATGCTGAAGGGCGGCTGCGCCAAGCCCCCGCTCGAGCTCCTCAAGGGCGCCGGCGTCGACCTCACGACGCCCGCCCCCGTCGAGGCGGCCATGAAGACCTTCGAGCGCACGCTCAACGAGGTCGAACAGCTGCTCGCGAAATAGCCGCCCGCGCACCCGGTTCCCGCCGGTGCGCTAGGCGCCGTAAATCAGCCACCCGCCCGCAAGTATCACCAGGCAGCCGCACGCACGGCGCAGCCACTTTGCGCCGGAGGTCCCGTCTTGCCAAGCCAACCACCGCTGCACCCAGGCGCTCGAAAGACCGGCCAGGCCAATCAGCGAGCAATGCCCGAGACCGAAGGCCAGCAGCACGCCATACGCAAACGCCGGGGCCGTTGCTGCCATGCCGAAGGTCACGCCCAGCACCGGGGCCATGAAGCCAAAAGTGCACGGGCCAAGCGCCACGCCAAAGACGAGGCCGAAGAGAAACGCGCCCCAAGGTCCGCGGCGGGGTTGAGCTGGCGACGGGCGCCAGGTTTCGGGGAGCGGTAGCACGTCAAGCAGGTGCAGTCCGAACACGAGGAATACGGCCGCGACGGCATAGTTCCCCCAAGGACCCAAATCGCCCAGCATGCGCCCGGCCGCCGCGGTCAGGATGCCGATCAGCGCGATTGAAAGCAGGATCCCCACTGCAAACAGCAGGGACAGGCCCGCGGCCCGCCGGGGCCGGACCGGTCCGCCGCCCTGCAGGAAGCCCACGATCAGCGGAATGCTGGCAAGGTGACATGGGCTGAGCACGATGCTGAGCACGCCCCAGGCAAACGCCGCGGCCAGAGCCAGGCCCGGCGCCCCGCTCATGGCCTCGGTCAGTCTGGAGAAGACGGACTCCAGGTTCATGCTTTCGCGGCGTCTCCCGTCGACGGCTTGGTTTCACTCAAGTTGACGCCGAGTTCCTCGAACTTGGCCAGGATGGCTTCCTTGGACCAATAGCCCTCGTGCCGGAAGAGCTCCTTGCCTGATGCATCGTAGAAGATCTGGGTCGGGATGAGCCTGATACCGTATTCCTTCCCGGCGGCGCGGTTTTCCCAGACATCGATGAAAACGACTTCAAGGCGGCCGGCGTATTCGCTGGTGAGTGCGCCCAACACGGGAATCATTTGCTTGCAGGGGATGCATTTCTTGGCCCCAAGGTCGACCAGGCGGGGCAAGGATTTGGCGGCATCGGCATAGGCGCTGGCGCCCAAGCCGAGGCACAGGAAAAGGAGTGAAAGGTGTTTCATGAGGTTTTTTGCTCCGCCAGGAGATTCTCGACGCGTTGCACCACGGCCTGAACGGCGGCGTCGGTCGCGGGGGTTTTGCCTTTCTTGAATCCGAGGTCGGTGACGCGGACGGACTTCACCTGGGCGAACCCGGCAAGCTGAAGCGTCTTGGTCGCGCAGTCATGCGGGCAGCCATCGACCGCGATCAGCACCGGCGCGGCCGCGGCGTTGGCCATCAGGCCACTGACGCGGCCGCCGATGCCGGCGAGGCAGGACATCCAGGCCTTGTCGTCAGCATCGAGACGGCGGGCGGCATGGTCGGCGATCTCACCCACGTCCGCTGAGCCGGAGCAGGGATAGACCAAGGCGGGCGGGCCGGAGTTCTCGTTGCAGCTACAGGAGCATTTGGGCTGGTGGGCATTCATGGGAGCACGAGTTTTAGGCGAGGAGCTTCTTGGTGTCCTCGATCGAGGGCACTCGACCGGCAGCTTTGACCTGCCCGTCGACCACGAGGGCGGGGGTAAACATGACGCCAAAGGCGGCGATGTCGTTCAGATCGGTGACCTTTTCGAGGGTGTATTGCAGACCGAGCGACCTGGCGGCTTCATCGGCCACCGCCGCGAGTTTCTGACATTTGGCACAGCCGGTGCCGAGAATCTGGATCTTTTTCATGGGAGAATGAAGGGGAGCCTCGCCTCAGGCCAACGCGCCGTAAGTCCATCCGACCAGCGTGGAGAGAATGACCACCAAGCCGACGTAGGCGGCGGTCTTTTTCGGGCCGACGACCGAGTTGATGACGATCATGCTGGGCAGGCTGAGGGCCGGGCCGGCCAGCAGCAGCGCCAATGCCGGACCCTGGCCCATGCCGCTGCCGATCAGGCCTTGCAGAATCGGGACTTCAGTCAGCGTCGCAAAATACATCAGGGCACCGGCCACGGAGGAAAACGCATTCGCCGCCAGGGAGTTGCCGCCGACCGCGGCGGCGATCCAGGCATTAGGCACCAGACCTTCATTGCCCGGACGCCCCAGCATCAGGCCTGCGACCAGGACGCCGCCGATCAGCAAGGGGAAGATCTGCTTTGCGTTGGCCCACGACTGCTCGAACCACTCGCCTGCCTCGCCGTCCTGTCCGGCCGTGCACCACGCCAAGCCCAGAACGCCCAGCAGCACGGCCAGAGTCGGGTGTTCGGATTGGAACAGCGCAGCCAGGGCCACGGCTCCGGCCGTGATGCCCAGTCGTTTCGGCGAAAGCCCGAACCACCGCCACAACACGATGCCGAACCAGAGGGCGACCGCGGTGGTGATCCACCATTTGACGGCATAGACGGCAGCAAAGAATCCCGTCGCCTCGTTGGCGCGGCCCCAATTGGCGAAGACCAGGATTGCGACCATCTGGGCGAAAAACACCGCTGTCTTCCAAAGGGGGCGGGTGACCGGGGGCGGCGGCAGTTCAGCGAGTTTCGCGGCTTTGGCGCGCTCCTCGTGCCGGAAGATTAGGTGCATGGCTACGCCGATCACCAAACTGAACACCACTGCACCCACCGCCCGGGCTGCGCCCAGCTGCAGGCCGAGGATCTTGGCGGTCATGATCACGGCGAGAACATTGATGGCCGGCCCGGAATAGAGGAACGCGGTGGCCGGGCCGAGACCGGCCCCCATGCGGTAGATGCCGGAGAACAGCGGGAGGACCGTGCAGGAGCAGACGGCGAGGATCGTGCCCGACACCGAAGCCACGCCATAGCTGGTCGCCTTCGGGGCGTTGGGCCCGAAGTAGCGCATCACCGACTGCTGCGAAACGAACGCGCCGATCGCCCCGGCGATCCAGAATGCCGGCAGGAGGCAAAGGATCACATGCTCCCGGGCATACCACTTGGTCAGCGCCAAGGCCTCCTGCACCGCACCGTCGAACCTGGGCTGCCCCAGCGGCAGGAAGTAGAAGGCCGCAAAGACTGCCGCCATCGCGGCCGCTATTTGCAGCTCTTTCCTTGCGTTCATGTTGGCAGGGGCGCGACCGGTTTAGGCTGAACAGCAACGGCTGACCTCGACCACCGCTCCAGACCTTGCGGCATCGAGGCAGGCGGAGAACGACTGCACACAGGGGAGGGCGACGCGGTAGAACACCTGCAGCCCGCGCTTTTCATCCGTCACAATGCCTGCGGCCTTCAGCACCGAGAGGTGGCGCGAGACCGTGGACCAACTGGATCCGACCGATTTCACGAGCTCGCAGACACAGCGTTCGCCGGCGGACAACTCGTCGAGCACCCGTAGGCGGTCAGGATGGCCCAGGGCCTTGAAAACGTCCGCCCGCTGGCGGAGCTGGCGCAGGGGAGTGCGGGAGTTCATGCCGACACTGTTTCGCTTTTATGCGAAATAGGCAAAGCTGGCGACGGCGGGGCCTCCCGGTTGCAGCCCGCCTAATGCGGCCGGCAAGCAACGCCACTGGCCGAGAGGTTCGCTGGCGACTGCCGGCAGGCATCAACTCACGAACAGATATTTTGAGGGGAACTCGGGGTCGCTCGTGACGGTGAGCCCGAGCTTGCGCAGGCCGGCGGCGTCGCCGGGCGTGGGCAGATGGGTGAGGTGGACGTTGCAGCCGGACAGCTCCGGCAGCTTCTCCACCGCCCGCCGGGCGGCCGCGTCGTGGGTCGCGCTGATGCTGAGGGCGATCAGGGTCTCCTCGACGTCGAGGCTCATCATGTTGCCCTTGAGCACGTGTTTCTTGAAATGCGTGAGCGACTGCGTGATTGCCGGCGGCAGCAGGTGCTGGTGGTCGGGGATGCCGGCGAGAACCTTCACGGCGTTGAGGATCAGGCTCGAGGCGGCGTGCAGCTGCGGTGAATTTTTTCCGGTGACGACGCGGCCGTCCGCGAGTTCGACAGCGGCGCCGCAATAGATGCCGTCGGCGCCCTTGCCGGCAGCTGGACCGGCCGCGGCGGCGGCGTGGGCGTGAGTGACGACGATCCGGTCGGTCTTCTTCAGCCCCAGCCCTTTCATGATGAGCTCGGCCCGCTCCACCGTATCCTTCTCGACGAGCCCGAGCGCGTATTCGCAGGCGTAGTTGTAGTAGCGACGAATGATCTCCTGCGCCGCGGCAGCGCGGCACGCGGCATCGTCGACGATGCCGAAGCCGGCGCGGTTCACGCCCATGTCGGTCGGCGACTTGTAGAACGAGGGTTCGCCCGTGATGCGCTCGATGATGCGGCGCAGGAGGGGGAAGGCCTCGAGGTCGCGGTTGTAGTTCACCGCCGCCTCGCCGTACGCCTCGAGATGGAAGTGGTCGATCAGGTTGACGTCCTTCAGTTCCGCCGTGGCGGCCTCATAGGCGACATTGACCGGGTGCTTGAGTGGCAGGTTCCAGATGGGGAAAGTCTCAAACTTGGCGAAGCGCGCCGGCACGCCGCGCTGGTGTTCGTGGTAGAGCTGGCTCAGGCAGGTCGCGAGCTTGCCGCTGCCCGGACCGGGGCCGGTGATGACGACGATGGGACGCTCGGTCTCGATGTACGGATTCGCGCCGTAGCCCTCCTCGCTGACGATCATGTCGATATCGGTCGGGTAGCCCTTGGTGACGCCGTGCGTGTACACGCGGAGGCCGCGGCGCTCGAGGCGGTTCTTGAAGGCGATGGCGGCCGGCTGGCGGTCGAAGCGTGTGATCACCACGGCGCGCACGGTGACGCCGCGCTCGGTGAGGTCGTCGATCGTCTTCAGGGCATCGGTATCGTAGGTGATGCCGAAGTCGGCCCGCATCTTCCGCTTTTCGATGTCGCCGGCGTAAATGCATAGAATCACCTCGATGCGGTCCTTCAGCTGCTGGAGAAGCTGCATTTTCACGTTCGGATGGAAGCCCGGCAGCACGCGGGCGGCGTGGTAGTCGAAGAGAAGCTTGCCGCCGAACTCCAGGTAGAGGCGGGTGTTTGAGCCGTTGACGCGCTCGAGGATCGCGGCGCTTTGTTGCTGCAGGTACCGTTCGTTGTCGAAACCAAGGGGGCCGGCCATGGTCTGCAAGCAGGTCAGCGGGGGCGGAACAGCGTCAACGCCTAACACCGCGCATGGATTGCCTGGGCAAGGTTGGCGTTGATCGTTCCGGGCGCGGACGCCACCGTGGAGGCATGATCGGACTTCACGAAGGCCGCGGCCCGGCGACGAAGCGCAAGGCTCCGGAAAATGTTTTTGCCCTGCGGCTCGACGTCGCCGGTACGAACCCCCGCGTCTGGCGCCGGTTGCTCGTGCGCGAGACGATGTGGCTGTCGCGACTCCACGATTCGATCCAGATCCTCTTCGACTGGTTTGATTACCAGACTCACGGCTTCGACCTGGAGGACCTGCGCTTCGGCAATCCGGTGAAGCGCGAGGACCTCGTGATCGAGGACGACCGTGACGTCACCCTGGCAGATCTCGACCTCGGGCAGCGGCATGGCTTCGTCTATCACTACGATTTCGGCGAGGGCTGGCGGGTGGACATCCGGATCGAGCAGACGCTCGCGCTGGAAAAAGGCGTCCGGTATCCGGTGTGCGTCGCCGGGGAACGGATGGGTCCGCCCGAGGATTGCGGCGGCCTCGAGGCGTTCCACGACATGCTGGCGTGCCTCAAGGAACCCGAGACTGATCTGGGTCGCGAGTGGGCCGAGTGGTTGGGCCCCGATTACCATCCTGAGGTCTGTGACCTGGTTAAGATCAACCAAGCTTTGCGGAAGCTGGGCAAGTAGCTGCGGTTGGGGAGGCCTTGGTCTGGTTCTGAATCGGACGGTCAATTGTTGTCGTAACCGTCAGTGGATCATTGGTTAATGTCTCTATCGGCTGCGCCGATCTTGACGGGCGGGCGCGGATCCACAGGTTACGCGGTCCGTGTTCTTTATCAGTTCCTGGTCGGCCTGGAGGATTCCGCGTGTCGCGCGAATCTTCCTCTTCTGACCATGAACAAAAAGTCCAAGACCATATATGTCGTGCAACCGGGCTGCTTCGGTTCAGGCGCGATCCTTTTCTCTACGTACGAGTTCGATGAAAACTCCCGTCTTGAGGAGGATCTCCCGCCAGCCACCGAAGTGGCGACCCAAGTTGCGCGCCAGACGCAAGATAACCGCAGCTGGACCCAGTCGGTCGTGCGCCTCCCCGAGGTGTTCCGCCGCCAGGTCTGGCAGCCGCTGACGCGCCGGGTGATGAACCTGGGCAACGCAGCTTAATCCAAGAAAAACACACCGGGGCGAGGAAGTGATTCCTCGCCCCGGTTTTTTTGTGCCCGCGTGGTCCCGTCTACTTCGCCGGGCCTCGGGCCTTGGCAGCCACGCGATCGAAATGCCACCGCAGGATCGGAGCCAAGAGGCTGTGCAGCCAGGCGAGGGCGGTGAGCGGAAGCCCGGGAGTGACCGCAAAACGTCCGCGTCGAAGACCCTCCCATGTGAGCGTCGCAACAGCCTCCGCCGTCCAAGTGCCGCCGGCAGCCGTGAGCGCCTTCGTCTCCGGCGGCTTGGTGCGATTTTCCTCAGTCAGTTGGGGGGTGTCGGTGTCCGGCGGATAGACGATGGTGACGCCCACGCCGGTGCCCTTGAGCTCCGCCCGCAAGGCCTCGGCCAGTCCGCGCAGCGCGAACTTGGTCGGCGCGTACGGCGTGTAGCCGAACAAGCCGAACAGGCCGGCACCCGAGGAGATGATGACGACGGCCCCATGGCCGCGTTTCCGCATGCCCGGCACGACCGCCTTCAACGGATAGAGCGTACCGAAATAGTTGACCGCCATTGTGCGCTCGAACACCGCGACCGGCACCTCCTCGAAGTAACCGGGACGGGCGACGCCTGCCGAAGTGACCAGGATATCCACCGGGCCGTGCACGCGCTCGGCGGCGTTCAGCGCAGCCAGGACCTCGGCCTCGATGCTCACGTCGGCCGACGCCGTCACCACTTCCGCTGGGCCGGAACTCGCCGGCTGGATCGTTGCACGGGCGGCGGCGAGTTTGGCCGGATCCCGCGCCACGAGGCTCACGCGAGCGCCGGCCGCCGCGGCTTGGCGGGCGATGGCGAGGCCAATGCCGCTGGAGCCGCCGGTGATGAGCACGTGCTGGTCGCGAAGGGTCGGAATGGGCATGGGCCGCCGGATTGGCGGAAGCGAGGCTGACACGAACTCGCCGGCAGCGTCAACCGGCCCGGTGGCCGCCGGCTAGTCCTGCGGGACGCGACCGGGGAAGGTCTTGAGGTACTTTGCGATGTTGGCCTGCTCCTTCTCCTTGAGACGCTGGCGGGCGGCGAGCCGGTCGGCCGCCTTGGCGATGACGACGTCGCCGTACTCGCTGCGCCGCCCCGGGCTTTGCAGGAAGGCCCGGACTCGCTCGAAGGTCGCGGGATCGGAGCCGCCGGCCACGGATATCAGGCGGGCGAGGTACTCGGCGGGCGCCTTGGCGGCGATCGCGTCGTAATTATCCATCATCCATCGGATGCAGAGTTCGCGCAGGTCCTCGCGGCCACTGGCGCCGCTGCGTCCGCGGGAGCCGAGCAGGATGCTGAGGAACTCGGTGGAGTTGAGCGCCGGCGTGAGCGAGTAATCGAGGGCGCGGCGCACGAGGGCCGGATCGCGGAAGCCGCCGAGGGCACTGATGAAGGCGGAGCGCTGGGCCGGCGTGGCGGCTTTTTCGAGCGCAGCCTGCAGGGTCTCGAACAGGGCTGCGTCGCCGTGGAAGGCGGTCACGCTGAGGGCGACGTACGCGAGGCTCGCATCGACCTGCCGCGGATTCTCGAGGTAGAGCGCGGCCAGGCGGCGGCATTCCGCGACCACTGCGGGTTCGGCGATGTCGGTGCCGAGCGTGCTGTATAGCGTGCTGCGCAAGGGCGCGACATAGTCGGGCTCGCCGGCGCGGGGCTGCAGACCGATGCGGTCGAGCACGGGCTGCAGGATCGAGGCGCGGTAGGCCCGGTAGGCGGGTTCGAGTTCGGCGGTGACAAAGGTGCCGTGCAGGCCGCCGATGCCCTCGAGCACGCTGGCGATCACGTCGGGGTCCTCGTCGCGGCCACTGGCCGTCAGGTAGGCCAGATAGGCGTCACCTTCCATGAGACCTGCGGCAAACAGGGCGGAGTTGTTGTCGAGGAGCCCGACACGCTCGAGCGGGGGCAGGTCGGCGGCGTGCCGGGCGAGGCGGAGATTATGCTCCGCCGGCAGGCTCCAGCGATAGTAGCCGGCTTCGCCGGCGTTGGGATAGATCCAGTCCGCGTCGACCAGGCCGGGCACCGCGAACGTCGCGGTTTCATCCGTGAGCAAGAGGCGCTCGCGGTGCAGGCGGCCCTGCTTGCTCCAGCTGAGCACGACGGGCACCTGCCATTTCCCGGGGGCCGCGGGATCGCCCAGGTTCGTGAAGCGCCGCTGGCTCAGGCGCAGGCGGCCGTCGGGTTCGAAGGCGAGGGTGACCAGGGGGGCGCCCGGTTTCTCGATGTAGGCCGAAAGGAGAGCGGTGATGTCGTCGCCCGAGACGGAGCTGAAGGCGTTCCAGAGATCGTTGGCCTGGGTGTTGCCCCAGCTGTGCTTGCGAAAGTAGGCCTGCATCGCGGCGCGGAACTGCTCGGGCCCGATCCAGTTTTCGACCATGGTGAGGATGCCCTTGCCCTTGCTGTAGGTGAGCTCGTCGGCGAGCTGGGCGAGATCGGTCTCGGAGGTCACGGGCCGGCGGATGGCGGTGATCGAGGGCAGGGCGTCGGAGCGCATGGCGCCCTTGATCTCCTTGCTCTGCTGGATGCCGATGCGGAATTCGGGGTATTGCTGGTCCACGATCTTGGCGCAGATCCAGTCGGCGAAGGACTCGTTGAGCCAGAGATCGTCCCACCATTCCATGGTCACGAGGTCGCCAAACCACATGTGCGCGATCTCATGGGCCATGACGTTGGCGAGCCGGCGCCGCGCGCTGAACGAGGGGCGGGCGGGGTCCATCAGGAGCAGCCGGTCCGTGTAGGTGATGAGCCCGGCGTTCTCCATCGCGCCGTAGACGTACTCAGGCACGGCGATCTGATCGAGTTTGGCGTACGGATACGGAATCCCGAAATACTCCTCGAGCCGCGCCAGGATCGGCGGGGCGAGTCGGACCGCCTCGGCGGCGAGGGCGGACTGGCCGCGCGGGGTGATGATGTGGCCGGGGACGCCTTGATCAGGAACCGGCACGTACTCGAGCGGACCCACCGCCATGGCCACGAGATACGACGACATCGGCGGGGTGCGGCCGAAATGCAGCGTCTTCAGGCCGCCGGAGCGCGACTCGCGGGCGACGGGGGCGTTGGCAACGGCCTCGAGCGCTTCCGGCACGGTGAGCGTGAGCTGCCAGTTGATCTTGAATGCGGGCTCGTCCCAGCAGGGGAAGGCCTTGCGGGCGTGGCTGTCCTCGAACTGGGTGAAGAGGTACGGGTCGCCGCGGCTCACAGTCTTGTAAAGCCCGAGTCCGTCCCGGGTGTAGCGGGAAGTGAAGTCGGCCTTGAGCTGGTATTGGCCGGCGGGCAGTTCGGCCGGGGCGGCCAGCTCAACGATGCCAAGGTCGGCGCGGGTCACGTTGGCGGTGAGCGGCGTGACGGTGCCGGCGGGATCGGTGAGGGTCGCCGTGCCGATCACCGGCCCGAGGGCGTGGAGGCGGAAGGACCGAAACGGCGCGGCGGCGACGAGGTCGACGCGCACCCGCCCGGTGTAGTCATCTTTGGCAGGATCGAGAGTGAGCTCGACTGCCTGGGCCAGGGGCACGACCTCGCGGGTCAGGCGCCACGGATCGGGCGAAGTTGCGGCGGAACCGGGCGCGGTCGAAAACAGAACACAGGCCAGCGCGGCGGCGGGAAGGCGGAACTGGGGGCGCATTGAGCAAAGGACCAACACAAGAGGAATCATCCGCCGGCTGGCAAGCGGCCATATGACACAACGGGGCCGGCCAGTCTGAGGACAAAAAAGCCCCCCGCCGGCATACCGGCGGGAGGCTGAGGTGACGCAAGGGGTCGCGGCTGCCCTATTTCACGGCTTCGGTGACGGTGCCGGCCTTGACGAGGACCAGCTTGTCGGGATGCAGGTGCTTCTTGATCGCACCGTTCACCGTCGCCAGATCGAGGGTCTGGACCTTCTCCGGGTATTCGTCGAGCCAGGTGAGATCGTAACCACGGATCAGCGTGTTCATGATGTTGGTGGCCATGCCGGTCGTCGTGGAGAGGCTGACCTTGTAGGAGCCGGCGATCTCGGACTTGCGCTGGGCGAGCTCGGCCGGGGTGATGCCCTGTTCGTGCCACAACAGGAGCTGGCGCTTGGTGGAAGCGACGCCCTTCTCGAGGAGTTCGGGCGAGAAGTTGGCCCAGATTCGCCAGTCGCCGTCGCGGACGCTGTCGCCGGACACAAAGGCGGCGATGCCGTAGGTGAGGCCTTCCTTGTCGCGAACGTTGCCCATCAGACGGGCGCTGAAGCCGTCACCGAAGGCGGCCGTGCCGACCCGCAGGGCGAGGGCGTCGGCATCGCGGTAGCGGAGGCCGGTGGCCATGCCCCAGACGACGCTCACGTTGGTCTTGTCGGCCATGTAGACGACCTGGTCACGCGGCGCGTCGAGGTCGCCGCCCTTCGCGGCCGGCGGGGTGGGGAGCTTGCCGCCGGTCCAGCCGGCGAAGGCCTGGCCGACCTGCTGCTGCACGGCAGCGGAATCGACGTCGCCGACGAGGATCAGCGTCAGGTGCGCCGGGCCGTAGTACTCGGCGTGGAAGGCCTTCACGGCGTCGAGCGTGGTGGACTCGATGGCGGCGAGGAGCTCCTCGGTCAGAGGCTGGCGGTTCGGATGGCCAAGCGGATAGACGGCGCGGGTGAAGGCGTCGGAGGCACGGGTGTCGGTGTCATCGAGCGACCGCTGGAGGGCGCC
>CAZGJB010000014.1:0-20000 GCA_964526145.1 uncultured Opitutaceae bacterium
CTTGATGCCGCCCACAAACTGGATGTCGTAGTCGACGCTCGGCTGGAAGGCGACGATGCAACCGGTGTCGACCCGCAGGGATTCGCCCGCGGCGAGCTGGCGCTCGAGGAGCGTGCCACCGGCATGGACAAAGGCGTAGCCGTCGCCGGTGAGGCGCTGCATGATGAAGCCCTCGCCGCCGAAGAGGCCCGTGCCGAGCCGGCGCTGGAAGGCAATGCCGATGCTCACGCCCTTGGCGGCGCAGAGAAAGGAGTCCTTCTGTGTGATGAGCTCGCCACCCAGCTCCGCCAGGTGGACCGGGATGATCTTGCCCGGATAAGGCGCGCCGAAGGCAACCGTACGTTTGGTGGCGGCCTGGTTCTGAAAGACCGTCATGAACAGCGACTCGCCGGTGAGCAGGCGTTTGCCCGCGCCGAGGAGGGCGCCCATGAGACCCGAGCTCTGCGCCGAGCCGTCGCCGAAGACTGTCTCCATGGCGATCCCGTCGTCCATGTACATCATCCCACCAGCCTCGGCCACGGTGGCTTCGCCGGGATCGAGCCCGATCTCCACATACTGCATGTCGTCACCGTGAATCCGGTAATCGATCTCATGCATGGAAGGCACGGACTTCAACACAGGCGGATGTTGGCTCATGGACCCGAGGCTATGGCTGCAACCGGCTCAGGCGGCAAGGCTGCTGGCGGCGCGGCGATGGCGGATCACATGGGCGCGGCTCGGGAAGTGGGCCAGCCCAAGGCGGCGGCTCGGTTCCCAGCGCGGACGGCGCGGGGAGTAGTCGCGGACGACGCCCTTGACGAAGAGTGTGCCGGCGAGGGCGGCGTAGGTCGCGGTCGAGTCCAGACCGAGCGCGAGGCTGAGGGTAAAAACGCCCAGCCCGAGGAGGGCGGCGGCGGCGGTATAGGTGAGAAGTTTCATGGCAGGTGTGGTGCGGTTCATGACGTGTTGTTTGATGCCACTAGAACGCCGTCCGGCCCGAGAAGTTACAAAAAAACCGCTCCGGCTAGAGGAGCGGTTCGGTCGCAGGATGAGTGGCGGTGGCCTCAATGCCGCAGCACCGTCCGCACCAGGCGGTCGTCGCCGTCGTTGGCGGCCGGCTTCAGGTCCAGGGCGGCGCAGAGCAGATTGTAGAGGTGGACGTTTTCGAATTCCTCGATCACGACGCCCGATTCGAACGACGGACCGTGCGCGATGAAGAGTGCGCCCATGGAGGGCAGCAACGGATCGTAGCCGTGGTCACCCCGCAGGAAGCGGCTCTGGTTGCGCTCGTACTCGGCACGACGGAGGACGTGCCAGCCCTCGTCGGGCAGGATCCAGATGTCCGGCGTCCGTGGCGTCGCGGTGATGTGCAGATGCGGCGGCAGGTCGGCGGTGAGGAAGACGCGCGCGTGCGGCATCGCGGCGAGCCGGGCAACCGTGGCTGCAGCGTCGCCGTGGAGGGCCCGGAGGCCCGCCACCGCGCCGGTGAAGTCGACCTGCACGGTCGTGGCGTCGATCCAGTCCTCCAGGATCAGCACGTCTTCCTTGGTGCAGGGCGTCATGCCGTGGTCCGACACGATCACGAAGTTTGCCTCGATGCGTTCGGCCTGCATGCGGTCAACGATCGTGCCGACACATTGATCCAAGAGGGCCACGGCGGCCGCGAGTTCTGGCGAATCCGGGCCGTGGGCATGCCCGGCGCTGTTGGTTTCCTCAAGGTAGAATGCGATAACCGCCGGCCGCTCGGCGGCGGGCAGCTTGAGCCACGACATGACGGTTTCGACGCGTTGGGCGAACGGCACGCGGTAATCGAACGGAAACCAGTGGGAGGCACGCAGGCCGTTGATCGTCGTCTCCGAACCCACCCAGAAGTAGCAGGCGCTGCGGCGGCCCTGCCGTTCGGCGGTGATCCAGATCGGCTCGCCGCCCCACCAGCGCGGATTCCGGTTGGCGGCGGCGTTGCGGTAGTGAAAAACGTCGCCCGTCGCCGCGTCGGTCATGTCATTGTTGAGCATGCCATGGTGGGAGGGGTGAAGGCCCGTGGCCAAGGTGTAATGGTTGGGAAAGGTGTTGGAGGGGAAGGCCGGGATCATCCGCCGGGCCTGGACACCTTCCTGGGCGAGGCGCCGCAAGTTCGGGGTCTCCGCGGGATATTTCGCACAATAGTCCCAGCGGAAGCCGTCCAGCGAAATCAGGATCAGGGGCGGGACGACTTTTTGCTCCTGGCTGAGGCCCGGCGATAAAAGGCAGCAGCCGAGCAGCAGCCATGTGAGGATCGCAATGCATCGAATACGGATCGGCGTTCTCATGATCGCAAAGTGACGATGGTGGCGCCCCAGCTGCCGCTGGTCTCGTCGCCGGAGCGGTACCGGAGCACCAGCGAAGACCGCTGCAGGAGGCGATGCACGGTGGTGCGCAAGGTACCGGTGCCTTTGCCGTGGATAATGCGCACTTCGTGCAGGCCCTTGGTGGCGCAGGCTTCCAAGTAGGCAGGGATAAGCGTGCCGAGATCCTGGGGCCGGAACGTGTGCAGATCCAGTTCACCGGTGATGGGCAGGGCCACCGGCGGGTGATCTGGGTCCGACGGGCTCACGTGTGCGGCGGTTCCTGGCGTTCGGGATCGGACTTCGGCCGGGCGGGCGGGGGGACCGGGGTGTCGGGCGTTTCCTCGATGGCGCGCTTGAATTCCTCCTCGACGCCGCTGGCGGCCTTCTTGAACTCGCGCATCGACTTGCCGAGGCCCTTCGCCAGCTCGGGCAGCTTCTGGCCGCCGAACAGGAGGAGCACCACAAACATGATCATCAGCAGCTCGGGGCCGCCGATGCCCTCGATGAAGGCCAGGGTGCTGTGGCAGGTGCTCATGGGATCATCTTGAGGAAGTCGCCGGACGAATGTAACGGAGAAAAGTCGCGATTCAACCCCGGCCGCCCTGTCGCTGGCGCCACTCGCGCGGGCTGGCGCCGAGGTGACGGCGGAACCGCAGCGTGAAATAGAACGGGTTCTCGAATCCGACCTGGCGGGCGATCGCTGACACGGGTTCCTGGGTGAACTCCAGCAGCTGGCGGGCGCGGTTCAGGCGCTGGAGTTCAAGGTAGCGCTGCGGGGTCTGGCCCGTCTGCACCCGGAAGAGATGGGCGAAGCGCGACGGGGACAGGCTGCACTGCGCGGCGATTTTCGGCACCGTGAGCGGGCCGGCGAAGTTGTCGCAGATGTAGGCCAGCGACCGGGCGATCCGGCTGTCCATCCCCGCCGCGGCGCCGCGGGGGTTGGACTGTTCGCAGCGCAGCAGGATTTCCTCGAGAGCGTTCAAGGCCAGCGGCTCGCGGAGGCGGCTGGGGCCGGCGTTGAGGCGCACGAGTTCTCGGAACCGACGCACGATGCGGTAGCGCGATTCGTCGCCCGCCAGGGACAGGTGGAGCAGCCCCGGCGCGATCTCCGGCCAGTCGAGCCACTCGAGCCAGGCGGGCCTGGGGAGGAAATGCGCCCAGAAGGGCTCCCATTGGCGCTGGCCGCGGGCCGTGCCGTAGTCGTGCAGCACGCCGGGCTTGAGCAGCGTGATGTCGCCGGGATTCGTCACGAGTTCGCCGCCGGCGTGGCCGAAACGTCCGTGCCCGGACGCCGTATAGACCAGCAACCAGTCGTGGGTGCCGCGTTCGCGATAGGTGGCATAGCGCGGTCCCTTGACGAAATGGCCGGTCACGAGCGAACCGGCGGGCGGGGCGGGGGTTTCGAGGGGGCGGGCCATGGCAGGAGAATCTTATAGGTATTCGGTGGCTGGCTTTATGGCTGAGCGAGCGAAACTATGCTAGGATATTTGCATGGTTATCGACACCGCCCCAATCGCTGATGCCAAAGTCTCGGCCTTGGCCGAACAATTTTCCCGCGACGGCTTTGCCCTGGCCCGCGGCCTATTCTCGCCCGCGGAGGTCGAGGAAATCCGCGCGATGTTCGCCAAGATGCACGCCGAGGGCGTCCCCGGCCATTACGAGCCGACGAAGCCGCATGACGGCGTCGAGAATCCCGACGATCCGCTCTACCAGTATCCGCGGGTGATGATGCCCCACCGGTTCAATGCCCGCGCCAAGCACTACATGCTGCATGCCGGCGTGGCCTCCCATTTGCGCGCCTTCTTCGGCCTGGAGCCGGTGGCGGCCCAGAGCATGTTCTATTTCAAGCCGCCCGGCGCCCGCGGCCAGGCGTTGCACCAGGACCAGTTTTACCTGCTGGTGGAACCGGGCACCTGCATCGCCGCGTGGACCGCGATCGATGACTGTGATGTTGAGAACGGCGGCATGTACATCGTGCCGAAAACACACGACGCCCCGATCGCTTGCCCTGACTCCGCCGACCGCGGCGAAAGCTACACGACGCACTTCGTGCCGGTGCCCAAGGGGCTCAAGCCGCAGATCGTGAACATGAAGGCGGGCGACACGCTGTTCTTCAACGGCAGCCTGATCCACGGTTCGGGTCCGAATCGCTCCAAGACGCGTTTCCGTCGCTCATTCATCTGCCACTACACCGGCAGCGACGTGCGCAAGATTTCCGGCGGTTATCATCCGCTCACGCGGATGGACGGCACCTCCTACGAGGTGACCCCGCAGACTTCGGGTGGCCCCTGCGGCGAAGGCTGGAAGGGCTCGCTCCACTGAGCGGGCTGAGGCCTTCGTCCCCACATCACCCAAAAACCGGCGGCCCACCCCGCCGGTTTTTTTATGCCTCCACTTCGACCGTGTTCCCGTTCACGAAGACCGGGAAGCGGCGTACCGGGTCGAGGTTCTTCGGGCAGACTGCGGCGCCGCTCGTGACGTCGAAGGCGATGCCGTGCAGCGGACACGTCAGCGTCGCGCCGCGCAGCGGTCCGGCGGCGAGCGAGGCGCCGGCATGCGGGCACACGTCGTCGATGGCGTGGAGTTGCCCATCGACGTTGCAGACGGCGATGCGTTGGTCGCCGATTTTAAAGGCCTTTTTGGCGCCGGGCGGCAGGGCTTCGAGGGTCGTGACCGGATGGCGTTGGGGCATGGGAAAAGAAAGCGGTCGCGGTTACTTGATGGCGATCGTGACGGTGAACGTCTGCGTCAGGCCCGGCGGCACGAAATGCAGGCCGGTCTTGTGCTCGGGGGCGTTCGGCGGGCCCATCCACGGCTCGACGCAGTAATAGGGAGCGGTGGCGGACTCGCTCCAGGTGACGAATGTCGCGTCCGGCGGTGGCACTTTGTCGGTACCGATGCGCATCACCGCGTCTCCGGCGTGGCCGCGCTCGCCAAAGATGACCGTGTTGTCCTTCAGCCCGAGATGGATCGCGTCGATCAGCGCCGGATTGTCGAGACTTTCGATTTCCTTGAGGGCCGGGCCGGGCACCAGCTGGCCCTTGGCATCCTGGCGCACGCGGCGCGTGGCGGGCAGGCGGATCGCATAGTCGCCGCGACCGAGGCCCTCGGACCACGGCAGCGTGAAGTAGAAATGGTGGCCGGCGCTCCAGGGCAGGGGAGAGGTCCCGCGGTTCTGCAGGCTCAACTCGCACACGAGGCCGAGCGGTTCGAACCGGTAGCGCACGGTGAACTCGTAATCGTAGGGATAACAGGCGCGCGCAGCCTCGTCCGGTTGGTAAAGCGCGGTGAAACCGGCGGCGTCGCGATTGACGACCTTGAAGTCGCCTTGCCGTGCCAGCCCGTGCATGGGCATGGCGCGGCGCACGCCGTCGGCGGCGCGCCAGAAATGGATGTCACCCTGGTCGAACACCCGGGCGTTGAACGGAAAGAGGATCGGGTTGCCGCCGCGGACACGGTGGAAGTCGTCGAGGTCCTTGAGTTCGGGCCAGTAAAGCACGTCGCGCACGGAGCCGTCGCCGAGCGTGAGATTCCAGTTCATGAGTCGCGCGCCTTTTTCCGGCCAGGCGAGGAACGTGGATTGACCGACCCGCCAGCGCGTGAGCGTCGCCCCGAGATAGGAAATCTTTTCCATGCCTGCCGTGAAATCAGTCCGATGAGCGGCGCGCAACGGGTTTCTGGAAAAGATTGGTGCGGATTCCAGTGCCGTGACGCTTGCAGGTTGTCGCCCGCATCCTAAGCTGCCCGTCATGGCATCTCTTGTTCGTCTCCTCCTGCTGGCCCTCCTGGCGACTGGCATGCTGCGGGCCGAAACGGAGAGTCCGGCCACGACCGCCCCGGCGGCCGCGCCCGCTCCGCGCAAGCAGGTGGTGGTGATCCCGGTCCAGGAGCAGATCGCCAAGCCGGTGCTCTACATCCTCCGCCGCGGACTCAAGGAGGCGATCGAGCAGAAGGCGGATGTCGTGATCCTCGACATGAAGACCCCGGGCGGGGCGCTCGATGTGACCTTCGAAATCATGGAGGCGCTCGACAAGTTCCCGGGCCAGACCATCACCTACGTCAACACCGAGGCGATCTCGGCGGGGGCTTTCATCTCGGCGGTGACCGACGAGATCTATTTTGCCCCCGACGGCGTGATCGGTGCGGCGGCTCCGGTCCTGGCGACGGGCGCCGAACTCGACAAATCGATGAAGCTGAAAATCGTCAGCTACCTCAAGGCACGCGTCCGCGCGATCTCCGAGGGCAAGGGCTACCGCGGCAAGGTGATCTCCGCGATGATCGACGAGGACTTCGAGCTCAAGATCGGCGACGATGTCATCAAGGAGAAGGGCGAGCTGCTGTCCTTGACCGCCAGCGAGGCAAGCAAGACCTATGGCGACCCGCCGCAGCCGTTACTGGCCGCCGGCATCGCGAAGGACGTGGATGAGCTGCTCAAGGCGAAGTTCGGCTCCGATCACTACACGATCCGCACCTTGTCGGTTACCTGGTCCGAACAGCTGGCCGTCTGGCTCAACGCCATTTCACCGGTGCTGCTTGGGCTTGGGCTGCTCGCGCTGTTCATCGAGTTCAAGACGCCGGGCTTCGGCATCTTCGGCATCACCGGGATCGCGCTGCTGGCGGTGGTGTTCCTCGGCAACTTCGTCGCGGGCCTTTCAGGGCACGAGCCGATGCTCGTCTTCGCGCTCGGGGTGCTGCTGGTGTTCGTCGAGATCTTCTTCCTGCCCGGCACGGTCGTGATGGCGTTGACCGGTATCATGCTGATGCTGGGTTCGCTGCTTTGGTCGATGGCGGATATCTGGCCCAACGAGCCGATCCGGATTTCCGGCGACCTGTTGCTCGTCCCCGCGCAGAACCTGCTGCTCGGCCTCGCCTTGGCGGTGGTGTTGGCGGTCGCCGTGGCGCGGTTTCTGCCCAAGGGGTGGTTCTGGTCGCGCCTCGCGGTCGGTGGGGCCGTGCAGGGTACCGGCATCGCTCCCGTGGTGGAGGAGACGCTGCAGTCGCTGGTCGGCCGCGAGGGCGTGGCCGCGACGAGTCTGTTCCCGAGCGGTCAGGTGGAGATCGACGGCCGGCGCTACGAGGCGCGGCTCGAGGTCGGCTCCGCCCCGGCCGGCGCGCGGGTGCGTGTCCTGCGTCACAATGAGTTTAGCCTGACCGTGGAGGTCATTGCGTCATGACTGCGATCATCGTGCTGTTTGCCATCGGCATCGTGCTGGTGGCGTTTGAAATCCTGGTGCCCGGCGGCTTGCTGGGCCTCGTCGGCGGCCTCTGCCTGCTGGCCGGCGTGGTCGCCGCGTTCAACCAGTTCGGCGCCTCCGGTGGGGCGATCGCCACCGGGCTGGCCCTGTTCATCGGCGCCTTCACGATTTACGCGGAGTTCGTCATTTTGCCCAAGACGAGACTCGCGAAAAAATTCACCATGTCCGAGACGGTGGCCGGGCGCAGCCAGCCCGAGGTCGCCGACCGGGCCGCCGTGATCGGCCGCGAAGTCGTCGCGGTCACGAAGCTGGCGCCGAGCGGAGTTGTCACCCTCGACGGCCGACGCTATGAGGCGTTCAGCCAGTCCGGCCTCGCCGAGGTGGGCAGCCGCCTCAGGGTGGTTGATACCGATACCTTTCGTCTGATTGTAACCCAAATCAAGGAAACCTCATGAACCTGACCCTCATCGCACTCGTATTCGCCGCCATCGTCATCCTGGTGATCGGCGCCATCGTCTTCAGCTTGGTTGGAGCCTGGGTAAAGGCGCTCTTCAACGGGGCTTCGGTGTCCATGTCAAAGCTGGTGGCCCTGAAGCTCGCCAGCATCCCCTACAGTCTGGTCGTAGACGCCCGCATCACTGCGGTGCGCGCCGGCATCGATGTCTCGGCCGACCAGATCGCCTCGCATTTCCAGGCCGGCGGCAACGTCGTCCCGACCGTGCAGGCGCTGATCGCCGCGCAGAAGGCCGGCATCGTGCTGCCCTGGGACCGCGCCTGCGCCATCGATCTGGCGACGAAGGGCTCCGGCAAGAGCGTCGTCGAGGCGGTGCGCACCTCGGTCGATCCCAAGGTGATCGACTGCCCGAATCCCGAAGGCGGCCGCACCACGATCGACGGCGTCGCGAAGGACGGCATCCAGGTGAAGGTGAAGGCCCGGGTTACGGTCCGCACCAATCTTGACCGCTTCGTCGGCGGCGCCAAGGAGGAGACGATCATCGCCCGCGTCGGCGAAGGCATCGTCACGACCATCGGCTCGGCCGAGACCTACAAGTCCGTGCTCGAATCCCCGGACAGCATTTCCAAGACCGTGCTCGCCCGCGGCCTCGACGTGGGTTCCGCGTTCGAGATCCTTTCGATCGATATCGCCGACGTCGATGTCGGCGAGAACGTGGGCGCCAAGCTGCAGGAAGCACAAGCCGAGGCGAACAAGAACATGGCCCAGGCCCAGGCGGAAATCCGCCGCGCGGCCGCGGTCGCGCTTGAGCAGGAGATGAAGGCCCGGGTGCAGGAGATGCAGGCCAAGGTCGTCGAGGCCCAGTCGCAGGTGCCGCTCGCGATGGCCGAGGCGTTCCGCAGCGGTCGGTTGGGCGTCATGGATTACTTCCGCATGGAAAATGTCCAGGCCGACACCGGCATGCGCAAGTCCATCGCCGATCCCGAAGCCAAGAAGTAAACAGGATCCACCGTCATGGAATGGATCTTCGACCATCTGCAGATCATCATCGCGGTCGCCGCCGCGATTGCCTACTGGCTGAACCAGCGCCGGCAGGCGCAGATGGGTGACAGCGAGGAGGACGACCGAACGGAGTCACCGGTGCGCGACTTCAATTCCGATCCTGAGGAGGCGGAGCGGACCCGGCGGATCCAAGAGGAGATCCGGCGCAAGATCGCCGAGCGGGCCGGAGGCGGGCCGATCAACGTTCCGCCGCCGGCTCCCGAGCCGCCGCCCCTGTTCCGCACCGAGACCTCGGCGCCGCGTCCCGTGGCCGCGCCGCTGCCGCAGCGGGAGTTCACCCGCCAGGCCGAGCCGCCGCCGATGGCGCAACCGCCACCGTTCCAAGCGTCAGCGGCCGCGATTCTGGAGCGGCAGCGCGAACTCGAGGAGCAGATGCGCGAGTTGGAAACCGCCCGCAAGGTGGCCCAGCGCCGAGCGGCATCGGTCGCAGCCAATTCGGCTGTGTTTGCCCCGGCGGCCGCGTCGGAGCGCAACGTCGGCCTGTTGGCCGACCTGCATGGCGGCCGCAATCTGCGCCGGGCTATTGTCCTGCGTGAGATCCTGGGGCCCCCGGTGGGGCTGCGCTGAGGCGAGCGGCGTCGGCCGCCGCCTCAGTTGATCTTCGCGCGGTCGTAACCCTCGAACGGCATCGGGTAGCGCTTGCCGTTGATCTCGATTTCGAGGTTCTTGCCGGCGCTGGCCGTGATGTAGAGGGCGCCGCGCTTGGCCACGACCTGGGTCTGGCCGCGGGCGAGCGTGCCCTGGAAGAGCTCCTTGTTGTCGGAGTCCTGCACGACCTTCACGCGCACGGTGTCGAGGGCGATGAGTGTCACGGTGGAATCGGTCGTCATCTGCACCGGGGCGGATGCCGTGGGAGCCGAACGACCCGTGACGGGCGTCGGATCGGTGATGATCGCTTTGACCACCCAGACCACGAGCAGGATCACGATGATGGCGACCAAGGCGATGCCCCCGCGGAAAATCAGCTGCGGCGGGATGGCCGGGCCCGCCGGGAGGCTCGTGCCGCTGCGGCCGAGACCGCTCGGGCGATGCGCGGGCTCGGCGGCCGCCTGGGGTTCGGGCGCGGCCGTAGCCTTCTCGGCGTTGCGCTCGTCGGCCGACGCGATGGAAACTTCCATGCGGCCGTAGATCTCACGGCTGGGCTGACGGATCTTGGCATCGCCGCGGCCGAGCGCGGCGTAGTCGTTGAGGATTTTTTCCGCCGGCAGTTTCAGGAACGTGGCGTAATTGCGCAGGAAACCCCGCACATAGATGTCGGCAAGATTGAGGTCGAACTGGTTGCTCTCGAACTTGTGGAGGTAGTCGCTGCGGATCTTCGTGGCCTCGGCCGCTTCACGGATCGAGATGCCTTTGCGTTTGCGGGCTTCCTCTAGGCGTTCGCCGATGTTCTGCATGGGTGCAATCAGTTAGGGGTTTTGGCGGGGCAGGGAAAGAGTGAAATGCCGGGAGGGCGCCGGGGCGGGGAGGAGTCAGGACTTGTCGCCTTCGCCGTAGGTGTCGAGGTCCACGAGAATCTCGCGGGGTGAAGAGCCGTTCTCGGGTCCGACGATGCCCTTGTCCTCCATGATGTCCATGATGCGGGCGGCACGGTTGTAGCCGATGCGCAGGCGGCGCTGGATCATCGAGGTGCTGGCGCGGCGCGTGGATTTCAGCACGGCCAGCGCCTGCTGGAACAGCTCCTCGTCGTTGCCAAGGTCGCCCTCGGCGCCCTCGCTCTCCTCGCCGTCCTCGTCGTCCTCGGCGGCGGCGCGATCGATCTGCTGCTGCACGGACTGCGCGTACTGCGGCGGGCCGTTGCGCTTGAGGAACTCGACGATCTCCATGATCTCGTCGTCGGCCACGAACGCGCCCTGGGCGCGCACGAGGCGGGACGAGCCGGGGGGCGAGAAGAGCATGTCGCCGCGACCGATGAGCGTGTCGGCGCCCTTGACGTCGAGGATGGTGCGCGAGTCGACCTGCGAGGCGACCTGGAAGGCGATGCGCGAGGGCAGGTTGGCCTTGATGACGCCGGTGATGACGTTCACCGACGGGCGCTGCGTGGCGATGATGAGGTGAATGCCGGCGGCGCGGGCGAGCTGGGCGAGGCGGGCGATGGAATTTTCGATTTCGGCCGGCGCGACCATCATGAGGTCGGCGAGTTCGTCGATGATGGCGACGATGTAGGGCAGGTGATCGGGGACCTCCATGCCCTCGGTCGCGGCGGGATCGACCCCGGCGAGCTTGGCCTGCGCCTCTTCTGCCGGGTCGGGCTTGGCGTTTTTCTTGCGGTTGTTGAAACCGAGAATGTTGCGCACATTCACGTGGGCGAACAACTGGTAGCGCTGCTCCATCTCGCTGAGCAGCCACTTGAGCGCCCCCGGCACCTTCTTCGGCTCGGTCACCACCGGGATGAGCATGTGGGGCAGCGGATTGAAGACCTTCAGCTCGACGACCTTCGGGTCGACCATGATGAGGCGCACGTCCTTCGGGCTCTTCGAGTAGAGGATGGAGGCGACGATGGAATTGATGCAGACCGACTTGCCCGAACCCGTTGCTCCGGCGATGAGCAGGTGGGGCATCTTGGTGAGGTCCGAGATGAGGGGCTTGCCGGAGACATCCTTGCCCAGGGCGATGGGGAGCTCGGGCTTGCCCGAGGCCCAGTCCTCGCTCTCGAGGATCTCGCGCATGCCCACCGGCGTCGGCTTTTGGTTGGGCACCTCGACGCCGACGGCGGCCTTGCCGGGGATGGGTGCGAGGATGCGGACGGACTGGGCGCGCATGCCGAGCGCGATATTCTTGTCGAGGCCGGCGATCTTCTCGACGCGCACACCCGGGGCGGGCACGACTTCGTAGCGCGTGATGACCGGGCCGACGTGGATCTCACCGAGCGAAACCTCGACCCCGAATTCGCCGAGGATGCGGAGGAGGTTTTCGGCATTGTGGCGGTGCTCCTCGTCGCTGTCGGCGGCCGATGGCTTCACCTGCTCGCGCAGCAACTTCAGGGAGGGGAACTCGTAATTGGCGTCGTCGCTTTGCGGCAGGGTGAATTTGGCCTTCTTCGTTTCCTCCGGCTTGACGATGTTGAGTTCCACCGGGCCCTTGAGGCCGGAGACGGGTTTCGCCTCGTCGGCTGCGGCGGTTTTCTCGACCTTGGGCGCGACCTTGACCGGGACGGACGGCGGCGCGTCCTCCGCGACCGGCATGCTCGCCCGGGACATGGGCGACTTCGCCAGGGGGTCTTCCTTTGAGGTGGGAACGATCAGCTTTCTGGAAGCGGCGGGACCGACGGGTGCGGCGGTGGGAGCGGTCGAGGCGGCTGGCGGTGGAACCGCGGCGGCCTTGGCGGCATCGGCAGACTTCTGTTTCTGCAGCAACTCGCGCTCCTTCGCGCGGGCTGCAACGAGGGCGGCCTTGCGCGCGGCCCGCTCCTCCCGCCAGGCGTGGAACAGCGCGATGTAGCGCTCGAATTCGGCGCCAATGTCCTTCGTGAAAATAAACATCAGGCCGCAGAGGTAGACCGTGCCAAAAAGCAGGCCTGATCCGAACACGCCGAGCGTGTCGCGCAGGCCGTGCTTGTAAACGATGCCACCAAGCCAGCCGCCGGGCCCCTGCGGGAAATAGTCGCTGCTGCCGAAGCTCTCGAACATCGCGACGAGTCCCGAGAGGGCGGCGATACAGATGGCCATCGCCACCAAGCGCGTGCCGGCGAGGCGGCGCGCATTGCGCACCGAGACGTAGAGCAGCCACAGAATGAAGATGGGAATGAGCCAGGTGCTCAGGCCGGTCGTGTACAAAAGGACCCAGATGGCGTTGGCGCCCCATAGGCCGACGAGGTTCGTGAGCGTCGGATGAGTGGTGGCCAGGGAGCTTTGGTTCGGCGCGTAGTCCACCAAGGCCACAATCAAAAGCGCGCCCAAAATGAAGCAGGTGACCGCCGAGACCCAATTGGGCCGGTAGCGGGGAGCCTGATAGGACGGGCCGTTATTTGGGTTTGAAGTCTCGGTCTTCGGCATTTGTGTGGGGACCCTCGGAAGTCTTGCGGATTTCCACGCTAATCCTCCGGGCGGTCAAATGTAAACACCCCCCTGCGGGTGACCGACAACCAGCACTTTCACCTATGCGCGAGATTCTCTGTTTTGAGCCTATTTATCAGGAGCGGGTCTGGGGCGGTCAGGCCTTGGCTTCGGCCCTTGGCCGGGACCTGCCTGTCGGTCGGCCCATCGGGGAAAGCTGGGAAGTGGTGGACCGGGCCGAGGCCCAGTCGATTGTGCGCGGCGGCGTCTTTGCCGGCCAGTCCCTGCGCGAACTCCTGAAAAAGCACGGCGCTGAGGTCATGGGGCCGAAATGGCCGGCGGATAGACCTTTCCCGATCCTCATCAAATGGCTCGATTGCCGGGAGCGGTTGAGTCTGCAGGTGCACCCGCCGGCCGCAATCGCCGGTCAGCTCGGAGGCGAGCCGAAGACCGAGAACTGGTACATCGCCGACACCGCGCCCGGCGCCCAGCTGATCGTCGGGCTGAAGAAGGGGGTCACCCGCGCGTCGTTCGAGCGCGCCATCATCGAGCAGACGGTCGAGAACTGCGTGCACAAGTTTCGCGTCGCCGAGGGCGACTCCATCTTGGTCCACAGCGGCCAGGTGCACGCGATCGATGCCGGCAACCTCATCCTCGAGATCCAGCAGAACTCGGACACGACTTACCGCGTCTACGACTGGGGACGCACCGGTCTGGACGGCAAGCCGCGCCCGCTGCACGTCGCCGAGTCGCTCAAGTGCATTCAGTGGGACGATTTTGAGCCGACGCCGGTCCGGGGCGCGCCGACCTCGGCTGTGATCGCCGAGTGTGACGAGTTTCGCATCCGTCGCCTGGTTTTGAGCCCCGGAGAGAAGATCGCGTTCAAGCGGGACGAGCAACCGCGCCTGCTCAGCGTCGCCAGCGGCTGTCTTGAGTGCGGCGGCCGGACGCTAGGCCGCGGCGACAATGCGCTGGTGCCCTACGCGGGTGAGTTCACGGTGGAGGCCCGCGAGCCGGGCATCCTCCTCATCACCGAAAACTTTGCCTAACCGCTCCGGTGGGACCTTGGTGCCGGGCGGGCATCGGGTCCTGCGCGCCCTGGTCCGATCGCGACCGGGCAGGTTTTGTGCGCACCGCGATGCTTGAAGAATGCAAAAGGCGTAGTTTAGTGAGCGTTTCCTATGACGAGTCCCGATCCCGAAGTCACCGACCAAGCCAACCCGGTCCAACCCGCACCGGCACCCGCCGCCGCGCCTGCGACCCCGGAGGCGTCGCCGGCTAAACCGGGCCCAGACGAACAGTTGGCCGCGGCCAAGGCCGAGGCGGCGTCGAACTACGACCGCTACATGCGCGCGATGGCCGATCTCGATAATTTCCGCAAGCGCACCGCCCGCGAGAAGGATGAGCTGCGCCAGTACGCCGCCGGCCGCGTGCTGGAGGACCTCCTGCCCGTCCTCGATAATCTCGGGCTCGGTATCGCTGCAGCGAAACAACCCGGTGCCGAGGTCAAGGCGCTCGTCGGTGGCGTCGAAATGGTGCTTGGCCAGCTCAAGACGGCCCTGGGTAACCACGGACTTACCGAAATCAATCCCCTCGGTCAGCCCTTCGATGCCCACCAGCACGAGGCCCTTACGCAGCAGCCCAGCGCGGATGTGGCTGAGGGCAGCGTGGCAAACGTGGTTCGCATCGGTTACGCCCTCAACGGCCGCCTGCTGCGACCCGCCGCAGTCGTGGTGTCCAGCGGGCCGGCCAAGGCCTGATCGTCAACCGCCATGGCCACCAAGGAAGATTATTACGAACTGCTCGGCGTCGAGCGCAGCGCCACCGCCGACGAGCTGAAGAAGGCCTACCGCAAAAAGGCGGTACAGTATCATCCGGACAAGAACCCGGGCAACAAGGCTGCGGAGGAGATGTTCAAAAAGGTCTCCGAGGCCTATGACGTCCTCAGCAATGCAGAAAAGCGGGCGGCGTATGACCGCTACGGCCATGCCGCCTTCCAACAAGGTGGCATGGGCGGTGGTTCCCGCGGTGGCGGCGGCGGGTTCCACGATCCGTTCGACATCTTCCGCGAGGTGTTCAACCAAGGCGGTGGCGGGGGTATCTTCGACGAAATGTTCGGCGGCGGCGGGCGCGACGGCGGCCGCGACGGCTCCGACCTCCGTTACGACCTCGAGATCACGCTCGAGGAGGCGGCGCGCGGCGCCGAAAAGGAGATCTCGTTCCGCAAAAACGTGACCTGTGAGCGTTGCGACGGATCGGGGGCGGAACCCGGATCGAAGCGTGTCACGTGTCAGACCTGCCGCGGCGCCGGGCAGATCCGCCGGTCCGGCGGCATCATCACATTCACCCAGACGTGTCCGACCTGCGGCGGCGCCGGCACCAAGATCGAAAAGCCCTGCAGCGCGTGCCACGGCGAGGGCCGCACGCCCAAGACCACGAAACTGCATGTGCGCATCCCGCCTGGCGTCGACAATGGCTCGCGCCTGCGCTCGGTCGGCAACGGCGAAGCCGGGCTCGCGGGCGGCCAGGCCGGCGACCTGTACATCGTGCTCAGCGTCAAGGAGCACGAGCTGTTCGAGCGGCAGGACGACAATCTCTTCTGCGAGATTCCGATCAAGTTCACCCTCGCGACCCTCGGCGGCACGATCGAGGTGCCGACCCTCTTCGGCAAGGCCTCCCTCAAGATCCCCACCGGCACGCAGAGCGGCACGACCTTCCGCCTGCGCGAGAAGGGCATGCCCTCGCTGCGTGGCGGTCGCCAGGGCGACCAGCTTGTGCGCGTGCACGTCGAGGTACCGACCTCGCTGACGGCCGAGCAGCGCAAGCTGCTCGAGGAGTTCGGCCGGGTCAGCGGCGATGCCAACGAGCCGACGTCCAAGAGCTTCTTCGAGAAGGCCAAGAAGTTCTTCTGACGCCCAGCCGCGTGCGGCGGTGGTTATTCAAGACCCGGGCCGGAACGGAATTTACATCCGCCGGGTCCCATGCGAGGTTCGCGCCCCATCGTGAACCTCGAGAATCCCAAGCTCTTCACCCTTGAACAGGCCGTGGCGGCCCGCGCTCAACTGCGGGCGGACGGACGCAAGGTGGTGCTCACCAACGGCGTCTTCGATCTCCTGCACACCGGGCACCTTTTCTACCTGCAACAGGCCCGTGCCCTGGGCGACGCGCTGTTCATCGCGCTCAACAGCGACGCGAGCGTGAAGGCGCTGAAGGGCCCCCTGCGTCCGGTGATGAACGAGGAACAGCGGGCGTACGCCTTGGCGGCGCTGACCTGCATCGACGGCATCGTGATCTTCCGCGAGCCGCGCCTCACGGCGGAGATCCAGGCGCTGCGTCCCGACGTCTATTGCAAGGCCGGTGACTACACCTTGGAGAAGCTGAATCCCCAGGAGCGCGCCGCGCTCGAGGCCGTTGGCACGCAGATCAAGTTCATGCCGTTTCTGCCGGGTTTCAGCACGACGAATCTCATCGCCAAGATTCGTGCAGCCGGGGAATGCTGACGGCCATGCGTGTTGTCATCCTGGGCTCTGGACGCGGCTCGAATGCCGAGGCACTGTTGCGGGCCCAGGCGGAAGGCCGGCTGGGCCGGGCCCGAGTGGTCCAGATTTTTGCCGACGTTCGGGACGCCGGCATCCTGGCGCATGGTCCGCGTTATGGCGTGCCGGCCTCGTTTCTTGATCCGGCGCCGTTCAAGACGAAGTTGGAGGGCGAAGGTGAGGCCCGTTACATTGCGGCCATCGCGGCCTGCCAGCCGGACCTGGTGGTGCTCGCCGGATTCATGCGGGTGCTCAAGCCCGGCTTTCTCCACGCTTTTGCGGGCAAGACCATCAACCTGCATCCGAGCCTGCTCCCCAGCTTTCCCGGGCTCGATGCCATCGGGCAGGCCTGGCGTCGGGGCGTGAAGGTCACGGGGTGTACCGTGCACTATGTCACGCCCGAGGTGGACGGCGGCCCGATCATTGACCAGACCGCGGTGCGCATCGAAGCCGGCGATACACTCGAATCCCT
Source organism: uncultured Opitutaceae bacterium (assembly GCA_964526145.1). Lineage (GTDB taxonomy): Bacteria > Verrucomicrobiota > Verrucomicrobiia > Opitutales > Opitutaceae > UBA2377. The sequence goes on from CAZGJB010000014.1 coordinate 17,018, forward strand.
GGCCGCGAAAGTGCACGCGGCGGAGCACACGTTGTTGCCGGCCGTGGTCGCGCGGCTGAGCGCGGTTTGAGGGCTGACGTGGCGGTATCGAGACGATGAGCGCGGTCGTCTGGCAAATGCCTTTGAAGAACCCGCCCAAGCTCGTGCTGGCCGGCCGGGCGGTGCATGGACGACGGAAGACAGAAGAGAAGTTCCAGCTGCCCGAACTCTGGTGCCTGCACCTCTACAATTATCACGGCACGCTGTCGGTGGATGGTACGGAGTTCCCAATCGAGCCGGGCTTCGCCAGTGTGACGCCGCCGAACGCCCGGATCGTCTATCGGTTCCACGGCGAGTCCTGGCACGGTTTTGCGCACTTCCGGCTCGAGGACAAAGGTGACTTGGTGCCGATGCGGGTCATGCAGGACCTGGGTGCGGCCTACGGTGGGATTGCCCGGGCGATGGATGAGGCGGCCGGCTGGCTGCCGTCGATGCCGTGTCGATCGTCGGTCAGGCTTTGGGAAGTGCTCTGGCAACTGGTCAACCATCCGTTTTCGGAGAAAACCCCGCGGAAGCTCCTGCACCCCGCCCTGAGCCAGGCGGTGCGCGAGATCGAGGTGCAATTGGCCGAGCCGATCTCGATCCCGGAGGTTGCGCGGCGGGCGGACATCTCGCACAACCACCTCACGCGCCTGTTCAAGGCGCAGTTCAACCTGACCGCCGAGGGCTACATCCGACAGCGCCGAACGGAGCGGGCGCTGCATCTGCTGAAGCACACGACCATGGCGGTGAAAACCATCGCGGCGGAGGTGGGGTTGCCGGACCTCCATTTTTTCAACAAGACCATCCGAGCCGCAACGGGGCTCAGTCCGCGAGAATTCCGGGAAGCGCAACGGCCGGGATGAGTCGGGATGCCGGCGGAATTGGCGTTGCAGCCGACAAATTCGGGCAGGACGTTACCCGCATGAGTCTGACTGAGATCAAAGCCGAAATCCCCGCCGCGACGGTGGAGGAAACCGACATCCTACTCCAGGAGCTGGGCGTGGAGGGCTGGAGCCTGTTGGAGGACGCGATTGCCAAGCGGGCGTGGGTGGTCGGGGTTTTTGCAGATGAGGCGTCGGCGCGTTCGGCTTGGATGGCATTGAAGCCGCAACTGTCGTCGGCCGCCGAACCGGTGGTTCGGGCGTTGGTCGACCAGGATTGGCGCGACAGCTACAAGGCACACTTCAAGGCTTGGCGTTCGGGTCGGCTGCACTGGGTGCCGATCTGGGAGCGAGGCGCCTACGTCGTGCCACCGGGCGATGTGGCGCTGTGGCTCGACCCAGGATTGGCGTTCGGAACTGGGAATCACGAGACAACGCGCCTGTGCTGCGAGCGCTTGGTGACGTTTTCATCCGAACACGGAACGCGTGGCCGAGTGATCGATGCGGGATGCGGCTCCGGTATCCTGGCACTCTCGGCGGCCCTGCTGGGCTTCAAGGATATCGTCGGTTTCGACAATGATCCCGAAGCGGTGCGGGTCAGCGATGAGAACGCAGCCCTCAATGACATGCGGGGTGCGGTGAAGTTTTCCGTCGGCGATCTTGAGAGCGGTTTGGCGGGGCAACAGGCGGACCTGTTGATGGCAAACATTCAAGCTGACGTCCTGATGCGGTATGCCGCCCGGCTCGTCGCAGCGGTGGCGCCAGGTGGCGTCCTGGTGCTCAGTGGCATCCTTGCAGTCGAGGTCGATAGGGTCCGGCAGGCCTTTGCCGCGGCTGCTCCAGAATGGGCGATCGAAGGCCGCACCTTGGGCGAGTGGAGCGATCTGATGCTGACGCGCCGGCGGTAGCGCCGGTTCGAATCCGACCTGACGGACGACTCAGGAGAACAGGTCCGTCGGCGTCCGCCCCATGAACTCTTCCATGTAGGCCGTCGTGGCCTTGCCTTCGATGAAGACCGGGTCGGCCATGATCGCTTTATGGAGCGGAATCGTGGTCTTGATGCCGCGGATCAGGTATTCGCTCAAGGCGCGGTAGGTGCGTTCAAGCGCAGTTTTGCGATCCCGGCCGTAGCAGATCAGCTTTCCGATCATCGAGTCGTAGTACGGCGGAATCGAGTAGCCGGAGTAGACGTGCGAGTCGACGCGTACTCCGTGGCCGCCTGGCGCGTAGTAGAGCGTGATGGTGCCGGGCGACGGGATGAAATTGCGGGCGGGATCCTCGGCGTTGATGCGGCACTCGATGGCGTGCTTCTCGAACTTGATGTCGCCCTGGTCGAAATCGAGTTTCTGACCATTGGCGACGAGGATCTGTTGCTTGATCAGATCGATGCCCGTAACCTCTTCGGTCACAGGATGTTCGACCTGGATCCGGGTATTCATCTCGATGAAGTAATAATTACCCTTGGCGTCGACGATGAACTCGATGGTGCCGGCGTTTTCGTATGAAGCCGCTTCAGCGGCGCGCACCGCGGCCTTGCCCATTTTCTTGCGCAGATCAGGGGTGAGGAAAGGGGAGGGCGATTCCTCGATCAGCTTCTGGTGCCGCCGCTGCACCGAGCAGTCGCGCTCACCCAGGTGCAAGACCTTGCCGTGTGAGTCGGCGAGGATCTGAAACTCGATGTGCCGTGGCCTTTCGATGTAGCGTTCGATGTACACGGCACCGTTGCCGAAGGCCTTTTCGGCTTCGTTTCGGGCTACGTGGTACTCTTTCGCGAAAGAGACGTCGTTGTGCGCGATGCGCATTCCGCGGCCGCCGCCGCCGGCAACCGCCTTGATGATGACTGGGTATCCAACCTTGCGGGCAATCTTCACCGCTTCGGCTTCGCTCTCAACCGGACCGTCTGAACCGGGCACGGTGGGCACACCCGCTTTGCGCACGGTGTCCTTGGCGACGGCCTTGTCGCCCATCATCTTGATGGATTTTGACTTAGGGCCGATGAACTTGATGTTGCACGATTCGCACTGCTCGGCGAATTTCGCATTTTCCGAAAGGAATCCGTAACCCGGATGGATGGCGTCAAC
>CAZGJB010000014.1:25000-26690 GCA_964526145.1 uncultured Opitutaceae bacterium
AGGTCCGAACCGGTCAATCTTGAGAAATTGTCGGATGAGCTGTGGTTAGGAGCGAAAGACTAATCAAACCCTGTGATAGCTGGTTCTTTCCGAAATATATTTGGGTATAGCGTCGGGCGCTGATTTGCGGAGGTAGAGCACTAAATAAGCTAGGGCCCCTACCGGGGTACTGAACTTAATTAAACTCCGAATACCGCAGAGTGAAGCCCGGCAGTCAGACTGTGGGGGATAACCTTCATAGTCGAGAGGAGAACAATCCAAACCATCGGTTAAGGTCCCAAAATATGGCTCAGTGAAAAAGGATGTGATTTTGCTTAGACAATGGGGATGTTGGCTTAGAGGCAGCCATCATTTAAACAGTGCGTAACAGCTGACCCATCGAGCGAAATTGCGCCGAAAATGATCGGGACTTAAGCCATATACCGAAGCTGTGGGTGCACCGCAAGGTGCGCAGTAGGAAAGCGTCCCAAGTGCTGCGAAGTGGAAGGGGTAACCGACCATGGAGCGCTTGGGAGTGAGAATGCAGACATAAGTAACGATAAAGATGGTTGAATTCCATCTCGCCGAAATCCCAAGGATTCCTGGGGAAGGTTCGTCCGCCCAGGGTTAGTCGGGTGCTAAGACGAGGCCGTAAGGAGTAGTCGATGCCAAGCTGGTTCAATATTCCAGCACCACTTTACTTGCGTTCGACCTATGGAGTGACGGAGAAAGCTAAGACAGCAACGTGTTGAATCGTTGTCTAAGTTCGTAGGCTGTTCGGGGATAAAATACCGGATAAAGCTGAAAAACGACGGGACCTTGAAGCCACGGCTGATGGGGATTGTCTGATGCTCAGCTTCCAAGAAAAACTTCGTAGTTAGCAAGTAGGGTGCCCGTACCGTAAACCGACACAGGTGGGATAGATGAGTATTCTAAGGCGCGCAGGTTAATTCTCTCTAAGGAACTCGGCAAATTAGCCCCGTATCTTCGGTATAAGGGGTGCCCCGCAAGGGGCCGCAGTTAATTGCGTCAACCGACTGTTTAGCAAAAACACAGCACTCTGCTAAGTCGCAAGACGACGTATAGGGTGTGACACGTGACCAATGCGGAAAGGTGAAAGCGTGAGGTGCAAGCTTCGCGTCTAAGCCCCCGTGAATGTCGGCCGTAACTATAACGGTCCTAAGGTAGCGAAATTCCTTGTCGGGTAAGTTCCGACCCGCACGAATCGTGTAACGAGTTGACGACTGTCTCGGAGAGAGGCCTGGTGAAATTGTAGTGGCGGTGAAGATGCCGCCTACCCGCAGCAGGACGGAAAGACCCTATGCACCTTTACTGTAAGCTGTTATTGTCGCTTGATTTTTAATACGTAGAATAGGTGGGAGACTTCGAAGCCCGGTTCCAGGATCGGGCTGAGTCACAACGTGAAATACCACTTTTTAATTGTTAGGCGTCTAACCTCATACCATTAACTGGTTGTGGGACATTGATAGCAGGTCAGTTTTTCTGGGGCGGAATCCTCCCAAAGAGTAACGGAGGATTACGAAGGTTCCCTCGGCCCGGTCGGTAATCGGGCTATAGAGCGCATGAGTATAAGGGAGCTTTACTGTGAGACCTACAAGTCGAGCAGTTGCGAAAGCAGGTTCAAGTGATCCGGTGGTTGAATGTGGAATCGCCATCGCTCATAGGACAAAAGGTACGCTAGGGATAACAG
>CAZGJB010000015.1:0-25618 GCA_964526145.1 uncultured Opitutaceae bacterium
TTCACGACCCCACCCTGCCACACCTGCGTGAACTCCGGATGAAGGGACCGTGAAATCGCGCGGCCAGCCGCGGCTCAGGCCGCCGGCACCCAGAGCGTCGCGCAGGCTCCGCCTTCAGCTCGGTTGGCCAGCGTGGCGCCGCCCCCGTGCAAGTGCGCAATCTCGCGCACCAGCGCCAGCCCGAGGCCGGTGCTCTTGCGCGAACCGCCGGGCCGCGGCAGCGAATAGAACCGGTCGAACACCTGCGGCAGCGCGTAATCCGGGACGCCCGGACCGTGATCGACCACGACAAACTCCACCCGCCCGTCCTGCGCGCGGACCGTCAAGGTCACCTCGCCGCCGTCCGGCGAGAACTCCAGGGCATTCTGCAGGAGATTCACGAGCGCCTCGCGCAGGAGGACGCGTTCGCCGCGCACCGCCGCGGAGTCTCCTGCCACGTTGAGCCGCATCTGACGGACAGTGAACGCCGGCTGCATCGCAGCCGCCGCCTCGCGGGCGAGCTCAGCCGCAAGCACGACCTCGGTCTGGCTCAGCGCCTTGCGGGTCTCGAGGGACGAGAGTTCGAGCAGGCGATCCACCATCTGCTGGATGCGGGCCGACTCGCCGCGGATGTTCTCGAGGAACCGCGTGCGTTCCGCCGCCGGCAGGTCCTCGCCGAGCAACTCGGCCGCCCCGCGGATGGCCGCCAGCGGCGCCTTCACGCCATGCGCCACGGCCTGAGTGTAGCGCGCCGCATGCTGCCGGCCTTCGAGCGCATCCCGCATCTCCTCAAAGGCCGTGCCCAGGTCGTGCAGCGTGCGACCGGGCAGCGGCGGCAAGGTCGCCGGCCGGCCGTCGCGCACGGCCTGTGCGTAGGCGGTCAGGCGCTCGAGCGGCGCGATGACCCACGCGGCCACCACCAGCAGCACCACGAGCAACAGCAGCCCGCCCACCGCGAAACCGAGGAGGATGCGCTGCTTGGCCACCGTCACCAGCGCGTTGATGTTTCGCGCGGGCTTGCCCGCCGACACGACGCCCACGATGCGTCCGTCCAGACGGATCGGGGCCGCGACGTAGAGCACCTGCGTCTCGTCGTCGCCCGCGACATCCCGGGTCGACCGCGCCCCGTACTGGCCGCGCAACGTGCGGTGCACATCGTTCCACCGCGAGAAATCCGCACCCTCGTTCCGTCCGGTCGAGTCGAACAGCACCCGCCCCGCAGCGTCGGTCACATAGACGCGCAGGTCGATGCCGGTCTTGCGCAGGGAAAAAATCCTCGCCTCGAACTCGCGCCGCTGCGCGCCCGCGAAGGCCTCGCGCAGCCCGGTCACGTCCGGTCCCGTGGTGGTGACGCGGGTCTCCAACTGCGCCGCCAGCAGCACCGCGGCGTCAACCAGCGTCTCCTCCATCGACTCGAGGTAGCGCGGGCGGACCTGGTCGAGCGTCCACCGCGCGATGAAATAGCCGCCGGCGCAATAGATCGCCAGCAACACGAGGAGCAGCCGGACGCGCAGGCTCACGTTTCCTCCCGCAGGGCGTAGCCTAGGCCGCGGTGCGTGACGATCGGGTCGGCTTCGGGCGCGACGCCCCGCAGCTTGCCGCGCAGCAGCTTGATGTGGGCGTCGACGGTGCGATCCATCGCCGCGCCGGGATCAGGCCAGGCGGCCTCCATCAGCTGGTCACGGCTGAAGACCCGCCCGGGCGCGCCAACCAGCACCGCGAGGAGCCGGTACTCGTTGCGCGTGAGCTCGAGCGCATGGCCGCGGTACGCGATGCGGCAGCGCTCGGCGTCATGGTGCCAGATTGCGGGCGTCCGGGGTGCGGCAGCGGCCGGAGCCTGCGTGCGGCGCAGCACGGCGCGGATCCGCGCCGTGAGCTCGCGCGGGCTGAAGGGCTTCGCGAGGTAGTCGTCGGCGCCGAGTTCGAGGCCGACGATCTTGTCCACCTCGCCGCTCCGCGCCGTCAGGAAGATGACCGGCACGGCCTGCGTGCGCCGCAGCTCGCGACAGACGTCGAAGCCGCTCATGTCGGGCAGGCCGACGTCGAGGACGACGAGCGCCACGGGCTGGCGCCGCAACGTCGCCAACGCCTCGCTTCCGGTCGTGTGCCACACCGGGGCGAAGCCCTCCGTCTTCAGGGCGTAGATGATGGTTTCCGCGATGGGCGGTTCGTCTTCCACGACCAGGACAGTCGGACGCTTCTCGGTCATGGGCTGTCTTCTGTCGGTCTGGTTCCCCGGATGCAAGCCGGCGGCCTCAACCCGCGCGGGGTGCGGCCTGCTCCAACAGCAGCCACACCGCCCAACCCACCCCGCCAATGAGCACGAGCGCCAACAGCAGGTAGAGCAGCCACTTCACGACCTTCATGAAGAGCCAGATCGCGGCGGCCAGCACCAGCGTGCCGCCGAGCACCAACAGCCACGCCGGGTAGGCGGCGAGGGCGTCGGGCAGGTCGGTCGGCGAGTTCACCGCCCCGTTAAGCCTCCGCCGCCCCGTCGCTCCAAGCAAAATGATTTGCCCCTCCCCGCCCGCCCCGCCCCACTGGCGCGATGCAATCCAAGGCCCAACTGCTCGCCTGGCTGACCTGCGACGGCGTCCATCTCGATCCCGCCACGGGCAAGCACACGATTCTCGGCGTCTTCTCGAATATCCGCGCCCACCGCTTTCCGGTCACCCACCCGTTCATGATCTGGTTCATGACGCTGACCGACTGCGCCGCCGGCCCGCACAAGGTCCGCATCCTCCTCGGGATGGAGCCGACGCAGATGCAGCCGCTCCTCGAGCGCACGTTCGAGTCCCCCGGCCCGCTGCAGCGCATCAACCTCATCAACGAGATCCGCAACCTTACGTTCCCGAAGGCCGGGGACTATTCGATCGTCATCGAGGTGGACGACGAACCCATCCTCGCGACCAGCATCGCCGTCACCAGCTGAGTCCCCGCATTTTCACCATGGCAACGTCCAGTTCCCCCTCCTTCGAACTCATCGGCGTCGGCAATCCCATCATGGATCTGCTCGCGCACGTCGACGACGCGTTTCTCCGCACCCATGTCGCCGGCGACAAGGGCGGCATGATCCTCGTGGACCACGAAGACATCGCCGCGCTCGTGCGCAAGGTCGGCGGCGAGGTCGCCATGATGCCCGGCGGTTCCGCCGCCAACGCCACGCTCGGCGCCGCCCGCCTCGGCCTGCGCACCACCTACCTCGGCAAGATCGGCGGCGACCCCACGGCCGAGGCCTACCTCGGCAACTTCACCGCCGCCGGCGGCGACGGTTCGCGCTTCAAGCGCGCCACCCTGCCCAACGGCCGCTGCCTCTCGCTCGTCACGCCCGACGGCCAGCGCACGCTGCGCACGCACCTCGGCGCCGCCATGACGCTGCATCCCGACGAGATCACGGCCGCCGACTTCGCCGGCGCGCGTCACGCGCACATCGAGGGTTACCTGCTCTTCAATCCCGCGCTGGCCGACAAGGTCGTCACCACCGCCCGCGCTGCCGGCTGCACGATCAGCATCGACCTCGCGTCGTTCGAGGTCGTCAACGTCGCCCGCGACTGGATCCTCGGCCAGCTGCGCCAGGGCGTGCATGTGGTCTTTGCCAACGAGGACGAGGCCGGCGCGCTGTTCCAGCGACGCGACGACTACGCCCAATTTGCCCGCGAGATCGCGGCCTACGGCGGCATTGCCGCCGTGAAAATGGGCAAGGACGGCGCTTGGATCGCCCGGGGCTCCGAGCTCCACCGCATCGCGCCGGTCAAGGCCGAGCGGGTCGTCGATACCACGGGCGCGGGCGACTCCTGGGCCGCCGGCTTCCTCTTCGGCCACCTCCGCGGAGCCTCGCTCCCGGCGGCCGGCGCCATCGGCTCGATCCTCGGCGGCGAGACCGTCCAGCACCTCGGCGCCGCCATCCCCGACGTGCACTGGCCGCGCGTGCGCGAGGCCGCCGCGGCGCTGCTGCGCCCGTAGGTCCGTACGACCGCGGCGCAGCCCGCACCTTTCTTACCCCAACCCCACCCCATGCTCTCGCTTCAGGCCGTAACCAAACGCTACGGCGCGCTCACCGCGCTCAACGGCGTCTCGCTCGACATCGCCCGCGGTGAATTCTTCGGCCTGCTCGGGCCCAACGGCGCCGGCAAGTCGACCCTCATGTCCCTCGTCGCCGGGCTGCGCGCACCCGACGGCGGCACCATCACCCTCGACGGACGCCCGCTCGCCGACCGGACCGCGCTCGGGTTCGTGCCCCAGTCGATCGCACTCTATGAGGACCTCAGCGCCGAGCAGAACCTGCGGCTCTTCGGTTCGCTCTACGGACTGCGCGGTCGCGAGCTTCAGTCCCGCGTCACCGCCGCACTCGAGTCGGTCCAACTCGCCGACCGCCGGCGCGATCCCGTGAAGACCTTCTCGGGCGGCATGCAACGCCGGCTCAACCTCGTCGCCGCGCTGCTGCACGAGCCGAAGCTCCTCCTCTGCGATGAGCCCACCGTCGGCGTCGATCCGCAGTCGCGCAATGCGATCTTCGATTTCCTCGAGGCCCGCGCCCGCGCCGGCCTGACCATCATCTATTCGACGCACTACATGGAGGAGGCCACGCGCCTCTGCTCCCGCATCGGCATCATCGACCACGGCCGGATCCTCGCCCTCGGCAGCCTCGACGAGCTGCTCACGCGGCTGCCGTTCGAGGATGAGATCACCTTTGCCGCGACGCCGGCCACCGCCCCGCTGGTGGCCCAGCTGGCCGGCCAGGGCACCCTCGTCACTGAGGACGGGACCCCCTGCTTCCGCCCCGCCGCCGGTTACCGGCTTTCGGCGTTCTTCGCCCAAGCCGAGGGCCTCGACCTGCCCCCGCGCCTCTTCACCAGCCAGCGTCCGACCCTGGAGGCGCTGTTCCTCCACCTGACCGGACGGACCTTGAGGGAGTAATCGCCATGCGCACCATCCTTACACTCATCCACAAGGACTTCTCCCTTTTCATCCGGGACAAGGCCTCGGTTTCGCTCACGTTCATCGTGCCGGTGGCGCTAATCTTCGTCTTCGGGCAGGTCTTCGGCATCAACCGCAAGGATACGGGCCCGAGCGGCATTCCCATCGCGGTTGTCAACGCCAGCGCCAACCCCGCCGCGGGACAACTCCTCGATGCCATGCGCGCGGAGTCCGCCTTCAAGGTCGTGACCGAGTTCAAGAACCCCGACGGCACCACGCGCCCGCTCACTGAGGACGACCTCCGTCCGCTGATGAAGCAGAACGCCTTCCGCTTCGCCCTCGTCATCCCGGCTGACCTCATCGCGGAGCAGCGTTTCGGCCTGCGGCTCCGGATTCTTTCCAACCCGCGCAACGACATCGAGACGCAGACGGTCAACGGCATCCTCCAGAAAGTCATCTTCTCCAACGTGCCCGAGCTGCTCGGCCAGTCGCTGCAATCGCGCGCCCGCGACCTGGTGGGATCGCCAAAGCTGCAGGATTTCAACACCCGCGTCGCCCGCACGGTGGCCGACACCTTCGGCGGCGATCCCGCCGCGATCGAGCGCGACATCGCCGACGGCAACTTTGGCCTGCGCCGCCTCGACCAGTTGGACACCGCCCAGCCGGCCGGTGCCGCGACCACGAATACTGCCGCGGCGGCTTCGCGGCAGGATGTCTTTTCGCAGATCGTGAAGATCGAGACCGAGCAGGTCGTCGGCCAGGACGTGAAGGCGCCGGCCGCCACGCGCGTCGTGGGCGGCTGGGCCATGATGTTCCTGCTTTTTGCCCTCAGCGGTTCGGCCACGTCGGTGTTCGACGAGAAAAAGGCCGGCCTCTACCAGCGGCTGCTCGCCGCGCCGGTACGGCGTTCCCAGATCCTCCTCAGCAAGTTCTGCTGGGGCGTGCTGATCGGCCTGGTCCAGCTCGTGACGCTGTTCCTCGCAGGGCAGCTGATGTTCGGCATCAACATCACCGGCCACCTGCCCACCCTCGCGGTGCTCTGCGTCGCCGCGGCCGCCGCCTGCACCGCCTTCGGCATGCTGCTCGCCGCCATCGCCCCCACGCCGCAGGCCGCCAGCGGTCTCGCCACGTTCCTCATCTTGATGATGAGCGCCGTGGGCGGGGCCTGGTTTCCCATCAGCTTCATGCCGGACTTCATCCAGACGATCGCGAAATTCACCATCGTGTACTGGTCGATGGAGGGCTTCGCGCAGGTGCTCTGGGCCGGCAGCAGTCTCGTGGACCTCCTGCCCATCCTCGGCATCCTCACGGGCATCGCCGCCGGCGTCATGGCCCTCGCGGTCTGGCGGTTCAACCGCGGCTCGCTGTTCACCTGAGGTCATCTGGGAAATCGGGTTGAAACGCGGAGAACACGGAGGGCGCGAAGGAAACCTGCCCAAAATTCAGGCCCACTCTCATCGCCTCCGCGATCTCCGCGTCCTCCGCGTTGAAAAAATGCGCCGTCCGATCATTTTGCACCCAACGCCAATCCCGTTTTTCCTTTGCGCTACGACGTGAATGGGGGAGATTCCCACTGCCATGTCCGCCGACCTTGCCCAGCTTGTCACCGACCTCGCCCGCCGCGCCCGCGCCGCGTCGCATCGCTTGGCCGTTGCGCCGTCAGCCGCGAAGGACGCCGCCCTGGAAAAGCTGGCGACGCTGATCGACGCCTCGCATTTCATCCTGCTCGAGGCCAACCAGCGCGACCTGCTCTCGCCTGAGGCCCAGGCCCTGAGCGCAGCCGCCCGCGACCGCCTCGAGCTCAACGAAAAGCGCCTGCAGCAACTCGCCCAGTCCGTCCGCCAGGTCGCCACCCTGCCCGATCCCGTCGGCGAGATCCTCGAGGAGACCGTGCGGCCCAACGACCTGCGCATCCGCAAGGTCCGCGTCCCGATCGGCGTCATCGGCATCATCTACGAAGCCCGGCCCAACGTCACGATCGAGTGCGCCGCCCTCTGCCTGAAGAGCGGCAACGCCGCGATCCTGCGCGGCGGCAAGGAGTGCTTCCACACCAACACCGCCCTCGCCGCCCTCGTCTCCGCCGCCCTGGCCGGCGCGGGCCTGCCCGGCGACGCCGTGCAGCTCATTCCCACGACCGACCGCGCCGCCGTCACCACGTTGTTGAAGCTCGACACGCTGGTGCAGTGCATCATTCCGCGCGGCGGCGAGAGCCTCATCCGCTTTGTCGCGCAGAACAGCACCATCCCCGTGATCAAGCACTACACGGGCGTGTGCTTCGTCTATCTTGACCGCGCGGCCGACGCCGCGCTCGCCGAGAAGGTCACGCTCAATGCCAAGGTCCAGCGCCCCGGCGTGTGCAACGCCGCCGAGCAGCTGCTCGTGCACGGCGCCGTCGCCGACACCCTCCTGCCCCGCGTCGCCGCGGCCCTCGCGGCCAAGGGCGTGCAGCTCCGCTGCGATCCGCGCGCGGCCGCCATCCTCCAGCGTGCCGGACTCGCCGCCACGCCCGCGGCGCCCGCGGACTTCACCGCGGAGTTCCTCGATTTGATCATGGCCGTGCGCGTGGTCGACTCGCTCGACGAAGCCGTTGCCATCATCAACCGCGACGGTTCCGGCCACACCGATGCGATCATCACCGCCGACGAGGGCGCCGCCCGCTCCTTCCAGGCCGCGGTCGACTCCGCCGTCGTGATGTGGAACGCCAGCACGCGCTTCAACGACGGCTTCGAGTTCGGCTTCGGCGCCGAGATCGGCATCTCCACCGACCGCCTCCACGCCCGCGGTCCGATGGGTCTGCGCGAACTCTGCACCTACAAGTTCCTCGTGACCGGCACCGGCCAGGTGCGCGGCTGAGCGGCCCCGGGCGGTCCGGCCATTCCTCACGGCTTGGCAAAGATTGCGCATTTCCTGCGTTTCCGGGGGTGGAAGCCACGGTCCGGTTGCCAACCCTCCCGTCAGCCGGCAGGTCTGCCGGCATGGGCAACGCGATCACTCCCCTGTCCCTGAGTCTCACCCCTGACGCCGCCGGCTTCTTCGGCAAGTATGGCGGCAGCTTCGTCCCTCCGCCACTCGAGGCGCCCCTCGCCGAGGTCCGTCGCGCCTACGAGGTCGTGTCGCGCTCGCACGACTTCATCGAGGAGCTGCGCCGCATCCGGAAACATTTCCAGGGCCGGCCCACGCCCGTTTACCACGCCGCCCGCCTGTCGAAGAAACTCGGCCACACGCAGATCTACCTCAAGCGCGAGGACCTCAATCACACCGGCGCCCACAAGCTCAACCACTGCATGGGCGAGGGCCTGCTCGCCCGCTACATGGGCAAGAAGAAGCTCATCGCCGAGACCGGCGCCGGCCAGCACGGCGTCGCCCTGGCCACGGCGGCCGCGTATTTCGGACTCGAGTGCGACATCTACATGGGCGAGGTCGACATCGCCAAGCAGGCGCCGAATGTCGCCCGCATGCAGATCCTCGGCGCGCGGGTCATCCCGGCGACGCACGGGCTCAAGACGCTCAAGGAGGCGGTCGACGCCGCCCTCGTCGCCTACGTGCAGGACCCGGTGAACCAGCTTTACTGCATCGGCTCCGTCGTGGGCCCGCACCCGTTCCCGATGATGGTGCGCGATTTCCAGCAGGTCGTCGGTCTCGAGGCGCGCGACCAGTTCACCGAGATGACCGGCAACCTGCCCGACATCGTCGCCGCGTGCGTCGGCGGCGGCAGCAACGCCATGGGCATCTTCGCCGGTTTCATCGACGATCCGGTCGAGCTCCACGGCGTCGAGCCCCTCGGCCGCGGACCGAACGTCGGCGACCACTCGGCCTCGATGACCTACGGCCGCGAGGGCATCATCCACGGCTTCCGCTGCTACCTCCTGCAGGACGACAAGGGCGAACCCGCCCCCGTGCACTCCATCGCCAGCGGCCTGGACTACCCCGGGGTCGGCCCCGAGCACTGCCACCTCAAGGACACCGGCCGCGTGCGCTACTTCACGGCGACCGATGACGAGACGGTCGAGGCCTTCTATGTCCTCAGCCGCAACGAGGGCATCATTCCCGCCCTCGAGAGTTCCCACGCCGTCGCCCACGCCATGCGCCTCGCCCGGTCGGATCCGTCGCAGCCGCGCACGGTCCTCGTGAACCTCAGCGGCCGCGGCGACAAGGACATGGATTACCTCATCGCCCGCTACGGCGCGGGAGAGCAATTCACGCTTTAGCGACCCGCCATTTCATAGGTTGCAGGGAACCACGGCCTGTGGCTCATTTCCAAACCGCATGGCCATCCGCCCCCTACTTGCCCTTGCCCTCCTCGGCCTGACGGCCGCGGACCTTGCCGCCCAGACGGAAAACGCCAGCGACAAGGAAGGCTCGAAACGCGGTCGCGTCGTTTCCGAGGGCGTGGCCGCCGCGCTGGCCGCGGGGATGCCCAAGTACGACCCGCCCAAGCCCGCCGCGCCGGTGAACGAGGAGGACCTGCCCGACCTGCGCGAGGTCGACAAGCCGCGCAACCAGATCATCCGCCTGCCGGACTACGTTGTGCGCGAAAAGCGCCCGCCGGTGTTCCGCGAGCGCGACATCAACACGACCAAGGGCCTCGCCGCCCTCGCGAAGAAACGCTATTTCTCCGAGACGGCCCAGGCCCTGAACCGCTTCCGGATCCCGCTCTTCGGCCTGGGTCAGGAGGCGTATGCCAGCATGATGCTCGCCGATCAGGAACGCCTCGACAACATCGCCAGCCTCAAGTCCACCGCCGCCGACCTCAAGGCCCTGAGCGAAGGCCAGGGCGACACTGTCAGCCGCGAAGCCGACCGCGCGTATATCCGCACGGACGATTTCGGATATCGGAAGCAGCGGTAAGGGGCAATGGAGCCTCTGAAAAACGAATGTGGAAATCAGGAAAACCGGAACCGGACCTGGTTATTTCCTCATTCTCCAGGGTTCCTGAGTTCCACATTCCATCTGGTCAGGGTTTTCAGCCTTTCCGTGAATCTCAAAAGATAAGGTGGTTGGGAAATTCCAGATAACCATCCCCTAGTACCTTCCGCATTCCTCGACCAGTTCGGCCACGCGGCGCAGGCGGCTTTCCAGGCCGTCGGGCGGGACCTGGTCGGCGACGCCCAGCACATAGCGCGGCTCGCGGCGCATCACGGCGAGGACCGACCGCACGAGGCGCTCGAATTCGGCATCGCTCACCGACGGTGCGAAATACGCGCCCGGGATGCCGCCCCAGAACTTCGTCGGCGAGCCCGCCCCATAGGCAGCCCAATCCTCCACGGCCAGGTCGCCCACGGGCGCCGGCGTGAGGCTCTCGATGAAGTCGAAGCCGACCGTGCACTCCTCCCGCAGCAGCCCGCGCAGGGTGCCGTCGAGGTGCATGCACGAGAACTTGCCGGCGGCTCGGATCCGCGCGGTCCACTTCGTCTGGTACGGCCGCATGAACTTCTCGAACAGCACGGGGCCGACGCTCTCCGACGAAAGGTTCTCCGGGATCATCAGCACCTCCGCGGGACTCGCGACAGCCAGCGCGGCTGCCGCGTCGTGCGAGCGCTCGACGATGGCGAGGGTCTCGGCAAAGAGCTCCGGCGCGTCGTCCAGCATCTCCACGACCGCCATGATCCCGGCGTCGAGCGCCACCAGATGCATGAACGGGCTCTTCGGAAGATAGGCGAGGTGCAGCCCGCAGTCGCCGATCTGCGGGCCGCGCTCCAGGCCAAAGGCATAATCGGTCTCGTAGCGGGTATTCGCATGCAGATAGCCGTACGCCGGCAGATCGGCCGCGCTTTTCAGCAGATGCTCGACCGGTCCCTCGGTGAACGATTCCGGCAGCCAGGTCCACCGCTCCTGCAGGCTGCCGTGCGGGGTCTCGAAGCGGCGGATGCGGTCATGGCCCTCGCGCCACTCGGTGACGCGGCAATTCTCGACGATCGTCCGAAACGGAAAATACCCCTGCAGGTAGAAACCCAGCTTCAGCTCCCGGTGCCAGTCGAGGTAGGCCGCGCTCTGCTTGAAACCCTCGGGTCGGCGGCCGCGGCCGATCTCGGCGGTGGCGAGGTAATCGAGGTCGCCGAACCACGGCACGCAGTCGGGCTTGCGACCGCGCAGCACGGCGAGTGCACGTTCACGGGGTGACAGGGGCATGGTCCAACCGTAACGCCCCGACCACCCGGACGGCAACCCTGCGCCGCCCGCCCGTCGCAGGTTGAAGGCCGGCTGCGACCGGCCGTTAGCCGGCGTTAAGCCATCCCGCCGGGAACCGTCATCCCGCCGCCTCGGTCTGAAATACGTCAAATGACATTTGCACCGGCATGGCCGCCGCCCTTCTAGTTGCCCTGCCGCCAGTCCTGCCGCATGCCCGCCTCCGATCTCGTCATCCTCCGTGAAGCCCTCGCCGCCGAACCCGGTTTCGTCTCCGGCGCGGCCCTCGCGCGCAAACTCGGCCTCAGCCGCGTCGCCGTCTGGCAGCACATGGAGAAGCTGCGCACCCAGGGCTTCGTCTTCGAAGCCGTCAAATCCCGCGGCTACCGCCTCACCGCCCGGCCCGCCGGGCTGCACGCGACCCTCATCGAGGCCCACCTCAAGGCCCGCGCCCGCGACATCCCCATCACCGTGCTCGACACGGTGGACAGCACCAACGACGAGGCCGCCCGCCAGCTCGCGGGCGGGCGGGTGGCGCCGTTCGTGATCTTTGCCCGCCGGCAGACGCGCGGCCGCGGCCGCCTCGGCCGGGCCTGGCACAGTGAGGCCAACGGCAACCTCTACGCCAGCTTCGCGTTCCGCCCGCGCCTCTCGCCCGCCCGACTCGCGACCTTCACGCTCTGGATGGGCGCCAACCTCTGCGAGCTGGTCGCCAATTTCTGCCAGGTGGCCCCGGGGCTCAAGTGGCCCAACGACCTCCTCTTCGACGGCCGCAAGGTCGGCGGCATGCTCACCGAGGCGCGGGTTGATGCCGACCAGGTGCGCGACCTCGTCTTCGGCCTCGGCCTCAACGTCAACAGCCCCGCCAGCGCGTTCCCCGGCGAACTCGGCCGCCGCGCCACCTCGCTGGCCGTCCGCACCGGCGCCACCCTCGAGCTCAACCGCTTCGCGGCCGCTCTCGTCGGCCGGGTGCGCCTGGCCTACACGCAGTTCCTCGACGGCGACCACCTCGACCGGTTCGCCGACCTCTGGAACCGCTACGACCTCCTGCGCGGCAAGCCCGTCGCCGTCCTCCAGGGCACGCGCCGCCTCGCCGGCACCGCCGCCGGCATCGACGACGCCGGTTCCCTGATCATCCGCGATGAGCGCGGCCGCTCCCATCGCTTCACCGCCGGCGAGGTGACGCTGGAGAAAGCGGGTTGAATCCCCCGCCCCTGCTCCGCCATCGTAGGCTTTCCCGCATGTCCGACGTCCCGCCCGCCATCGAAGTCGCCCACCTCGTCAAGACCTACGCCGGGGTCACCGCGGTCAACGACATCAGCTTCACCCTCGCGCGCGGCGAGATCCTCGGCTTCCTCGGCCCCAACGGCGCCGGCAAGTCGACCACCATGCGCATCCTCACCGGCTACCTGCCGGCGACGTCCGGGCACGTCGCCATCTGCGGGGTCCCGGTCGCCACGCAGCCCGACATGGTCAAGCGCCACATCGGCTACATGCCCGAGAACAATCCCCTGCCGGAGGACATGCGCGTCTCGGAGTACCTCTACTTCCGCGGGCGCCTCAAGGAGATCACCCGCGCCAAGCTCGGCCCCCGCATCGACGAGGTCCTCGAGCTCTGCGACCTGAAGCGCGTCCGGCACAAGATCATCGGCAAGCTCTCCAAGGGCTTCCGCCAGCGCGTCGGCATCGCCGAGGCCATCCTCGCCGAGCCGCCGGTGATCATCATGGACGAGCCGACAATCGGCCTCGACCCGCACCAGATCCTCATCGTCCGCGACCTCATCGCCAGCCTGCGCGGCCGCATGACCGTCATCATCTCGTCGCACATCCTGCCCGAGATCGAGATGACCTGCGACCGCGTCCTGATCATCAACCAGGGCCGCGTCGTCGCCCAGGGCACCCCGGCGGACCTGCGCCGCGAGATCCTCGGCCACTCCGCCTACGAGGCCGAACTTGCCGGCGACCTCGCCGGCCTGGCCGAACTGCTCGCCGCGGTGGATCCCTCGCTGCAACTCACCGCGACCGGGCCGGCCGACGCGCAGGGTTTCGCCGCCGTCACGCTTTCCACCGCCCGTGAGGACGACCTGGGCGAGGCGCTGCTCCGCGCCTTCACCGGCGCCGGCCTGCGGGTGCGGGCCCTCAGCCGCGCCCATCCCACCCTCGAGGACGTCTTCCTCGCCGCGACCCGCCGCAGCTGGGACGTCCGCGCCGAGCAGCTTCGGAAATAACCCGCCCATGCGCCACTTCTTCACCCTCCTCAGCCACGAGCTCCGCATGCTGCTGGTCAACCCCGGCACCTACATCGCCGCGACCGCGTTCCTCGTGTTCATGGGCTTCATCTTCACGGGCATCCTCGAGAGCTACAGCAAGGCGCCGCAGGAAACCTCACCCGCCCACGTGTACTTCCAGTTCTTCTGGCTGCCGGTTTTCTTCATGGTGCCGCTGCTCACGATGAAGTGCCTCGCGGAGGAGCGCCGCCTCGGGACGATCGAGACCCTGCTCACCACGCCAGTCACCACCACCGAGGTCGTGCTCGGCAAGTATGCCGCCGCCTACTGCCTGTACCTCGGGCTCTGGGCCTCGACCGCCGGCTTCTTCTGGATCCTGCACAAGTTTGCCGGCGATGCCCGCTTCCTCGACCTCGGGCCGCTCCTCGGCGGCTACCTTTTCATCAGTGTCTCCGGGCTGCTCTTCGTCGCCGTCGGCGTCTTCGCCAGCTCCCTCTCGCGCAACCAGGCCGTCGCCGGCATCCTCTGCTTCACGATGCTCTTCGCCCTGATCATCGGCGTCCGCTTCGTCGAGGACGCCCAGTGGCTCGACCGCGCCGCCTTCCAGCCCGTCAAGGCCGCGGTCGATTATGCGCAGATCTTCACGCATTACGCCGATTTCACCCGCGGGGTCGTGGACACGCGCCACCTCCTCTTCTATTTCAGCGGCACCGTGCTCGCGCTGATCTTCAGCATCCTCGGCGTCGAGGCCAAGCTCCTCCACAGCTGACCGCCCATGCACGCACCCGACAGCTTCCGCACCGCCCGCTGGCTCCGCACGCTCAACCTCGTGCTGCAGGCCGTGCTGTTCCTCACGCTCTTCGGCGGCCTCAACTACCTGGCGCGCAACTACGCCTGGCGCTTCGACCTCACCCAGCATCGCCGCCACTCCCTCTCGGCCGAGACCAGGTCCTACCTGCACAACCTTTCGCTGCCCGTGCGCATCGTCGCCACCTTCACCGAGGACGCCGAGAATCCCGAGGTCGCCCAGGCCTGGCGCGATCTCAACGGGCTGCTGCGCGAATACGTCTACGAAACCGAGGCCCGCACCGCCCGCATCTCCGTCTCCTACATCGATGTGTACCAGCAGCGCCGGGAGGCCGAACAGTTCGGCATCGAGCAGCCCAACGTCATCCTCCTGACCTGCGGCGACAAGCGGCGCGTCGTCACGCTTGACGAGCTCTACCGCGTCGAGGCCATGGAAAAGAAGGCGTTCCTCGGCGAACAGACCATGACCGCCGCGATCCTCGACGTCTCCAACCCGGCGCGCAAAAAGATCTACTTCCTCGCCGGCCACGGCACGCTCCGCCCCGACGACGTCGACCCCGCCCGCGGGCTCTCCGCCCTCAACGACCAGCTCAAGCTGCGCAACTTCGATGTCGAGTTCCTCGACCTCGGCACCGCCCGCCGCATCCCGGAGGACGCCGCCCTGCTCGTCATCGCCGCCCCGCAGGTGCGCTACGATGCCAGCGAGCAGGAGCTGCTCCGGCAGTACCTCGCGACCCGCGCCGGCCGCGTCATCGTCATGCTGGCCCCGGGCGTGGCCCACGGTCTCGACGACCTGCTCTACGACTGGGGCGTCCTCGTCGACGACGTCGCGATCTACGACACCAACCCCGAGAGCTTCTCCGACAACGGCGACTTCATCCTCCGCAACTTCGCCCCGCACCCGATCACGCAGACGCTCCTCGACTATCGCATGACGCTGCGCACCGGCCTCTGCCGCAGTGTCCGCCCCGACCCCGGCCGCGCGACCGGCAACGGCCTCGTCGTCACCACCCTCGCGGCGACGTATCCGACCGCCTGGGGCGAGGTCGCCTACAACCTGCGCCAGCAACCCGTCTTCGACCCCGGGATCGACCTCCGGGGCCTGCCCAACATGGCCCCGGCGAACCGCCTCGGCGTCATCGTCGCCTCCGAGCGCGTCCAGGTGCGGGACAACCTTCCGTTCAGCGTGCGGACCGGCCGGCTCGTCGCGATCGGCACCGACAGCCTGGTCGTCAACCAGCGCCTCGCCACCGAGGGCAACCTCACCTTCTTCCTCAACGCCGTCAACTGGGCCGTCGCCCGCGACACCCAGCTCAACGTGCCCGCCCGCCCCATCGAGCGTTTCCAGCTCTCGCTCAACCAACGCGAGCTCACGCGCCTCCGCTACTCCCTCATGGTCGCCCTGCCCGCCGCCGCCGCGCTCCTTGGCCTCCTCGTCTACTGGTCCCGCCGCAACTGACCCGCCATGCGCACCAAAGTCACCCTCGTCCTCGTCTTCCTCAACGTCGCGCTGTTCTTCTTCATCTTCAAGTTCGAGCGCGGCTGGCGCACCGAGCGCGCCTCGCTCGAGGCGCGGCGCCGCGTGCTCGGGCCCGAGACCGCTGACATCCGCTCCCTCCGCATCGACGGCCCGGGGCTCACCCCCATCGCGCTCAAGCGCACCGGGACCGACTGGGCGCTGACCGAGCCGCTCGAATGGCCCGCCAACCCCCACGCCGTCACCCGCATCGTCAACGAGCTCCAGTTCCTCGAGCACGAGTCGAGCTTCAGCGTCAGCGACCTCGAGCAGAGCGGCCAGTCCCTCGTCGACTACGGCCTCGCCAACCCGCGCATGACCGTGACCTTCACCTCCGGCGAGGAGGGCGGCCGCGAGACCTCCCTCCGGCTCGGCGACGAGACCAAGGCCGGCAACCTACTCTACATCCTCTCGCCCGACGGCCAGCGCGTCCACGTCGTGAACCTCAGCCTCGCCCGCAGCCTCGCGCTGCCGGTCGAGGAACTCCGGGCCGACACGATCTTCTCCATCCCGTACTTCGAGGCGCGCTCCCTCACCCTCCAGAACCCGGCCAACCTGCGCGTGCGCCTGCGCCGCGAAGGCAGCAACCGCTGGGCATTCGAGGCGCCCATCATCGCCCGCGCCAACAAGACCGCCACCGAGCTCGCGATCAACGCCCTCAACACCCTGCGCGTGCGCTCCTTCACCGCACCCGGGGCGGAGCCCGCCCTGGGCACGGCCCCGGCGCTGCGCATCACCCTCGAGGGCAACAACCGCCGCGAGACGCTCATCCTCGGCGCCGAGCTCGGGACCACCGCCATCGCCGAGGCGGCCACGGCCGGCGGGGCGGCGCGCCCGGACACCGAGTTTTCCGCCACCCTCGAGGGCAAGTCCGCCGCCTTCACCGTCGCCTTCCCCGGCGCCCTCCTCGACCTGCTCCGCAACGCGCAGGAGACGCTGCGCGAGAGCCGCATCCTCGACTTCGAGCCCGCCGCCGTCACCGGCGTCACCCTGAGCGCGCCCAACCAGCCCGAGCTGATCCTGCAGCGCGACTCCGCCGCGCCCGCCGACGCGCCCTGGCAGCTCGTGCGCCGCGACCCCGCGCAGGGTCCGCAGACGCAGCCCGCCGATCCCGCCGCCGTGCAGCGCCTGCTGGAACAGCTCTCGCTCCTCGCCGCGGTGAAATTCCAGAGCGACGCCCCCTCCGACGCCGACCTCGAGAACTGGGGCTTCAACCAGCCCGAGCGCGAAGTCACGCTCACGGTCGCCTCCGCCCCCAACTCCACCCGCACGCTCCGGCTGCAGATCGGCCTCACAACCCCACGCGACGGCCGCGCCTACGCCCGGCTCGCCGGCGAGCGCTTCATCTACGCCGTCGCGCCCGCCGTCCTCGAGGAAGCGTCCGTGTCCCCGCTGGCCTACCGCGAGCGCCTGCTGCGCGAACTGCCGGCCACCGCCACCGTCACCGCGCTTCGCATCACCGACCGGCAGAACGGCGCCGTGGTGGTCGAGCGCACGCTGGCCGACGAGCCCGCGGATTCGCCCCTCCAGGGCCTCGCCACCCAGCTGCGCACGCTCCGCGCGCGGCGCTTCGTCGCCGACGGCTTCGCCGAGACCAACATGGTCGGCGGCGAGGACCGCCCGTGGCGGTACCGGGTCGACGTCACCATCGCCCTGCCCGCCGGCACAGGCACGCAGAGCGAGACCGAGACCTGGCACTTCACCGAGCGCGTCGCCGGCACCCTGCAACTGGGCGGCTCCGAGCGCTTCGCCGCCACCTTCGAACTCGAACAGCCCCTGCTCGACGCCCTCTGGCGCGTGACCTACGCCGACCGCGACCCCGGCCCCCCGGCCGCGAGCCCGGCGCCAACCGCCACGGAACCCAAGAGCTGACGCCGTTCGCGCGCCATGAGACCCTGGCTGAAGTTCTGCTGGCAGGGCACGCGCTTTTGCGCCGCCTGCGTGGCGTCCTTTTGCCTTTGGACCCTGTGGCTCGCCCTGACGATCCTGCTCGTCTTCCAGATCTACATCGCGAGCACGCGCGAGCTGGCCGTCCCCGAGTTTCTCCTGCGCTCGCTGGAGGAACGCCTCGCGGTTTCGGGCGTGCGGGCCGAGTTCGGCCGGGCGCGCTTCGACCCCGCCGGACACGTGCTCCTCGAGCAGGCCCGGCTCCGCCTGCCTGCGCTGCCCGATCCGGTGTTCACGGCGCGCTCGGTCTTCGTCACCCTCGATCCCTGGGCGCTGCTGCTCGGTCGTTTCGAACCCCGCGAACTCGAGGTCGACGGCGCCAACCTCTACGTCGCGGCCATGCTTTCGCCGACCGGCCGCAGCGAGCCCATCATCCAGGATGTCGCGTTCACGCTGATCCCGGGCAACCAGCATTTCAGGCTGCCGCACTTCGCCGGTCGCCTCGCACAGATGCCGGTGACGGTCCGGGGCGACTGGCTGCTCCCGGCGCGCCGCGATCGGACCCAACGGCTGCCCGAACTCCTGGCGCGGAACTATCCCGCGATCTGCCGGCAACTGATCGCCCTTGCCAACGAGTTGTCCGCCCTCGAATCCCCGGCGCTCGACCTCACCCTGACGAGTTCCGAGACCCGGGCGGCGATGGCGGAGATCGAATTGCTCGCCCAAGGCCTGCGCCTCGCCTCGCCGCAGGCGATCACGACCGGCCCGGTCCGCGCCACCACGCGCGTGCCGCTGCTGGGTGATCGACCGGTCGCGGTGACGCTGGCGTTGACGACCGACACCGTGAAAGTCGGCGCGACGGCCGAGCTTCGCCACGTGCACGCGGAGATCCGGGGTCGGATCACACCGGCACAGCGCACTTTCGCCTTCGAGCGGGTCGAGGCATCGGCCGCCTCGGTCAGCGGGGCGGGGCTCACCGCCAGCCCGGTCACCCTCGTCGCCGCCGGCCCGTGGCCGCGCCTCCAGACCGAGGTGGCCGGCCGCATCCACGACGAACCCGTCGCCGTCGCCGGCAGCGTCGACTTCGCG
This sequence comes from uncultured Opitutaceae bacterium, assembly GCA_964526145.1. Classification (GTDB taxonomy): domain Bacteria; phylum Verrucomicrobiota; class Verrucomicrobiia; order Opitutales; family Opitutaceae; genus UBA2377. Next base: position 18,550 of record CAZGJB010000015.1, read on the forward strand.
CAGCGCAGTGCCGCACTCCGGGTCTCCGGGCGCTTCGCGCCGGAATTGGTCGACTACCTTGGCCAACGGGTCGGGCGCGACCTGCGGCGGTTCATCTCGTTCCGGAGCGCGCCGGTCTTCGATCTCGCGGTGGATTTCGCCCCGGGCGGAAAATTCACCGGCCTGCAGGGCCGCGTCGCTGGTGACGGCGTTGATGCGTACCAGGTGCGGATGGATGCCTTTGCCGGGCACATCGCCTTCGATGGTCGGCATTTCCGGGCCACCGATGCCCTGGCGTGGATCGGCGACAACTACGCGCGCGGCAGCTACGAGCAGGACTTCGCCACCCGGGAATTCCGCTTCCTGCTCACCGGCCGCCTGCATCCGCCCGCGATCGCCGGCTGGTTCCGTCCGTGGTGGATGAATTTCTGGGACGACTTCGACTTCGCCGCCGCGGCGCCCGAGGCCGACGTGGATGTGCGCGGCCGCTGGGGGCACGGTCCGGAGACGACGGTGTTTGTCTTTGCCGATTGCACCCAGCCCGTGATCCGCGGCGTGGCGCTCGACCATGCGATCGCGCGCCTGTTCATCCGACCCCATCATTACGACGCGCTCGAGGTCTTCGCGACCCAGGGCGGCAACTCCACCCGCGGCCAGTTCATGCGGCGCACCGCCCCGGTCGGATTTGTGCTGGACCACATGGAGTTCGACTTCGACTCGACCCTGCCGCTGCCGGATGCAGCGCAGCTGGTCGGCCCGGAGTTGAGCGAGACCCTGCGCCCGTTCGTGCTTTCCGCCCCGCCGACCGTGCACGCCCGCGGTCGCATCGACGGCCCGGCCTCGGCCCAGGGCAGCGGCCGGCAGATCCACGTCAAGGGTCACGCCACCGGCGCCTTCACGCTGCGCGACTTCCCGCTGCAGCACCTCGACTTCGAGGCGACGTTGGAAGGCGACCGGCTGCTCGTCGCGCCGGTCGAGGTCGGCTTCGCCGGCGGCACGGTGACCGGCAGCGTGCAGGCGTGGGGCCCGGAGAACAGCCGCCGCCTGAGTTTCGCCCTGTCGCTGCGCGAGGGCTCGGTGTGCGAGGCGGCGACGGCCCTCGAGACCTACTCGGCCCGCCGTCGGGGCGTGGCGCCGGCGGTCAACAGCGCCTACATCGAGGGCACAGCGCAGGTGCGCATGGCGCTCGACCTCGAGGCTGAGGGCGACGCCGACGATCCCTACAGCTTCAAGGGCAACGGCCACGCCAACCTCAGCGGCCAGGGTCTGGGGCGCGTCCGCCTGCTCGGCTTGCTGTCGGAGCTGCTCAACTTCACCGCGCTGCGCTTCGACGCCCTGCGCACCGATTTCACGCTCGAGGGCGACAAGCTCGATTTCCCGCACGTGAATCTCACCGGCCCGGACGCCGCGGTGACCGCCCGCGGCACGTACCAGCTCGAGCGCAAGGAACTCGATTTCTACGCGCGGGTTTTCCCGTTCCAGGAAAGTCGGTTCATCCTCAAGAGCGTCGTCGGTCTCGTGCTGACGCCGCTGTCCGGCGTGCTCGAGGTCAAGCTGACCGGACCTTTGGACAAGCCCCAGTGGGCTTTTGTCATTGGCCCCACCAACTTTATCCGTTCCATCTTCGCACCCGGAAAGACCGAACCCACCCCTGGTCCCACGCCTCCGCCCGCCCCTCCTGCCCCCCCTGCGACCAGTCCATGAACCTGCCGCCTGCTCCGGATTTGCGCTGGAATCGGGATTGCTCCATGAGTGAAAAGATCCATTTCTAGGGTGAATACCTCAATGGAGTCTTTGCCCACACTTCCGCGCCGCTCTTGGTCGGAACGAGCCTTGCTCGTTTTGACGGCGTGCCTCGCCGTGGTGGGTGGGCTGGCCCTGGCGGGTTGGGTGTTCCAGTTTCAGCTGTTGGTGCAGCCGTGGGCGGACCTGGGACCGATCCGTTTGAACGGCGCCTTCACGCTGTTCGCGCTGGGCCTGACGCTCACCGGTTACCTGATGGGCTGGACCCGCGCCCTGTGGCTCGCGCTCCTGCCCATGGCCACGAACATCCTCGCCTTCGTGAATCTCACGACCGGGCGCTTGTTCAATCCCGACGGCCTGCTCGATGCCACGTTCCTGCCCGGAGCGTCCACCCAGGTCGAGCCGGCCTCACTCGTGGTCATCGGTTGCCTGCTGCTCGCCAGCCTGGTCCTCCTCCTGCCGGCCTCGGGACTTCGACAGATCCTCCCGCTCCGCACCTGCTCCTTTTTCCAGGCGGTGGCCGCGTCCCTCATCTCCGCCGCGGGTTTCACCGCCATCATCGGCTACTTTGCGGCCCTCCGTCCGGTCTACACGCTCGGTGGATCGACGCCGGTGTCGCCGGTCATGGCCCTCGGCCTCTGTCTGCTGGGCGGCACGATTCTGCTGCTGGCGTGGACCCGGATCGAGCGAGTCGACAAAGTCACGCCTGCCTGGGCCCCGCTGCCCGTCGTCATCGGCTGCGTCACGCTCACGCTGGTGCTTTGGATCGGCCTGCGCGACCGCGAGGAAGCCTACCTCGGCGTGCGCACGCAGACCTCGCTCGAGACCCTCGCCATCCAGGTCAACGCCGAGTTCGACCGCCAGAGCGCGGCCTTCGAGCGGCGCGCCCGCACCTGGGGCGACAACCTGCCGACGCGGCCGGTGTGGGAGACCGACGTGCACACCCAGTGGCTCGAGTCGAGCGCGCTGGGCGCCAAGTCCTTCGCCTGGGTCCGGCCCGATGGCCGGAACCGCTGGGTCTATCCGCTCCAGGGCAACGAGGACGCGATCGCGTTCGACCATGCGGCCGATCCGGTCCGCGCCGCCACGCTCGAGGCCGCGCGCAAGGAGCAGAAGCCGATCATCTCCGGCACCGTCGGCGTCAGCGGCCTCGGGCCGGGCTTCGTCATCTACACGCCGATCATCCACAAGGGCGAACTCACCGGCTACGCCGCGGCCGAGTTTCTTTACGACCGCTTCTTCGCGACGCTGACGACCTCACGGCTCAAGCTCGTCGACGATTATCACCTGAGCGTCGTCATCGGCGGCGACACGGTCCACACGACGTTTCCGCCCGGGGTCGACCTGCATGCCGGGCCGGTCGTGGAAAAGACCTACACCATCCAGGACCGCCGGATGCGGATCAGTCTCGTCCCCACCCCGGACGCCCTCGCCCGCGACCGCCGTTTCCTGCCGGAGTTCGCCCTCGCGGCCGGCATCGGCATCACCTTCCTGCTCGGCCTGAGCGTGCACCTTGCGCGCCGGGCCCGCGCCGACCAGCACACGGCCGAGGAATCCAACACCCGCCTCCACGCCGAGAACGAGGAGCGCCGCCGCGTCGAGACGCGCCTCAAGATCGCCGACGAGCGCCTCAACCTCGCCCTCGATTCGACCCAGATCGGCATCTTCGAATACCAGCACGCCAGCCGCCACGTCCACTACAGTCCCGGCCTCTGGATGATGCTCGGCTACGACCCCACGCGCATGCCCTCCACGCCCGAGGCCTGGCGCGCGCTGATTCACCCGGAGGACATGCCGCTCTACCAGGCGCGCGCGGAAGCACAGCTCACGGGCCAGGCCGCGTTCATCGACGCCGAGTACCGCGTCCGCAACCAGGCCGGCGACTGGCGCTGGATCGCGATGCGCTCCAAGACCGTGGCCAGCGACGCCGCGGGACGGCCGGTGCGCATCATCGGCACGATGCAGGACATCACCGCGCGCCGGGAATCGGAACAGGCCCTCCGCACCAGCCAGGCCGAGACCCGCAAGCTCTCCCTCGTCGCGGCGAAGACCGACAACCCCGTCGTCATCGGTTCGCCCGACGGCCGGATCGAGTGGGTCAACGAGAGCTTCACGCGCGTCATGGGCTACGCCCTCGAGGAGGTCGTGGGCCGCCAGTTGCTCGACCTCATCACGGTGCCTGAGACCGATGCGGCCATCACGGGCCCGATCAAGGCCGCCCTCGGACAGGGCCAGCCCCTCTCGACCGACTTCCCCAGCCAGGCCAAGTCCGGCCGCAAGTACCACCTGCACCTCGAGATCCAGCCGGTGCTCAACGACAGCGGCGGCCTCGCGCACTACATCGTCATCGCCACCGACATCACGGCGCGCGTCGAGACCGAGCAGCAGCTCCGCCGCGCCAAGAGCGAGGCCGACTCCGCCTCGCGCTCCAAGAGCGACTTCCTCGCCTCGATGTCGCACGAGATCCGCACCCCGATGAACGGCGTCATCGGCATGACCAGCCTGCTCATCGAGACGCCGCTCACCGGCGAGCAGCGCGAATACGTCAACACCATCCGCACCTCGGGCGAGGCGCTGCTCACGATCATCAACGACATCCTCGACTTCTCCAAGATCGAGTCGGGCAAGATGGAGATCGAGCACATGCCCTTCGAGCTCTCGCTCTGCCTCGAGGAGGCCTTCGACCTCTTCGCCCTGCAGGCCTCGTCGCGCAAGCTCGAGCTCACGTACCACATCCACTCTGACGTCCCGACCTGGATCCTCAGCGACGTCACGCGGCTCCGGCAGATCATCGTCAATCTCGTCAACAACGCCGTCAAATTCACCCCGGCCGGCAGCGTCTCGGTCGAGGTCGCCCGCCGCCCCGCGCCGGCCGGCTCCGCCGCGGGCGCGTTCCATCTCGGCTTCACCGTGCGCGACACCGGCGTGGGCATCCCGGCCGACCGCCTCGACCGCCTGTTCAAGGCGTTCTCCCAGGTCGACTCCTCCACCACCCGCAAGTACGGCGGCACCGGCCTCGGCCTCGCGATCTGCCAGCGCCTCGCCACGCTCATGGGCGGTGACATCTCCGTCACGAGCACCATGGGCGAAGGCTCGGCGTTCACGTTCACGATCCTCACCGAGTCGGCCGCGCTCGACCAGGAGAGCGCCCCGCCGGCGATGCCGCTTTCGCTGCGGGCGAGCCCCATCCTCATCGTCGAGGACCACCCCATCACCCAGGCCCGCCTGCGCACGCAGCTCAATGCCTGGGGCCTGCGCTGCGAGATCGCGCCCAACCCCGCCGAGGCGCTCGACATCGCGGCGCGCCTGCCCCAACCGCCGTCGCTCCTCCTCATCGACGGCGACGAGACCGAGGGCCACTCGCCGCTCGAGCAACTCGCGGTGATTCGCGCACCCCGGCTCCTCATGCTGCCCTTCGGCCAGGCTCCGGCCGAGGCGCCCGACGACGGCCTGCCCTTTGGCACGATCTACAAGCCGATCAAGACCCCGGCCCTGCTCCACGCCCTGTCGCACATCCCCGACCCGGCCAGGTTGCCCGCCAAACCCGACATCACCCCGCCCCGGCGCCCGCTCGCGGAAGAGATTCCCCTCAGCGTGCTCCTGGCCGAGGACAACGCGGTCAATCAAAAGGTCGCCCTTCGCTTCCTGGAGCGCCTCGGTTACCAGGCCGACGCCGTCGGCAACGGACTCGAGGCGGTCACCGCCGTCGAGTCGCGGCACTACGACCTTGTGCTCATGGATCTGCAGATGCCGGAGATGGATGGCTTCGAGGCCTGCCAGCAGATCCGTCGCCGCCTGCCGCCCGAGCAGCAGCCCGTGATCATCGCCCTCACCGCCAATGCCATGCAAGGCGACCGCGAGCGGTGCATCGACGCCGGCATGGATGACTACATCAGCAAGCCCGTGAAGATGCACGAGATCGTGGAGGCGATTCACCGCCAGTTCATCGTCGCCGAGCCCGAGTCCGTCGAACCGCCCCAGACGCCCGAGCCGGAGTCCGGCGCTTCCTGATTCCCCGGCGACAGTCACGTCGCGTCGCGACACAGGCCTGGATGGATTGTTACGATAGGCCTATTCAGGCTTATATAAATCCTGACCATTCCGTGGGTTAGGATTGCGGACCAGCTGACATCAGCCTATCTTGAGGATGCCCGAGCTGATGTCGGTCCGAGTGCCCGGTGCGATCTCTCCGAGACCCCACCGGACGAGGTCAAAGTTACATGCATCCGATTTACAAAACGTTCCTAACCGGACTCCTGACGACGATCCTTTGGGTCGCCAGCTCCGGTGTTTTGCGGGCGCAGTTCGTCTGGGACGGTGGGCATGCTGCTCAGGACAAGTGGACTCTTTCCCAGAACTGGAATCCGAACGGCAGCATCCCCGCGAATGACGGCACCTCGAACGTGGTGTTTGCCGGCAGCATTCGACTGACGCCCGACTCCAACGGCGACTGGAACCTCAACTCCGTCACATTCAACAGTTCAGCAGGGGCTTTCACCCTCGGCGGCGGCACGTTGACCCTCCAGGGCACCGCCGTGACGTACGCCATCGAGAATCAGTCCGTCGAGACCCAGACGATCAACCACCCGCTGATCTTGGGCGCCGCCCAATCGTGGTCTGCAAGTCAGGGTGATCTCGTTTTCACCGGCACGGTCAATCTGGCGACCTTCGCTCTGACCCTCACGGGGGCGAATGACATCAACGCCTCGAGCGTCATCAGCGGCACCGGCGGCCTCACCAAGTCCGGTGCCGGCACGCTCACCCTCACCGGCGCCAACACCTACTCGGGCGGCACCACCGTCACAGCCGGGACGCTGCTCGGCAACACCACCTCGCTGCAGGGCAACATCACCAACCAAGCCGCCCTCGTCTTCGATCAGGCCGGCGCGGGCTCCTACGCCGGAATCATCTCGGGCGCGGGCACGTTCACCAAGCAGGGTGCGGGCACCCTCACCCTTTCCGGCAGCAACAGCTTCACTGGCAACACCAACATCACGGCCGGCACGCTGCAGCTCGGCACCACCAACGCCCTCGCCGACACCACCGCGGTGACGATCGATTCCGGCGCCTCGCTCGCCCTCAACGCCGCCAATGAGACCATCGGTTCCTTCGCCGGTGCCGGCAGCATCAGCCTCGGCAGCTACACCCTCACCGCCGGCGGCACCAATGCCTCCACTGCGTTCTCCGGCGTCATCAGCGGCACCGGTGGCCTCACCAAGGCGGGAAGCGGCACGCTCACCCTCACCGGCGCCAACACCTACTCCGGTGGCACCACCATCTCCGCCGGCACATTGCTCGGCAACACCACCTCGCTGCAGGGCAACATCACCAACCAAGCCGCCCTCGT
>CAZGJB010000015.1:25718-26675 GCA_964526145.1 uncultured Opitutaceae bacterium
CACCATCTCCGCCGGCACATTGCTCGGCAACACCACCTCGCTGCAGGGCAACATCGCCAACAATGCCGCCCTCGTTTTCGACCAAGCCGGCTCCGGTTCCTATGGCGGCATCATTTCCGGAAGCGGCAACATCACCAAGCAGGGCGTCGGCACCCTCACGCTCACCGGCGCCAACACTTACGGCGGCGCCACCACCGTCGCCGCCGGCACCCTGGCGCTCGGTGCCGACAACGCCATCGCCAGTTCCAGCACCCTCACGCTGAGCTCGGGCGCAACCTTCGATCTCGGCGGCAGCTTCTCCGTGCTGGTCAGCTCGCTCACGTACAACAACGCCATCCTCGAGTACGGCACGGCCGGTACCGCCAGCGCCTTCCTGTTCACCTCCGCCGGCACCGGCACTGGCATCCTCACCGTCAACAACTGGGAGTCGGGCACTGACGTCCTCGCCTTCGCCGCCGGCGGCTCGCCGCTCACCAGCTTCATCGAGAACATCTATTTCTCCGGCATCGGTTCCGGCATGCTCGGTGCGACCGGGCAGACGGTCTCCGGCTACGGCGGCACGTGGGACTTCATCGTGGCCAACGCGGGCTCGTTTTTCACCTGGGACGGCGGCGCCACCTCAGGCGGCACGGCGAATAATTTCAACAACGCCCTCAACTGGTCCACGGACATCGCCCCGACCTCCGGCGCGACCACCAAGATCGCGTTCGCCGGCACCACGCGCCTTTCGCCTGACCTTAACGTCGATTTCACCCTCAATTCCCTGAAATTCGACAACACCGCTGGCAGCTTCACGCTCAACGCCAACGCCGGCCGCGAATTCACCTTCGACGGCATCGTCCCGAGCATCATCCAGGACTCGGCCAACAACCAGCTGATCAACGCCCCGGAGATGGAGCGTGCCGACAAGATCCTCAAAGATGTCTACGCCTAGGGGAAAGCGTCGGACCGCTATGC
>CAZGJB010000016.1:0-25429 GCA_964526145.1 uncultured Opitutaceae bacterium
GGACATCGGCCTGCGGCACCGCCCCGGCCTCATGGCGAAGGCTGGCGAGGCGCCGGTGCTCCTCGGCGCGCTCGAGATTCTTGGTCGCGGCCTGCTGGAGCTCGACGGCGGTCGTCAGCGCGTGGTACGCGGCGCGCACGGTGGCACGGAGGTCGGCGCGCGTGGCGTCCGCCTGGGCTTCGGCACCGACCTGGCGGGCTTCCGCCGCGGCGAGCCCGGCTTTGCGCGCGCCGAAGTCGAGCAGCGTCACCCGCGAGACCAGGCCGCCGTTCCAATCGTCCAACGGACCGATCAGCGTGGGCGCGACCCCGCCGGGCAGGGTCAGGCCGCTCGGCAGGTAGGCGCGGCGCTGGAGCCGGTGGTATCCAGCGGTCAGGTCGAGGCGCGGATAGTAGGGTGCGCGGGCTTCACCCACGGCGGCCGCGGCGGCGTCCACGCCGGCCTGGGCGGCGATGAGCGCGGGATGCGGCCCGAGGGCGATCTCCACGCAATCGTCGACGGACAGGACCGCGGAGGGGGACTCGGCGCGAAGGCCGAAGGCGAGCAGAGAAAGGGCGGCGAGGGCGAAGGTCGTTTTCATGGCGGCGCGGCGGGCGGGTTTACGCGAGGGTCTTGTGGAAGCGTTTCACGGCGAAGGTCATCACCCCGACGCCCAGAACCAGGAGGGCGGCAAACTGGACCCAGAGGACCTCGAGGCCGACGCCCTTGAGGAAGACGCCGCGGATGATGACGAGGATGTAGCGCAGCGGATCGAGCAGCGTGAGCCACTGGATGGCGGCTGGCATGTTGGCGATCGGGAAGATGAAGCCGGAGAACAGCATGGCCGGGAAAAAGAAGAAGAACGTCGTCATCATCGCCTGCTGCTGCGTGTGGCTCACCGTCGAGATGTAAAGGCCGATGCCGAGCGTGCTGATGAGGAAGAGCGCCGTGCCCAGCAGCAGCAGCGCGAAGCTGCCGCGCAGCGGGATGTCGAACCAGAACAGGCCGATGCCGGCGACGAGGGCGGTGTTGAGGAAGCCGATGACGACGAACGGGGCGCACTTGCCGAGGATGAACTCCACCGGGCGGATCGGCGTGACCATGACCTGCTCGATCGTGCCGACCTCCTTCTCGCGCACGATGGCCATGCTGGTGAGCATCAGGCCGATCAGCATGACGAGCATCGCGATGATCCCGGGCACGTAGTAGTTGCGGCTTTCGAGGTCGGCGTTGAACCAGGCGCGCGGCTGCACCTCCACGCGGCCGACCGCGATGGTCCGCCCGGCCCGGCGCTGCGCCTGCTCGAGCAGGATCGCACCGTTGGCGGCCGCGGCGATCTGGGTGCCGTAGTTCACGATGAAGCGCGCCGTGTTCGAGTCCGAGCCGTCCACGATCAGCTGCACCGGCGTGGTGCGGCCGGCGCGGAGGTTCTCCTCGTAGCCGGCGTTGATCTGCAGGATGGCGGCGGCGCGGGCGGCATCGACGAGGGCGCGCGCCGCGTCCTCGTCCTGGGTGTGCGCGATCGCGTCGAAGTAGGCCGAGCCCGTGAACCGGGCGACGAGCTCGCGCGAGGCCGGGGTGCCGTCATGGTCGATCACCGCGAGCTGCACATGGCGCACGTCGAGGGTCACCGCGTAGCCGAAGATCATCGTCTGGATGATCGGCACGCCGATGATGACCATGCGCATGCGCGGGTCGCGCAGGACGGACCGGAATTCCTTGCGGAGGATGGTGAGGATGCGTTCCCACATGGTCAGCTGAGGCGCTTGCGGGTCTTGCGGATGGCGAGGGCGGTGACGATCAGCGCGAACGCCACGAGGAACGCGGCGTCGCGCCAGAGCGTCTCGAGCCCGACGCCGCGGAGGAAGATGCCCTTCACCAGGGCGACGAAGTACCGGGCCGGCACGAGGTAGGTGATGCCCTGCACCGGGATCGGCATGTTCGCGATGGCGAAGGCGAAGCCCGAAAGGAGGAAGGCGGGCAGGAAGGTCGAGATCATCGCGAACTGGCTCGCCAGCAGCTGCTGCCGGGCGACGGTGCTGATGAGGATGCCCTGGGCGAGGGTGCCGACGACGAAGACCATGCCGACGCTGAACAGGAGCGGCACGCTGCCGCGCAGCGGCACATCGAAGAGCCAGACCGCCATGAGCACGGCGATGACCATGTTGGCCAGGCCGATGACGGAGTAGGGGAGCAGCTTGCCGAGGATGAGCTCGGCGGGCTTCACCGGCGTCGAGATGAGCTGCTCCATCGTGCCCCGCTCCCACTCGCGGGCGATGGTGAGCGACGTGAGCAGTGCCGCGATGAGGCCCATGATCACCGCCATGATGCCGGGGACGATGAAGTTGCGGCTCTCGAGGTCGGCGTTGAACCACACCCGCGTGCGCAGGTCGAGGGCCGGCGCCGGCGCGGTGCCGGTGATCCGCCGCACCTGCTCGACCGCGAGCTGCTGGTTGTAAACGCTGGCGATGCCTTGAGTGTAGCCGAGGACGAGGCCCGCGGTGTTCGCGTCCGAGCCGTCCACGATGGCCTGGACCCCCGCCGCCCGGCCGGTGGCGATCAGGCGGTCGAAATCCGGCGGGAGCACGAGCGCGAGCATCGCGGTGCGCGAGTCGATGGCGCGTTCGAGCTCGGGATAGCTGGCCACGGTGCCCTGGAAGCTGAAATACCGCGTGGCCGCGAACCGGGCGGTGAACTCGCGGCTCGCCGGGGTGTGGCCCTGGTCCCAGACGACGAAGGGCACCCGGTCGACGTCGAGGGTCAGCGCGTAGCCGAACATCAGCAGCATCAGCATCGGGATGCCGACGGCGAGAATGAGGCTGCGCGGGTCGCGCCGGATGTGGAGCGATTCCTTGCGGGCCACGGCGAGGAGGCGGCGGAGGTTCATCGGCGCACCTCCTGCAGCGCCCCGGCGGCGCGGTCCCGGGCCTCGATCAGGGAGACGAACACGTCCTCCAGCGTCGGCGTGATGCGCTCAAGGCGGTCGAGCCGGAAACCGCGCGCCGGCAGGGCGGCCCGGATGGCGGCTTCCGCCGCGGCCGCATCGGCGGCGACGGCATGCAGGCCCTTGCCGAAGAGGGCGACCTCGCGCACCGCGGGCAGCGTCTCGATCAGCCCCATCGCCTCCTGCGGCTGCGCGCACTCGATCTCGAGCACCGCGTCGGCCATGTGCTCGGCCTTCAATTCGCGCGGGGTCCCGAGGGCGATCAGCTCGCCGCGGTAGATGATGCCGAGGCGGTCGCAGTACTCGGACTCCTCCATGTAGTGCGTCGTGACAAAGACGGTCACGCCCTCGCCCGACAGGGCGTAGATGAGATCCCAGAACTGTCGGCGACTGTTCGGGTCGACGCCGGAGGTCGGCTCGTCGAGGAAGAGGATCGGCGGCTCGTGCAGCACGGCGCAGCCGAGGGCCAGGCGCTGCTTCCACCCGCCCGAGAGATCGGCGGTGCGCGCGTGCCGGTGGTCGCGCAGGCCGGCCATCGCGAGGACCCAGTCCTTGCGCGCGGCCTTCTTCTCCTTGGGCAACCGGTAGATGCCGCTGTAGAAGTCGATGTTCTCCTCGACCGTCAGCTCGTCGTAGAGCGAGAACCGCTGGCTCATGTAGCCGATGCGCGTCTTGATCTTCTCGGTGTCACGCACGATGTCGAAGCCGGCCACGCGGCCCTCGCCGGAAGTCGGCGCGAGCAGGCCGCAGAGCATGCGGATGGTGGTGGACTTGCCCGCGCCGTTGGGCCCGAGGAAGCCGAAGATCTCGCCGCGGCGCACGCTGAAGCTCACGCCGGCGACGGCCTCGAACGTGCCGAAACGCTTCACGAGGTTGCGGACCTCGACGATGGGCTCGGCTGGCACGGGGGCGGGAGTGGTCATGGCGCGGTGGGCGGGGCGCCGATGGCGGCGACGAAAACGTCCTCGAGCGAGGGCTCGATGGGGCGGAGGGAATGCAGCTCGAGTCTTTCGGCGGCGAGGGCTGCGCGGATGCGGGTCTCGAGGGATGAACGGGTGTCGCTCGCGAGCGGCTCGGAACCGGCCCGGCCGGTCACATGCACGCGGTCGCCGAACAGGCCGACGCTGGCATCCGGCAGATGGGTGCGCAGGACGACGGCGGCGCGGCGCGGGTCGGCCGTGCGCACCTCCAGCAGGCGGCCCGGCATCAGCGCCTTCACCTCGTCGGGCGTGCCCAGGCCGATGAGGCGACCCTCGTGCAACAGGGCGAGGCGGTTGCAGCGTTCGGCCTCGTCGAGGTAGGCGGTCGAGACAAAGATGGTCACGCCCTCGCGGACGAGTTGGTAGAGGATGCGCCAGAAGTCGCGGCGCGAGACGGGATCCACGCCATTGGTGGGTTCGTCGAGGAAGAGCACCCGCGGCGTGTGGATGAGGGCGCAGGCGAGGCCGAGCTTCTGCTTCATCCCGCCCGAAAGGTTGCCGGCGAGACGGTGACGGAAGGGCGTGAGATTGCTGAAGCCGAGGAGCTGCTCGGTCCGCGCGGCGCGGCCGTGGTCCGGCACGCTGTAGATGTCGGCGTAGAAATCGATGTTCTCCGCCACGGTCAGGTCCGGGTAGAGGCCGAAGCGCTGGCTCATGTAGCCGATCTGCTCCTTCAGCTTTTCCGCATCGCGGTTCACGTCGCACCCGGCGACCTCCGCGCTCCCGGCCGTCGGCGGCAGGATGCCCGTGAGCATGCGCATGGTGGTCGTCTTGCCGGCGCCGTCGGGTCCGACCAGGCCGAAGATCTCACCCGCGGCGACCTCGAGGTCGAGGCCCGCCACGGCCGTGTGTCCGCCGAAGTCGCGGCGCAGGCCCTGGGTGCGGATGATGGCCATGACAGAACGAATCGCGGTCCGGTTCAGGGAATCACGACGTCGGCCGGCATGCCGGCCTTGAGCACGTCGTCGGGATTGGCGACGTCGACCTTGAGCCGGAAGACGAGCTTCACGCGCTCCTTCGGGGTCTGCACGGTCTTGGGTGTGAACTCGGCCTCGCTGGCGATGTAGCTCACGGTCCCGGGGAACTCCTTGCCGGGGAACGAATCGATCCGGACCGTCACGGCCTGTCCGTGGCGCACGCGGCCGAGATCAGTTTGGTTAAGATAGGCGCGCACCCACATGTGCCGGGTGTCGCCGACGGTCACGACCGGGGTGCCGGGGGCGACGAACTCGCCTGGCTCGACGTGGTGCGACAGGACGGTGCCCGTGAGCGGGGAGCTGAGGCGGGTGTTGGCCAATTGGGTCGTGGCGAGGTCCACCGCCGCGCGCGTCTGGGCGACGCGGGCGCGGGCCTGGGTGATGGTTTCTGACCGCGGGCCTTCCTGCACGAGCTTGAGCCGCTCGGCCACCTCGGCGACGCGGGCCTCGGCGACCTTGAGCTGGGCCTGGGCAGCCTCGAATTCGCGGTCGGCGATCACTTCGCGCTGGCGCAGCTCCCGGGCGCGGGCGAAGTCGAGTCGCACCCGGTCGCGCTCGGCCTCGGCGCTGTTGAGCGCGGCGGCGACGGCGGCGATGTCCTGCGGCCGCGAGCCGGCCTCGAGCTCGGCGAGGACCGCCTCGGCGCCGGCCAGCTCGGCCTTGCGCAGGTTCAACTGGTCCTGCTGCTCGGCGGCGTCGAGCCGGGCGATGAGTTGCCCGGCCTCGACGCGGGCGCCCTCGTCGACGAGCCGCTCGATCACGCGCCCGCCGACCTTGAAGCCGAGCTGGGCGTCGGTGAGCTCGAGATTGCCGGAAAGCAGCAGTGCGCCCTTGGGGTCGTGGCCGTTCCGGTTGCAGGCAGGCAGGAGCGCGAGGGCCAGGCCCAGCGCAAGTAGGCAAACGGTGGGCGGCCGGCGGTGGCCGCGTTCAGGCAGCGTGGTGTTTTTCATGGTCTTTGCGTCCGGCGGGAGTGAGGAGGCCACCGAAGAAGAGGTTGATCGCCTGGGCGAAGACGCGGTCCGGGCCGAGGTGCAGGCGCTCGAGCGTGTCGGGGTGCATCAGGCTCTGGATCGCGGGCCGCCAGAACTCGACGGCGAAGGCAGGATCGATGTCCGCGCGCACCATGCCGGCCGCCTGCCCCTGACGGATGAGCTGGCCGAAGATGTGCGGGATGTTCTTGTGCCGCAGGTCCTCGATCTGGCGGTAGATGTGCGGGGCGAAGCGCTGGAGGTCGCGGAAGATGTGGGGGTTCATCCGCAGAAAGCGCTGCACCATGGCGGCGCTGAAGCGGTGCAGCTTCACGGTGAAGCTCAGCGTCGGGTCGGCCAGGAGCGCATCCGCCGAGGCGCGCACCTCGCGGACAAACTCCTGCAGAATCTCGCCCACGAGCGCGTCCTTGCTCGGGAAATGCACGTAGAGCGTCTTCTTGCTCATGCCCAGCTCGGCCGCGAGCTCGTCCATCAGGAGGGCGGAATAGCCGTAGGCGAAGAAGTGCGTGCGGGCGGCCGCGAGGACCCGGGCGCGGGCGTCGGTTTCGGCGGGAAGGGGACGGGAAGCGGGACGTGGCATGGAAGAGCCTTAGGAAACTTAAAAGGTATTTAAAGTTTCCAAAGGTCAAGGGGATTCTTCCCTCCCGTGGGTCGGCGCGCCTGCGCGCGCCCGAACCGCGCCCGCAAAAAATTCGTGTGTTTGCCCCGCTGCGGCCTAACGTGGTTTTCCCATGTCGCCGCCCGCCCCCCCGCCGCAGGTTCCCTCCAACGGGGAGCTCGTGCGGCGGCTTTTCCTGCTGGCGTGGCGGTACCGGCTGCATTGCGTCGCGGTCCTGGGCATCCAGCTGGTGCTGCTGACGATGGGCATCGTCGGCCTGAGCTTCACCGGACTGGGCATCGACTACATCCGGCACATGGTCGAGGGGGTGCCGCTCGGCGACAACCCGCTGCACCTCCTGCCCCCCGAGGGTTGGCCTCCGCTCCAGGTCCTGGCGGGCCTGGCCGGGCTGATCCTCGTGCTGGCCCTGAGCCGCGCGATCCTGAACTACGCCTACGCGGTCTCGGTCAACAAGCTGGTCCAGCAGCGGCTGGTCGTGGACCTGCGGGCGGAGGTGTACGACAAGCTGCAGCGGCTGAGCTTCCGCTTCTTCGACGCCAACACGACGGGCTCGATCATCACGCGCGTCACGGGCGACGTGCAGTCGGTGCGCATGTTCGTGGACCAGGTGCTGATCCAGAGCCTCATCATGGTCATCTCGCTGTCCGTGTACGTGACCTACATGGTCAGCCTGAGCCCGGGCCTGACGCTCGCGTGCCTGGCGACGACGCCGCTCCTGGCGATCATGTCGATGTGGTTCTCGCGCAAGATCCAGCCGGAGTACGCCCACAACCGCACGCTCTTCGAGAAGATGGTGCAGGTCCTCGCCGAGAGCATCCAGGGCATCGCGGTCACCAAGGGTTTCGGCCGCGAGGCGGAGGAGCGGGCGAAGTTCGACACCGCCAACCAGGCGGTGGTCGCGCAGCAGCGGGGAATCTTCTGGCGGGTGAGCCTCTTTTCGCCGGCGGTCGGCCTGCTCACGCGCATCAACATGCTGGTCCTGCTCGGCTTCGGCGGGTGGCAGGTGATGCAGGGCGAGCTGCCGCTGGGCACGGGCCTCATCGTGTTCGCGGGCCTGCTCGAGCAGTTTTCCGGCCAGGTCAACAGCGTGGCCGGCCTGGTGAACAGCGTGCAGCAGTCCCTCATCGGCGCGCGGCGCGTGTTCGAGATTCTCGACGCCCCGGTCGAGGTCGCGAGCGCGCCCAATGCGGTCCGCCGGCCGAAGCTGAACGGCGCGGTGCGCTTCGACCGCGTGTCCTTCACCTTCACCCAATCCGCGGCCGAGCCCGTGCTGCGCGACATCAGCCTCGACGTGAAGCCCGGCCAGTGCATCGCGATCCTCGGCGCCACCGGGGCGGGGAAGAGCGCGCTCATGAGCCTCATCCCGCGGTTCTTCGACCCGACGGCGGGCTGCCTGCTGATCGACGGCATCGACGCGCGCCGGCTGCACCTCGACGACCTGCGCCGCAACATCGGCACCGTCTTCCAGGAGAGCTTCCTCTTCTCCAACACGGTCGCGGCCAACATCGCCTTTGGCCACCCCGAGGCCACGCACGCGCAGATCACGGCGGCGGCCAAGATCGCGGCGGCGCACGACTTCATCATGGCGCTGCCGCAGGGCTACGACACCGTGCTCGGCGAGAGCGGCAACAGCCTCTCCGGCGGCCAGCGGCAGCGGCTCGCCATCGCCCGGGCCGTGCTGCTCGAGCCGGCGATCCTGCTGCTCGACGACCCGACGGCGGCGATCGACAGCGAGACCGAGCACGAGATCTTCGAGGCCCTCGACCGCGCCATCGCCGGCCGCACCACCTTCATCGTGGCCCACCGGCTCAGCACCCTGCGCCGGGCCGACCTGATCATCGTGATGGAGGACGGACGCATCGTGCAGCGCGGCACCCACGAGGAGCTGATGCGCGTGCCGGGCCCGTACCTGCGCGTCGCCAACCTGCAGCTGGTCGACAGCCGCGGCCTGCAGCCGCCGGCCCGACCGGAGGGTCCCGCATGAGCCCGCCCAAGGTCACCGCCCACCGCGACCTTACCATCGTCAATCGCCCCGGCGATGACGAGGAGGAGGAGCAGTTCAAGCCGCTCGAGTGGGGTTTGATCCGCCGTCTCTTCACCTACACCCAGGCGGTCAAGACCAAGCTGGCCTGGCTGGTCGGTCTCTCCGTCATCCGCTCGGCGCAGCTGCCGGCGCTGACGTGGCTGGTCGGCCTCATCATCAGCGGACCCATCGCGCGGCACGACCCGGCGCTGCTCGTCTGGGGCCTGGCCGGCTACGCCGCGCTCGCGGTGCTGACCGACGGCATGTTCCACTTCCGCCAGCGCTTCGCGCTCGAGATCGGCGAGACCGTGGTGAGCGGCCTGCGCGCCGAGATCTTCGCCAAGGTCCAGCGCCAGCCGATGAGCTTCTTCCACCGCGTGAAGCTCGGCCGCATCATCGGCCGCATCACGAGCGACGTGGAGTCCCTGCGCGTGGGCATCCAGGACGTGCTGTTCGTCAGCGTCATCCAGGGCGGCCAGATGATCTTCGCCGCCGTCGTGATGGCGTGGTGCGACTGGGTGCTGTTCCTCGTCGTGGTCGCGATGGCGCCCATCCTGTGGGCGGTCAACCGCCACTTCCGGGTGCGCCTCAGCCGCGAGTCGCGGGCGGCGACCGAGAGCTTCAGCCGCGTCACCGCGACCCTCGCCGAGTCGGTCAGCGGCATCCGCGTGACCCAGGGCTTCGTCCGCCAGCAGACCAACGCCGGCCTGTTCCGCCGGCTCCTCTACGACCACTCGCGCTTCAACATCGCGCTCGCCCGCACCTCGGCGATCCTCATCCCGCTGCTCGAGCTGAACAGCCAGTTCTTCGTCGCCATCCTCCTCATGGTCGGCGGCTGGCGCACGTTCCACGAGGCGATGACGATGGCGGAGCTGATCCAGTTCTTCTTCCTCGCCAACCTGTTCTTCTCGCCGATCGCCACGCTCGGCAACCAGTACAACCAGGCGCTCATCGCGATGGCGGGCGCGGAGCGCGTCTTCCGCCTCATCGACACCAAGCCCGACTGGGAGGACGATCCCGCCGCCCGCGAGCTGCCCGATCCGCGGGCCGTCGCCGGGGCGCCGGCCGTCGGGGTGCGCGTGGAGTTCCGCGACGTGACCTTCGGCTACGATCCCGCGCGGCCCGTGCTCCATGAGGTCAACTTCACCGCGGCGCCCGGGCAGACCGTCGCGCTCGTCGGCCACACGGGCAGCGGCAAGAGCTCCATCATCAACCTCGTCGCCAAGTTCTACCTGCCGACCGCGGGCGCGCTGCTCATCGACGGCCACGAGATCCGCACGATCACGAGCGGCTCGCTCCACCGCCAGATGGGCATGGTGCAGCAGCAGAATTTTCTCTTCAGCGGTTCCGTGCTCGAGAACATCCGCCTCGGCCGGCCGGAGGCGACCGACGAGGATATCCGCGAGGCCGCGCGCCGGCTTGACTGCCTCGATCTCCTCGAGGCGCTGCCGCAGGGCCTGCTCACCGAGGTGGGCGAGCGCGGCGCCGGACTGTCGGTCGGCCAGCGCCAGCTCATCTGCTTCACGCGTGCGCTCCTCGCCGACCCGCGGCTCGTCGTGCTCGACGAGGCGACGAGCTCGATCGACGCGCTCACCGAGGCGCGCCTGCAGCAGGCGCTCCTCGAGCTGCTGCGCGGGCGCACGAGCTTCATCGTCGCCCACCGCCTGAGCACCATCCGGCACGCCGACTGCGTGCTCGTGCTCGACCAGGGCCGCATCATCGAGCGCGGCACCCACGCGGAATTGGTCGCCCGCGGCGGGCATTACGCGGCCCTTTACCGGCAGTTTGTCCAGATCGATGATCGGACCTGACCGCTTTTTTACCTCTGAAAATCGCAAGATTCTCCTAGGCAAACAGGCCTCTCTCCCTCTATATACGACTCAACCTTCACTCGAAGGCACCCTAAACAAAAACTCAATATGGCTAAAAAATCCGCTCGTAAACCGAACGCTGCATTCATGAAACCGGTTACTCCCGACGCCTCGCTCGCCGCGGTCGTTGGTGCGACCCCGCTCCCCCGCACGGAGCTCACCAAGAAGCTTTGGGCCTACATCAAGAAGAACGGCCTGCAGGACAAGAAGGTGAAGACCCAGATCAACGCTGACGACAAGCTGAAGGTCGTCTTCAACGGCAAGAAGGCCGTGAGCATGTTCGAGATGACCAAGCTCGTCTCGGGCCACCTCAAGTAATCCACCCAGATTCAAATTTTTACCCAAACCGCCGGGCTTCGCGCCCGGCGGTTTTTTTGTGCCTGCAGGGGCGGCTTTTCCCGCTGCGACCGGGGAGACTTGACAAGATAGCGAAGTGATATCACATAGCTATCTACCTTATCCACCCATGAACTCCCCGTCCACCGCCTCGCATTCAGCCAGCAAGGAACGCTCCGTCCAGTCGCCCAGCGGCTGGCTGATGCTTCCGGTTGTCCTTGGCCTCTATCTCCTCGCCCTCGTGGTCTTCTTCATGGGGGTGGGCGCCCGCAGCCCCGTGCTCATTGTGGGCGCGATCCTCATTCTGGTCGTCGCCGTGGTCTGCTCGGGTGGCTTCTTCACCCTCCAGCCCAACGAGGCGGCCGTCCTCATCCTCTTCGGCAGCTACCGCGGCACGGTGCGCGAGAGCGGGTTCTTCTTCACCAACCCGTTCAACAAGAAGCACAAGATCTCCCGGCGCGCCCGCAACCTCAACGGCGAGAAGCTCAAGGTGAACGACAAGCGCGGCAACCCGATCGAGATCGCCGCCGTCGTCGTCTGGCGCGTCCGCGACACCGCCCAGGCGGTGTTCGACGTCGACAACTACGAGACCTACGTCCGCATCCAGAGCGAGTCCGCCCTCCGGCACGTCTCGACGGCCTACGCCTACGATGACGGCGACGGCGAGACCAACGAGCTCACGCTGCGTGGTGGCGGCGAGGAGGTCTCCGCCGCGCTCACGCGCGAGCTGCAGGAGCGCCTCGACCGCGCCGGCGTGCAGGTTGAGGAGGCCCGCCTCACGCACCTCGCCTATGCCCCCGAGATCGCCCAGGCCATGCTGCGGCGCCAGCAGGCCGAGGCCGTGATCGCGGCCCGCAAGAAGATCGTCCACGGCGCCGTCAGCATGGTCGAGATGGCGCTGTCGGAGCTCTCCGCCAAGCACGTCGTCGACCTCGACAACGAGCGGAAGGCCGCGATGGTCTCCAACCTCCTCGTCGTCCTCTGCGGCGAGTCCGAGGCCCACCCCGTCATCAACACCGGAACCCTCTACAACTGATGCCGGATCGCAGTGCGGAGTTGCACCGGCCCGGCACCGGGCGAACCTGAGTCATGGCTGAGGAACGCAAAGCCTTTCTGCTCCGGATCGACCCCAAGCTCTGGGCCGAGCTCGAGGCCTGGGCGGCCGACGAGCTGCGCAGCGTCAACGGCCAGGTCGAGTTCATCCTCCGCCAGGCCGTGCAGAAACGCCGCCAGTCCGCCGCCGCGGAAGCCGATGACGAGTAGGCGCGGGCGCGGCTCCCGATTCGAGGTTGCGTGCGGTGGCGCCAGCGGATTAGCTGCGCCGCAAACAAACGCATGCGCCTGAGGTACAAAAAATACCGTATCCTGCTGGCCGCAGGCGCGATCGCGATCATCGCCGTGATCGCCTGGCGCTGGGGTCGCGAGATGGCGCGGGAGGAGATGCTCGCCGAGCTGATGCGCGACGCCTCCGGCTATGCCGCGGCGTTCGATGCCGAGGAGGTCGGGCGCCTGACCGGCACACACACCGATCTCGAGTCGCCTGAATATGCGGAGATCAAGCGGCGCCTGATGCGCTTCCGCGCGATCGATTCGACCGTGCGCTTCGCCTACCTCTTCCGCCAGATCCCGGCCTCCAACGGGGTCATCTTCCTGGCGGATTCCGAGCCCGCGGAGTCGCCGGAGATCTCGCTGCCCGGCGACGTCTACGAGGAGGCGCTGCAATCCCCCGGCCTGCAGGAGATCCTGCGCACCGGGCGGCCCACCACCGAAGGACCCTTGTCCGACGAGTTCGGCACCTGGATGACGGCCTACGCGTCCCTCGCCACGCGGCCCGATGGCACGCGCGAGGTGCTCGGGCTTGATGTGGCGGCGGCTGATTGGCAGGACCGGCTCTGGAATGCGGGCCTGCAGGCCGCGCTCTATGTCGTCGTCCTCCTCGGTCTCCCGCTGGTCGCCTACATCACCGTCAGCCGGCAGCTCGAGCAGAACGCCGTCATCCGCAACCTGTTCGAGGCGATGGAGCAGAGCCCGTCGGCGGTCATGATCGTCGATCTCGGCGGCCACATCGAATTCGCCAACACCGGCCTGTGCCGGCAGATCGGCCAGTCGCGGCGCGACCTGATCGGCCGGCCGTGGCGCGAGTTTTGGCCGTCGGACCTGCCGCTCGAGCAGTTTGCCGAGCTCATGGCCACCGTCCGGGCCGGCCGGGCCTGGAACGGCGAGTGGCTGAACATCCGGCGCGACAGCAGCCGCTACCCGGTGCGCTGCAGCGTGACGCCGGTGAAGACCGGCAACGGGGAGTTCGCGTGCTTTGTCGCGGTGTTCGAGGACATGACCGTGGTGAAGCACAACGAGTCCGTCCTCCGCGAGGCGCTCGAGCGCGCCGAGGCCGGCGACCGGGCCAAGGGCCAGTTCCTCGCCATGATGAGCCACGAGGTCCGCACCCCGCTCAACGGCATCGTCGGCTTCACCAATCTCCTCCTCGAGACGCGCCTCACGCCGGAGCAGGCCGAGTACATGCAGACCATCCGCCAGAGCGCGGAGGCCCTGATCCAGCTCACCAGCGACATCCTCGACTTCGCGCGCATCGAGTCCGGCAAGTTCAAGCTCGAGCCCGAGCGCTGCGACCCGCGCGCCTGCGTCGAGGAGGCGCTCGACCTGCTCGCGACGCGCGCGGCCGACAAGCACCTGACGCTGCTGCACTGGGTCGAGCCCGATGTCCCCGCCGCGGTCCTGGCCGACCCGGGCCGCCTGCGGCAGGTGCTGATCAACCTCGTCAACAACGCCGTCAAGTTCACCGACGAGGGCGAGATCGAGACGACCTTGTCGGCGCGCCGCCTGGATCCCAAGGGCTCCGCCGCGCCCGAGTGGGAGCTCAAGTTTGTCGTGCGCGACACCGGCCCCGGCATCTCGGCGGAGCAGCAGGAGCGCCTGTTCAAGCCGTTCACGCAGGTCGAGAGCGCCTCGACGCGCAAGCACGGCGGCTCCGGTCTCGGCCTCGCGATCTGCCGCAACCTCGTCCAACTCATGGGCGGGCACATCGTGCTGGAGAGCGCGCCCGACCGTGGGTCCACGTTCACCTTCACCGTGCAGGCTCCCGGATTTGCGGGCGAGTCCGCGCCCGCGGTGCCCCGCCTCCACGGCCTGCGGCTCCGCCTCGACATCGCGGCCGGCAGCGCCCGCCAGGAGCTCGTGCGCCTGGTCGAGGCGGCCGGGGCTCGCGTGCTGGCGGGCGAGGCCCCGGCGTCGGACTGGGACCTGGCGCTCGTGGACCTCAATCTCGCCGGAGCCAAGGCGCTCGCCGAGCAGGCGCAGCCGCGGGCCGAATACCCGCGCGAAAAGACCATCGGCCTCGTGCCGCTGGCGCTGCCGCCGGCCCTCCGGCCGGCGTTGCACGTGCATTTCCAGCAGCTCGTGCACAAGCCGGTCCATCACCAGACCCTCCTTGCCCTGCTCGCGGCGCCGATCGCCGCCCCCAGCGCGCCGTGCGTCGCGGCGCCGATGCCGGACCGGTTCGAGCTCTCGGTCCTGCTCGTGGAGGACAACGTCGTCAATCAGCGCCTCATGCAGCTCGTGCTGACCAAGCTCGGCTGCAAATGGGAACTCGCCGGCAATGGCCTGGAGGCGATCGCGTCCCTGAAGAAGAATGACTTCGATGTCGTGCTCATGGACCTGCACATGCCGGAGATGGACGGCCCCACGGCGATCAACGAGATCCGCCACGGCCATGCCGGCGAACGCATGCGCGACGTCTGGATCATCGCCCTCACGGCCGACGCCCGCGACGACCAGCGCACGCGCGTCCTCGCCGGCGGTGCCAACGACTACCTGACCAAGCCGCTGAAAAAGAACGAGCTGGCCCAGGCGTTTCTCCGCCTGCCGCCGCGACGGTGAGCGCGCCGCAGGTGGTGCCGGCTGAGCGTTAAGCGTTGAACGTTGGCCCGGGTATGCCCGAAGTTGGGAGCTTCCGCCGCCGCCATGCATCCCGCCACCACCGCTGCCCAACACCGCCGGGCCATCCTCATGCTCCTGGTGGCGAATGCGTTTTGGGGCCTGAGCTTTCCCACGGTGAAGGCCATGACGCTGCTTTACGAGCAGCTCCTTCCGGGCGCCGGCGCGTGGTACACGATCAACCTCACGGTCGCCCCGCGGTTCGTGCTGGCGACCGCGATCCTGCTGCTGTGGCAGCTGCGGCGGGTCGCGACGATCACGCGCGGGGAGATCGCGCAGGGTGGGGTGATGGGGCTCTTTGCGGCGGCGGGCATGCTGCTGCAGACCGATGGCCTGCGCTTCACGGCGGCCTCGACCTCGGCCTTCCTCACCCAGTTCTACGCGATCCTGATCCCGGTCTACGTTGCGCTGCGCAGCCGGCGCAATCCCGGGGCGCGCGTCTGGATCGCGAGCGGGCTCGTGCTCGTGGGCGTGGCGATCCTCGGGCGCTTTGACTTCAGTGCGTTCGGGTTCGGCCGCGGCGAATGGGAGACGCTGCTCTCCTCGCTCTTCTTCATGGGCCAGATCCTGTGGCTCGAGAAGCGCGAGTATGCGGCCAACCGCGCCGGCATGGTGACGCTCGTCCTGTGCGCGACCCTCGCCCTGATCTTCGGCGCGGGCACGCTGGCGACCGCGCCGGACGCGGGCGCCCTCGTCGGGCCCTGGACCTCCGGGCCGTGGGTCGGATTCACGCTGATCCTCACGCTGTTCTGCACGCTGGGCGCCTTCTCCCTGATGACGGCCTGGCAGCCGAAGATGACCGCCACCGAGGCCGGGCTCATCTATTGCCTGGAGCCGATCTTCGGCTCGGTCTTCGCCCTCTGCCTGCCGGCGCTGTTCTCGGCGTGGGCGCTGATCGCCTACGCCAACGAAACGGCGAATTGGAATCTCCTCGTCGGCGGCGGCCTGATCACGCTGGCCAACGTCTATATCCAGCTGCGGCCCTCGCCGCGGCTCGAACAGGCGGAGGCGCAGGCGAAATTGTGAGCAGCCCAACCGCCAGCGCCCGGCATCGGGCGGCCCTGGTCGCGCTCGGCGTGGCCACGGTTTCGTCCAACGTGGGCTTCGTGCTGTACAAGTCGTCCGTGCTCGCGCACCAGCAGTACGCCGTGGGGGAGAGTTCGTGGTTCGTCGCGGCCCACGACCTCGCGCCCCGGTTTCTCCTCGGCGTGGCCCTGCTGACGCTGCTCTTCGGCGCGCGCGTCCTGCAGCTCACCCGCACCGAGTGGCGGCAGGCGGCCTTCATGGCGGTCACGTCGTTCGTTGGCTGCATGCTGCAGCTCGACGGGTTGCAGTACACCACCGCGGCGACGACCTCCTTCCTCACGCAGTTCTACGTCGTCCTGATCCCGCTGTGGTGGGCGCTGCTGCACCGCGAGCGCCCCGACTGGCGCGTGCCGGTGGCCTGCGTGCTGGTGCTGGCCGGCGTGGCGATCATCGCGCGGGTCGACTGGCGGACCTTCACCATCGGCCGCGGTGAGGCCGAGGTCCTGCTGGCCGCCGTGTGCTTCTCGTTCCTGCTGGTGTCGCTCAACTGGCCGGCCTTCGCCGCCAACCGCGCCGAGCGCACCTCCGCGGGCATGTTCCTGCTTGAGGGTCTGCTTTTTGCGGCGGTCAGTGTTCTGGTGTGCCGTGAACCGGCCAACCTTGTCGCCCCGTTCACGGCGCCGGGCTGGGTGGCGCTGATGGTGGCGTCGACCGTCTTCGGCACCATCGGGCCCTTCGTGATGCTGAACCACTGGCAGCGCTTCATCACCGCCACCGAGGCCGGGGTGCTCTACAGTTTCGGTCCGGTGATCGCCACGCTGTCGGAAGTCTTCCTGCCCGCGGTCATCTCCGGCTGGATCGGCATCACGTACGCCAACCAGCCGCTGACCCTCACCCTCGTAACCGGCGGCGCGCTCATCATCGCCGCCAACGGGCTCCTGCAACTGAGACCTAAGCGGTAATCCAAGTTCGGATGGTCTTTTTTGCTCACGCGGAGGCGCGGAGCCCGCGGAGGACTCTGGCTCCGCGAGGGCCCGTGAACGCTACCCCCGCAATCGCCGGATCGACGACCACGAGCGCAGCGTGACGGCTGAGAGCACGATCACGCCGCCGACCAGAGCCCAAGGGGAGGGGCGTTCGCCGGCCGCGAGGAAGACCCACACGGGGTTGAGGATCGGCTCGATCACCGGGATGATGACCGCCTCGAGGGCCGTGACCTGCCGGATCGCGCGCGCATAGAGCCAGTACGAGAAACCCAGTTGCACGATCCCGAGTGCGACGATGGCCGCGATGCCGGTGGGCGAGGGCAGGGGCTGGCCGAACATGAAGGGCAGGCCGATGATGAATGCGATAACGTTG
Source organism: uncultured Opitutaceae bacterium (assembly GCA_964526145.1). GTDB lineage: Bacteria > Verrucomicrobiota > Verrucomicrobiia > Opitutales > Opitutaceae > UBA2377. The sequence continues at coordinate 17,055 of CAZGJB010000016.1, forward strand.
CCGAGGATGATCGACTCCACCGGCGAACCGTCCTTCTGCCGCCGCAGGGCCACGGTCATCGCCGCGAAGCACACGCCGCTGAGCACGCCGGTGATGTTGCCCAGCAACCCGCCGAATTGCAGGCCGTCGGCGAAAAACAGCGCCATGCCGCCGAGCACGACCACGATCGTCAGCCAGTCGGCGCGGGTCGTGCGCTCCTTCAGGAACCACGCCCCGAGCAGCGCGACCCACACGGGCGCGGTGTATTGGAGCAGGATGGCGTTGGCCGCCGTGGTGAGTTTCGTCGCCGTGACGAACAGCACGGTGCACCCCGCGTAGGCAAAGGCCGCGGTCAGCTGGATGCGGGAGAACGTGAACCGCAGCGAGCGGTTCGTGAGGTAGAGAAACACCGCCGCCACGATCCCGCGCCCGCCGGCCACGGCCAGGGGCGGCCAATCCGCCGCCTTGATGAGCAGCCCGCCGAGGCTCCAGAACAACGCCGCCAGCAAAAGCTGACCAATCGCACGCGTATGCTCAGGCCGGTGATCCATCCCCTACCGCGCTATCAGCCCCCGCCCCCCAGGCAAGCCCCGGCGGGTCAGCCCGCAGGACCGTCCGCCTGCGTTGCCTTTGACGAATCGCGCATGGCGTGGATGATTCTGGCCATGGACTCCTCCTGGCTGCATCCGCGCGACGAACTGGTGGCGACCATGGCGCGCATCTACCGGTACCGCATGACCACCACATCGGGCGGCAACCTTTCGATCCTCGACCCCGACGGCAGCATCTGGATCACCCCGTCGCGCGTCGACAAGGGCGGGCTCACCGCGCGTGACGTCGTCCGCGTGCGCGCCGACGGCACCCGCGAGGGCCTGCATCCGCCGTCCTCCGAGTTTCCCTTTCACCAGGCCATCTACCGTCGCCGCCCCGACCTGCGCGCCATCGTGCACGCGCATCCGGGCGCGCTCGTGGCGTTCAGCATCTGCCGGAAGCTGCCCGACACGCGCGTGCAGGCGCACGCCTTCGCCGTCTGCGGCCGCATCGCCTATGCGGCCTACGCCTGCCCGGGCAGCGCCGAGCTCGGCGAGAAGATCGCCGATGCGTTCGCGGCGGGCGCCGACTGCGTCATGCTGGAGAACCACGGTGTTGTCATCGGCGGCACCGACCTGCGGGATGCCTTCCAGCGCTTCGAGACCCTTGAATTTGTCGCCCAGACCCTGGCCACGGCTGCCGGCATGGGCCGCGTCCGCCCTTTACCGGCCGTGGCGCTTGAGAACCAGCCCGTCCCGACCTACGGAACGCTGCCGCCGGCCGCGCCCGGCAACCGCGAAAAGGAGCTGCGCACGCAGCTCTGCGAATTCGTGCACCGGTGTTACCAGCAGCGCCTCATGATCAGCACGGCGGGGGCGTTCTCGGCGCGGCTGGACCAGCACCAGTTCCTCGTCACGCCGCGGCGCCGCGACCGGCTGGAGCTGACGCCGCCCGGGCTCGTCCGCACGACCCTCAAGGCCTGCGAGGCCGGCCAGCAGCCGAGCCGAGCCGCGCGCCTGCATGCGCTCATCTATGAGGCCAACCCGGAGGTTGGCGCCGTCATCAGCGCGCAGCCGGCGCATGCGAGCGCCTATTGCATGACCGATGCGGAGTTCATCACCCGCACCATTCCCGAGAGCTATCTGGTCCTCGGCGATGCACCCCGCACGCCGTTCGCATGCATCGTGACCGATGCGGTGGAGCTCGCCGCGCGCATGTCGCTGAAAAAGTGCCCGGTCCTGCTGATCGAGAACGAGGGTGCGCTCGTCATCGGCCGCACCCTGCTCGAGGCCTTTGACCGCCTCGAGGTCCTCGAGGCCACGGCCGAGGCCCTCACCCTCAGCCGTCCCCTCGGCCCGCTCGTGCCGATGCCCGACGCGGCGCTGGCGGAGCTGCGCAAGGCATTCGGCATGGAATGAGGCGTCGCCGGAACTAAAAGCCGCCTAAGTCACTGCTAGCGGAACACCTCGGCCTGGATTCCGGCCGGGCTCGTGGTTGGGCGTCGCATGTGGCGCCGGTCGGGTTGAAAATAAGGGTCACACCACATGCGCGACGAATACCTCAAGGCGGCCCTGCTCAAGATCAACGACCCGAACATCCTGATCAACTTGGTCTCGCGCCGGGTGAAGCAACTGCGCCGCGGTCACCGCGCGCTGGTCGAGTCGCTCGAGAAATTGTCAGCCGAGGACGTCGCACTGCGTGAGATCATCGAGGGCAAGATCAGCTACGAAATGCCCACGGCGCAGGAGATGGCTGATTACCGCGGTTAGTGCCCGATCGAAAGCGCTCAGCTTACGCCGATGTGCTTAAGCGAGTCTGCTCCCAGCCAAAGCCGTTGACTCGCGCGCGCCCTCCGGGCGAATAATCCCGGCAGCAACCGGGCCTGTAGCTTAACGGTTAAAGCAGAGGACTCATAATCCTTTGAGTCTGGGTTCGAATCCCAGCGGGCCCATTCTTTGGTTTATAGTACACTATGAGACTGCGCATCGCCTTGGGTTTGGCATTGTCCGTCAGTTCGCTGGCAGCTCAGCCATCGCCGATACTTAACGACCGTATTCCCTGGGACCGGGCCGAAGCGGCGGCCTTCGTGGCCGAAGCCCGCAATGTGGTGCTGCCGATCGAAGCGAGAATCATCGATGAAGGTCTGAGTGCGCTCCAACTGCATCTCGCCCGCGAACCACGCCCCCCGGGCCGGGCGGCGGACGACATCTGGGACTGGCTGCCGGGCAAGACCCTGGCATACGCGATCATGGTTGGCCGGTCGGACCTGCGGGCAAGGCAGCAGCGCGCCATCAATGAAACGCATGACGCGCTCCAGAAACTGAAAGCCCAAGCGGCCGCGGAAACTGACCTCGACCGAAAGGCCCGACTCCTGGCGCAAGCTGTCCGCACCCGCGAGACACTCAGGATCCTCGTGGCCGACCGCGATCGCGCGGACCCCGAGGTTGAAGCCTACTACGCCAAAATCAAAGCGAGTAGGCCAATGCCCACACCGACTTCAGCCTACCTCAAGGACCTACCTGCGCAGACAGCGCCTTAAGAGGACTTTGGCGCCGGAAACTTTGGTCCCGCGCTGGCGTCGGAGCCGGGGGCTTGCATGCCGATCTGGCGGTGCAGCCATTCGAGTTGGTCGACGAAGGATTGGGTGTTCAAGCGATGGCCGGCGTCGTACCAGCGGACCTCGATGGTGCCGCGGGCGGCGGCGTGGAGGGCCTGGGCGAGTGCGGGCAGCACGGCGTCATCCTGCCGGCCGTTCTGGAAGAGGATGCTTGCCGGCGGCGCGCGGTGGATGAAGCGACCGGGTTCGATCGGCTCCATGGCGGCGAGCCAACGCGTCTTCGTCTCCGGCGGCAGGTGATCGAATTCCTGCGTGCGACCGATGCCACCTGCGAAATGAGCGACCAGACCGCCGTCGGCCACGATCAGGATGTAGGTTTTCGCGCGGGTCTCCACTCCTGCCAGGAGCGCCCCCGTCGCTCCTCCGTGGCTGCGACCGATGAAGGCGAGGCGTGCCGGATCGACGTCTCCACGAGCCGCCAGCAGATCGAACCCGCGGCGCAGTTCCTGGATGTGCTGGATCTGCTCGGTCCGGTCCAATTCCGTAAAGGTCGGAAAATCGCCGCCGCGACGGATGTACGGCGCATCCGGTGTCAGCACCACCGCCCCATGCCGCGCCAGGTAGACGGCTCGTGGCCCCTGCGTGCGCGCTCCCGCCCCGGTGCCATGCGCATACACGATTCCGGCAAACGGTCCGGGCCCGGCGGGCACGTACAAGCGCCCGGTCACGCGGCCCCCGGCCGGCGAAGCGTAACTGACTTCGAGGACCGTCACCCCGTCCTCGTCGCCCAGCGGTGCCAACCGGACTTCGAGCGGGGCCTGCGCGTCGTACGCAAACAGCTCCAGCGGAAGTGCAGCCTCTTCAGCGGGTGCAGCGGGAGCGACGGCAAGCAACAATGCCGCCGCAAGGACAAGGCGACGACGAAGCGGTGACGCGGAACGGAGGGAGGCGCGCGATGGGATTTGATTCATGCAGGCACTGAGGTAAACGCGCGAGACCCCCGAAGGGTTACACGCGATTTCGCCGGGCCTGCCCCGCTTCACTTCAGCGAGGTCATGTCGATCACGAACCGGTACTTCACGTCGCTCTTCAGCATGCGCTCGTAGGCGGTGTTGATCTGGTCCATGCGGATCATCTCGATGTCGCTCGTGATGTTGTGCTGGCCGCAGAAATCCAGCATCTCCTGCGTCTCGGGCAGGCCGCCGATCAGCGAACCGGAGAACGAGCGCCGGCGGAAGATCAACGGGAAGGCCGCGACCGCCAGCGGCTTCTCGGGCGCGCCGACGAGCACGAGATTACCGTCGCGCTTCAGCAGGTTCATGTAGGCGTTGATGTCGTGCGTGGCCGAGACGGCATCGAGGATGAAGTCGAAGCTTCCGGCCTGCGCGGCCATCTGGGCGGCGTCGGTCGAGACGACCACCTCGTGCGCGCCAAGGCGTTTGCCGTCGGCCACCTTGCTGGGCGACGTGGTGAAGAGGGTGACCTCCGCGCCAAAGGCCCGCGCGAACTTGACCGCCATGTGGCCGAGACCGCCCAAGCCGACGATGCCGACCTTCTGCCCGGCGCCGACCTTCCAGTGGCGCAGCGGCGAGTAGGTGGTGATGCCGGCGCACAGCAGGGGCGCGGCGGCGGCAAGGTTGAGGTTGGCCGGCATGCGGAGCACGAATTCCTCCGTCACGACGATGCTCTGCGCGTAGCCGCCAAAGGTCGGCGTGCCCAGATGCTTGTCCATGCTGCCGTAGGTCATGACCATGCTGGTGCAGAACTGCTCCAGCCCGGCCCGGCAATCAGGGCACGTGCGGCAGGAGTCCACGAGGCAACCCACGCCGACCGTGTCGCCCACCTTGAATTTCTTCACGCCACTGCCCACCGCGGTCACCTTGCCCACGATCTCATGGCCCGGCACGGCGGGATACTGGGTGAAGCCCCATTCGTTGCGCGCGAAGTGCAGGTCGGAATGGCAGACGCCGCAGTATTGGATCTGGATCTGGACATCGGTGGCGGTCGGCTGGCGGCGATCGATGGTCGTCGCGGCGAGCGGCGACGTGGCGCTGGACGTGGCGTAGGCTTTGGTGGAGTAGCAGACGGGTTTTGCCATGGAGGGGAAGGGTTGGCGTGATCATCTCGCCCCCGTGCGGAACTGCAACTGGCGAAACGTTCGGTCGCCTCAGGCCATCACCCCAGGTGCATCCTACAGCATGGATGAAACCGAACCGTGGCAGCGGGACGTTTCCCATTGCCGCGGGCTTCCCGGGTGGTGACATCGGCTAACCCCCCGTTCTCCCCATGCCCCTCCTCAAGGCCATCGTCATCAACGCCGCCGAAGGCATCCTCGATCCGCTCTGGGACCCGAACACCAGTGGACTCAAGCACTGGAAGATCGAACCGGGCAAGGCCCACGGGCTCCGCGTCTGGCAGAACTGGTGCTGGACCGAGTTCGAGTGGACCCGCAAGCCGGCCAGCGGTCCCGCGCTCCGGATGTCGCGCCAGTACGAGGCCGACTGCGCCGGCTACGACCGCGTCGTCGTCAGCCTCATGGCCCCGCTGGGATCGATCGCCACGATCACCGCTGAGACCGACGCCGGCGTCCGCCGGTTCGTCTCCCCGCCGGCCCCCGAGTTGAAGAAGGAGCACGTGCTCGAACTCGGCGGCGCCAAGGTCCTGCACTCCCTCACGCTCGAGATCGAGGCTGTGGCGGACGGCGTGACCAGCGGCTGGATCAACTGGGTCGGCCTGCAGCACAGCCAGCTGCTCGAGCGTGTGAAGTGGATGTGGAACCAGTACGACGCCGCCTGGACCGGCTACCTCCAGCCCGAGTCGTACGAGCCCCGGTTCGAACCCACCCACGGCATGCTGGTCAACAAGGAGGAACTTGCCGCGCTGCGCACGAAGCACGCCGCCTACCTCGCCGTGCATAAGGAGTCCTCTTTCACGCGGGCGGCCGACAAGGCGAGGCAGCTCGAGCCCGAGCGCATGGTGCGCGAGTTCGTGAACTTCTGGAACGACACGCGCTACTGCCGCGAGCGCGACCACGACAACAGCCTGCTCGCCACCATGCCCGTGGGCCACGCCGTCAACGCCGTCGTCGCCGGCCTCCTGCTCAAGGACAAGGCGCTCCTCCGCCTCGGCGCCCGCTTCGCGATGGCGCTGGGCATGTGCGGTCGCTGGGACGACGGCGTCATCTGCTACCTGCCCGGCGGCGTCTTCGAGCATCGCTGCTTCGTACAGTCGCTGTGCGTGCACGAGATCGCGGTCGTGCTCGATCTCGCGGGCGAGATGTTCACCGATGTCGCGCGGGAGTTCCTCAAGCGCCGCATCGCCGAGGAGGGCCTGGGTGCGATCAATTTCAACACCTGGAAGCACGAATACATCTTCCACTGCAACCAGCTCGCCTGGTTCACGCCGGGGCGAATGGCGGGCTACACGTTGCTGGAAAAATCCTGGCCGCGCACGAAGGCCTACACCGAGCTCGCCTTCGCCGACCTCAACGAGAGCCTCGGCTACGCGATCCTGCCCGATGGTGGCTACGTGGAGGGTCCGACGTATTTCCGCTGTGTGGCGCGCGACGGCGGGCTGTCGCTTTACTACTACGCGCGGGCCCGGGGCCGGCAGCTCCGTGACATCATCCCCGAGAGCGTCCGCCGCACCGGCGACTTCGGTTCCGCCGTGCTTTCGACCGACACCGACCAGGACGTCATTCCCATCTGCGACGCGCGTTCTTCGCTGGAGCAGGAGGCGCTTGCGATCATGGCCTTGGCGCTGCCGCAGAGCGACTGGGTCACGATGTTCCGCAAGTCCCTCGCGCGGACCCACGGCCTCGCCGACACGCTGCTCGCCTGCAAACTCGAGGCCGAGGTGCCGGCGGCCGGGCCGGCGCCGCGGCCCATCGTGTTCCTGCCCGAGATGGGCCTCATGGCCTCGACGCGCCAACACCGCGACGCGTGGACCAAGCTCCTCCTCAACGGCAACAAGGCTGGCGCCGGCCATGCGCATGAGGACAAGGGCGGATTCGTCCTCGAGTTCCGGGGCGAGACCTACGCGATGGACCCCGGCACCTGCGACTACTCGAGCCCGCTGGCCGGCATCCTCAAGAACTGCGAGCGCCACAACATGCTCATCCCGGTCGGAGTGACCGAGCGTCCGTGTCCCGAGTCGCCGCTCACGCACAACGTGCGGCCGGTCGGCACGGGCGACGCGGTCCGCTTTTCCGCCCGGATCGACGCCGCTCCCGGCTGGAAGCACTACCGCAAGTGGGAGCGGGCTTGGGAGTCACCGACTCCCGATCGGCTCACGATCACCGACGACTACGAGCTCGCTCCCGGGGGCGGCACCGGGGTCGAGTTCTGCTGGCAGACTGCGCTGCCGGTCACGGTGTCCGGGCAGACCATCACGCTCACGGGCATACACGGCCGGGCCGTCATCGAGGCGCCCGCCGGTACGACCATACGCGTCGACGACCTGCCAATGCCCCCCGGCCGGGTGCAGCGGCGCATCGCGATCGTCAGCGCCGCGACCAAGGGCACGCTGGCCGTGACCGTGCGGTTGAGTTGAATCCGAACAGGCTCACGCGGAGACGCTGAGTCGCGGAGAGAAGACTGCGGAAATTTGACCGCAAAGAACGCAAGGAACGCACAGAAATCACCAGGGATATTCCGATCTTTGCGTTCCTTGCGTTCTTTGCGGTTAACTGGATTGGAGATCTCTCAAGCCAGCGGCTCGCGGGTCAGTTTGCCGTCCACGAGGCGCATAAGGCCTAGGGGGTTTGCGTCGCGCAGGGCAACGGGGAGGAGCGCCTCGGGGAAGTTCTGGTAACACACCGGCCGCGCGAAGCGCAGCAGCGCCGCGGTGCCGACGGAGGTGTGGCGCGAGTCGCTCGTGGCCGGCGACGGGCCGCCGTGGTTCATGGCGGGGCTGACTTCCACCCCGGTCGGGAATCCGTTCACCAGGAGGCGGCCGGCCTTCTGCTCCAGCAGGGCGACCAGCGGACCGGCCGCGGCCAGATCGGCGGCAGTGCCGTGGAGTGTCGCGGTGAGTTGGCCTTCGAGCGCGCGGACGCACGCGGTCAACTCGTCGGTCGACGCGGCGGTGATGACCAGCGTGAACGGTCCGAAGGCCTCGGTGGCCAGCGCGGGGTGTTTCAGGAAATTGTCCGCGGTGGTGACGGCGACGCTCGGCTGACCCTGGGTTTTGCTGGCGTCGGGCGCGGCGCCCGCGGCGGCGAGGATCCTCACGTCGGGCAACGTGGTGACCTTGGCCCGGTTTTCGACAAACGCGGCGTGAATGCCCGGCGTGAGCATCGTGGCGCAGG
>CAZGJB010000017.1:0-25221 GCA_964526145.1 uncultured Opitutaceae bacterium
GCCTCACGGCGCCGCGTTCGTTCAACATGATGTTCCAGACGAACGTCGGCGCCATGACCGACGCCTCGTCCGTCGCCTACCTGCGGCCCGAGACCGCCCAGGGCATGTTCGTCGACTTCAAGAACGTCGTCGATACCGGCCGCGTTAAACTGCCGTTCGGCATCGCCCAGGTGGGCAAATCCTTCCGCAACGAGATCACGCCGCGCAACTTCATCTTCCGCTCCCGCGAGTTCGAGCAGATGGAGATGGAATACTTCATCCACGAGGACGCCGACTGGGCCAAGTGCCATGAGGAATGGATCCAGTGGTGCAGGAGCTGGCTCCTTTCCATCGGCCTCCCCGAGTCGCACCTCTCGCTGTACGCCCATCCGAAGGAGAAACTCGCGTTCTACTCGCGCGGCACGGTGGACATTATGTTCAAGTACCCGTTCGGCGTGCAGGAGCTCTGGGGCATCGCCGCCCGTGGCAGCTACGACCTCACGCAGCACGCCAACGCCAGCGGCAAGCCGCAGGAGATCTTCGACGAGACGACCAAGAAGAAGTTCGTCCCGCACGTGATCGAGCCCGCCGTCGGCACCGACCGCATCTTCCTCGCCGTCCTCTGCGCGGCCTACGCGGAGGAGGACGTGAAGGACGAGAAGGGCAACGTCGAGAAGCGCACCGTGCTCCGCCTGTCGCCGCGCATCGCCCCGGTGAAGGTCGCCGTGCTCCCGCTGCTCAAGAACAAGGAGCAGCTCACCGCCCGCGCCCAGGCCCTCTACAAGAAGCTCCAGCGCAAGTATGCCGTGTTCTACGACGAGGCCGGCGCCATCGGCCGCCGCTACCGCCGCCAGGACGAGATCGGCACGCCGTGGTGCGTGACGATCGACTTCGACACGATCGAGAAGCCCGGCGACACGTTCACCCTCCGCGAGCGCGATTCGATGACGCAAAAGCGCATCACCGAGGCCGAGCTCTTCGCGCTGCTGGACGAGCAGGTGCACTGAGGCGCTTCCGGTCGGGCATTGCCACCGGCGCGGACGTCGCCCAAGACTTACGCCGGCTTGAACTCCGTCACGCTCTCCTCCCCTCCGGCCGGTTCCGGACGCGTGCAGCTGCTCGATGAGCTGCGGGGCCTCGCCATTCTGCAGATCGTGACGTACCACCTGTGCGGCGTCACCGGTTTTCCCAATTATTCGCACGGCGAACTGGGGGTAGACATCTTCGTCTTGCTCAGCGGCGCGGCGCTGACGCTCAGCCATCGGTCCGATGAGGGCGCCGGCCGGTTCCTATGGCGCCGGCTCGCCCGCCTGCTCCCCGCCTACTGGATCGTACTGAGCCTCACTTGGCTCGGGGGCGTGCAGTTGCTTAACCGCGAACACACCGCGACGGACATCTGGACCCACTACCTCTGCATTCACCCATGGTGGGGCGACAAGTACCTCCTGGGCTTCAACGATTCGTTTTGGTTCCTGGGGTTGATCGTCCCGCTGTATGCGGCGTATGCCATCCTGCGGCGCTGGCTTGACCGGATGGATATTGTCGTCGGCGCCGGGCTGATCCTCTCCTTCGGGCTCACCTACCTGACGGCAAAGGTCCTGGGGCAGCCCTCCCTCTTCGTCCACCTCGGGCTGCGCCCGCCGATCTTCTTCATCGGCCTGCTCTTCGGCGAGATGCTGCGCACCGGTACCGTGCGTGTTCCGCTGACCGGCTGGATCGCGCTGGGAGTGCTTCTCACTTGGTACGGCACGTTTTTTACCGGCCTCCTGGTCGGCTACAACATCGCCGGCTTCGCGGTCTTTTTCGCCTACTTCGCCCTTCGCGCCAACGCCCCGGCTGCCGGCCAGCGTTTCCTCTGCCGCGGCCTGGCGGCACTGGGCCTGATCTCCTACGAGGTCTTTTTGCTGCACCAGCCGCTCATCCGCGAATACAACCACCGCACGTGGTGGGCCATTCAGGGTTCCGCTCCGGTCGAATGGCAGATCGCCGTCGGCGCCGCCGGCGCCCTGCTTGTCACGCTGCCCCTCGCGTGGGTTCTCCGCTGGCTGGCCCACCAGATCACGCGCTGGCTCGCGCCGCGTTGACCGGCCTTCACACCGCCACCCCGCGCAACAGCGCGTTCAGCGCCTCCGCCATCGGCGCGCTGTACGCCTCGGGTTTGCGCCCGAAGAGCCAATGGTGCGTCGGCTGGTCGGTGACCGCCCACGTGACGTTGCCTGCATCGTCAACGGTGGCGGCAATGGGATCCATCCGCCACGGCCACGTCTCGAGGCCCGTCGCAGCCGCCGGCGCCACGAAGCGCCAGCCTTCCGGTGTGCGCGCCAACACCCGCCCTGCACCCAGCACGAGCGACGCCGTCGCCCAAAGGTTGCGCTCGCCGGCGAGCACGTGCTCCCACACCGCCCCGCGGCCGGTTTCGCTGAGCGCCCGGATGATGTCGCCCCGGGCCTCCCCGGCAAACGCATAGCAGAACCACGCCCGCAATCCCTCCGGCAGGTCGCGGAAGAGATCCTTGTGCGTGGCCTTCCAGTAAGTACCGCGCTCATGGACCGCTACGAACGCGCTCTTCTCTGTGCCGCATGGGAACCACTGGATCGGGACCCCCGAACGCCACAAGGCCACATAGGCCGCCGGGTCGAGTCCGACATTCCATTCGCGCTTGGTCCCGCCGGTCATGCCCGCGTTGAACAGCACCGCGCGGGTCTTGGTCCGCACCAGGTCCGGCGCGCGGTTGTAGGCCGCCGCCAGCACCCGCGCCGAGCCGACGGCGGAGATCGTCACCGGCTCCGCGCTCTGTGCCAGGATGTCCAACAGGAGCTCGATCCCCGCCTGCTCGCTCCGCGGCCGGTCGCGCGCCGTGTCCTCTGCATTCACCAGGGGATCGATGGGGCCCGCCGCCACTGGAATGGCCCGGCCGGTCAGGTGCGCCAGCTGCGCCACCGGCACATAACCCGGATCCCGCGGGATGTCCCAACCCTCGGGCTTGTTCAGCAGAAATTTCCTCGTCGCATCGAGCACCACCCCGCGCAGATCGTATTCGGGAAGCGCCAGAATCGTGGCGAGGTCAATGTGGTCGTCCGGGTCCTGCGGCGGATGGTAGAGGTCGGTGATATGCACGAGCGGCACGCGCCGCTGGACAACAGACATTCCGGTGGCGGCCCCCATTTGCCCCGCCAGCGACGAGCCAGCAGCCAAGGCGGCCAGCTGTTTGAGTGCAGTACGACGGGTGATCGCAGTCATGACGGCACCTCCAGCCGTAAGTCACCGCCCCTCGCCGCACAACGTCGCTTTTTCCCCCGCACGCCGCAGGGGCTGCAATCCCGCCTGCTGACGAGGGCCCGACGAACCGTGGCTTGCCGCGGCGCCGGTGACGGACAGTAATCAGGTCCGTGGCCTTCACCCCTCCTGCCCCGCGGTCGGTTCGCTGGCGCTGGCTGCCGCCGGTCGTGCTTCTTGTCGCGGCGTTCCATTTCTCGCCGTTCGGGCCGGCGCTGGACCGCGCGTTCTTCGATGCGTCCAGCCGCCGACCCCTGCAGGCGGCGGCGGTGCCGGCGGGTTCCGCGCTGGTCCTCGTGGACCAGTCGACGATGGACCGCCTGGGTCGCGAACCCTACGCCATGCGCTGGCCGTTTCCGCGCGCGGCCTTTGCCGCGCTGATCGTCGGACTCGAGCGCGCGGGCGCCGCGAAGATCGTGGTGGATTTCACGTTTTTCGATCACTCGGAATCCGCCGAGCAGGACCTGCTGCTGGCCGGCACCGCCGCCGCCGTGCCCGGCGTGGTGCTCGGGCGCACCGCGCGCCAGGGGCCGGTGTTCTGGGACGAAGGCTACCAGCGCGAACACGCCGCCTTCTTCGCCAAAACCCGCACCGGAGACGTGGAGTTCAAACCCGACAGCGACGGGATCGCCCGCCGCTACACAGCTCCGGGATCGCTGGCCGCCGCCGCATTCGATCCGCCGGCCGGCGGCACGGGCGGACTGCTGCGCTGGCATGGTGGACTGGAGCAGATCAAGGCGCGCGGCGTGCCGGTGGTGCCAGCCGCACACTTCATCGAGGCCGGCCTGCCCATCCTCGACCGCATCAGCCAGGAGGCGCCCGATTTCGCGCCCGCCGCGCTCGCATCCGCCCTCGCCCGCGAACCGGCGCTGACCGGCGGCGCCTTTGAACTCGTGCGCGGGCGAACAGTCCTCGTTGGCGCCAACGCCGCCGGCACCTTCGACCTCAAGCCGTTGCCCGTCGGCCGCCTGGAGCCCGGGCTGCTGCTGCACTGGACGGCGTGGGCCAACCTTGCGGCCGACGCGTTCATCACGCCCGTCGGTTCGGGCTTCGCCCTCGCGACCGCGGCGGTCGTCATGCTGGCCCTGCTGTTGATTGCCACCCGCTGGCCCGGACTCACAGTACCCGCCGTCGTGGCGATCGGCTTCGTCGTCATCCTGCTCCCGGCCGCCTACGCCGGCCTCGCCGTGGGCTGGTTTTTTCCGCCCGCCACGCCCGCGATCGCAGCCCTCTTCACCCTTCTCGGCATCGCCGCGGAAAGCTTCTGGGCGGAACGCCGCCGCAAGGCGGAGATCCAGGCGATGTTCGGCGCGTACGTGGACCCGGGCGTCGTCGCCCAGCTCGTGCGCGATCCCGGCTCCATCCGGCTCGGAGGCGAACGCCGCGAGGCCACGGTGTTTTTCTCGGACCTCGCCGGATTCACCGACCTCTCCGAGAAACTCCGCGACCGACCCGAACTCATGGTCGAGATCGTCAACGCCTACCTCGACGAGACCAGCGAGTGCCTGCTCAACCACGGCGCCTACGTCGACAAGTACATCGGCGACGCCGTCATGGCCGTCTTCGGCGCGCCGTCGGCCCTGCCCGACCACGCGCTCGCCGCCTGCCGCGCGGCGCTCGAGGCGCAGCGCCTGCTCGATGGCATCAACACCCGCTACGCCGCCCCGGTCGGCGTGAAGCTCGCCGTGCGCATCGGGCTCAACACCGGCGAGATGATCGTGGGCAACCTCGGCTCCTCGCGGAAGCGGAACTACACCGTGATGGGCGACGCCGTGAATCTCGCCTCGCGCCTCGAGGGCGCCAACAAGGCCTTCGGCACCGGCATCCTCCTCGGCGAGGAAACCGCGCGCCGCGTGCAGGGTGTGCTGGTCACGCGTCCGCTGGCGCGTCTGCGGGTGAAGGGCAAGAAATCCGCGGTGGAAGTGCACACGCTGCACGGGGCGCCCGCGGATTTGCCGGCCGTCGAGCGCGATTTCGTCGCCGCCTACCGCACAGGCTACGACGCCTACGTGCACCGCGAGTTCGCCACTGCGGTCGCCGCGTTCGACCGCGCCGCGCGGCTGCAGGCCGGCGACTTGACCACCGCGCGCCTGCATGAAGAATGCGTCCGCTTTCTTGCCACCCCGCCGCCGCCCGATTGGGAGGCGGTCCTGACCCTCGACTCAAAATGAAACCTCTTGCGTCGTTTCGCGCCGGGCTCGCCCTGCTGGCCAGCCTGGGCGCCACCCTCGCCGCGCTGGCCGCCTTCGAGGTCGGCGGCGTCGCCTACACCAAACGCCTCGAGACGGTTGTGCGCGCGGAACCCCGCGCCCTCGCCGCCGCGGCCGGCAAGCTCGGCTACGCGCGCAAGCTCAAGGTCCTCGAGGTGCGCGACGGCTGGCTCCGCGTCAGCGACGGTGGCGTCACCGGCTGGGTGTTCGCCGGCAACCTGAGCGACGAGAAACCCACCGAGGGCAAGGGCGCCGATGGCCTCGGCCTCGCCGCGAGCGAGACCACCGCCACCGCCGCGGCGCGGCCGCTCGCCCCGGCCGCCGTGGATTACGCCGCCGGCCGCAATCTTGGGTCGGCCCGCGAGGACCTCGACTGGCTGCTCGGCCAGGGCAACCGCGTGACGCCCGCGGAGGTCGAGGCCTTCCTGCAGGCGCAAAAGAAGGGGGAATACCAATGAACCCCCGATTCCTCCTTCTCGTCGCGATTGGATGCTTCGGCGCGTGCGCCGCCCAGGCTCAGTTCGACCTGAACAAGCTCTCCAAGGCCCTCGATACCGCCAAAGACGCGGGCAAGATGCTCAAGGGCGTGGCCGGCATCGGCCCCGCCGAGGAAAAGGTCATCGGCGACTCGGTCGCCCTCGAGATCGTCGGTCGCTACGGCGGACTCGTGCGCGACGAGGCGATCACCGAGCGTGTGATGCTCGTCGGCCGCAGCCTCGCGCGTTACTCCGACCGGCCCGCGCTCGACTGGCGCTTCGGCGTGCTCGATTCCCCGACGGTCAACGCGTTCTCCGCCCCCGATGGCTATGTCTTCATCACCCGCGGGCTGTACGACCTGGCGGAGAACGACGACATCTTGGCGGCCATCCTCAGCCACGAGATCGCGCACATCACAGGCCGCCACGCGTTGAAGATCGTGGCCCGCGGCGAGTTCCTCTCCGGTGCCACCAGCCTCGCCGCCGCCCGCAGCGGCGAGGTGCGCAAGGTCGATGCGCAGCTCAAGCAGTTCAACCTCGGCGTGGAGCAGATCACCAAGACCCTGTTCGAAAAGGGCTTCGACCCGCAGACCGAGTACGGCGCCGACAAGGAGGGCCGCCACCTCGCCGTGACCACCGGCTATGCGCCGGGCGCCCTGCGCCTCGTGCTGCAGCGCCTGCAGGCGCGGACGGGTGACCCGAAGACGATCTTCTCCACGCATCCGCCGCTGGCCGAGCGCATCAAGCGACTGCCGGCCGAGTCGGCGAAAGCCCCGGCCTCAGGCACTCCGACTGCCGGTGAAGCCGCCCCCGCGTCGACCACTCCGACCCCCGCCACCGAGGAAGCTCAAGCCGCCGCCGCGGAGGAACTCGACGACGACGACCGCGCCTTCATGGAGGAGGCGGAAAAGCCGAAGAAGAAAAAGGCCAAGGCCAAACCGGCGCAGGATCCCGACTGGGAGAAGGAGTGAGGCGCCGGTCACTGCCGGCCGATCAGTTTCCAGTCGAGCTGTGCGGCCTTGAGCGAGAGGTTCATGTCCACGATGAACGCCACGGTCGAGCCGATGAGGGCGAGGATCGTCACGCAAAAGATCGCGACCAGCGCGCCGGTGATTTCCACGCGCCAGTAGGCGCCGATGAAGAGTCCGAGGATCAGCACACCGGCGCCGAGGACGGTGACGGCCGCGAGCGTGATCGAGAGCCGCAGGATGCGGGCGCGCCGGTGGAGGATCTCGACCTGGTCGTTGAGGTTGGCCACCGCGGCTGGCGACTGGCCCCCCTCGGATACCTCGCGGATGATGCTGCGCGAACGATCGAGCATGCGGCCAAAGCGGTTGGTGAGGGTGAGCAGCAGCAGCCCGACGCCCGAGATGAGAATCACCGGTCCGATGGCGAGCTGCAGCACCGGGACGAGTTGGGTGAGGGTCATTTCTTGCATGATTAGGATGATCGCGGGGCACGAACCGGGTTCGCCGGCACCCTCCGCGGCGGCACCGGCCACCCTACACACCCCACCAGGAGCTGCACAGGTTGAAATGATCGCGATCGACCCCGGCTTGATCACCGCCACGCCAACCAATCCAACCGCCCGGCCCAAATGGCCTTTGCCCTGTTACCCAAGGCGGCAATCCGGGTCAGGGAATGACGATGGCCCGCTGGTTGAAAATACCCCTCTCGATCCTGGTCGCCCTGGGCGCCCTCCTGCTGACGCTGCCGTGGTGGCTGGGCCTCGCGCTGCGACCCGTCCTGCAGTCGCAGGGAATTTCTTTCGAAGCCTATGAGCGGTCGGGTTATGCGCATTTTCTTCTCCGCAACGTAAACTACGAGGCGGCAAGGTTCCGGCTCGACGCGGCGCAGGTAAAATCGGTCACACCGCTCCTGTGGCTGGCCCGGCGTGTGCGCGGACAGGAACCGGCCCTCGAGGTCGACAACTGGTCAGTCCGCATCAATCCCGCCTCGCTCCCTGCTGGAACCAAGTCCGCGCCCAACGCCATCCAGGGTATGCCCGGTCTGCAGGTGGTGCTGCAGCAAATCGGTCCGCACCTGGTCCGCTGGTTGCCGCGGGCCGAGCTGAAAGGCGGCACGATCGGCGGTCTCGGTCCGCCGCTGACCATCGCGGTCGCCACGTGGAGCAAGGGCACCCTCAAGGTCGATGGCCTGCAGGTGGCGGGGCACGTGCTGGCGGTTGATCTCACCTTTGCGACCGACGGCTCCGCCACTTTGGCCGCCCGCAGCGCCGGAAACGAAGCCCGGCTGAAACTTGCCTGGATGGGCTCGACCCTCACCGGTGAAGCCACCCTGTGGGAGCAACCGGTGCAATTGACGGCGCGCTTTCCCGCCCAAGGCTGGCTGCCGGCGGAAGCCGGGGCCAGCGCGGTGCAATGGCAACTCCCCGCCCGTCGTGCCCGGCTGGGGTCGCCATATGCACAGGTGGTCGGTGATGTCCGCCTCGTCTGGCGCGACGGGAGGTTTGACCTGTCGCTCAACGCCAGCGCCCAGCCGGAGGCCAAGGCCAAGGCGCCGCCTTTCTCCGCGCGGCTGGCCGCGCACGGCACCCTGAGAGAGATTGTCCTGACGGCCTTCGACGTGGACGCCCCCTTCGCCACGGCCACATTGACCGCGCCGGTCACCTTCGGCTTCGATCGACCGCTCGCCGCCGAGTCGGCGCAGCTCATCGTGGCGGCCGATCTGGCCAAACTGCCGTGGCTCGAGGCCCGCGGGTTGGTCAACGGCACGATCCGGGTGGACGGCGACACCGCCGCGGCCCGGCAGACGTTTCAACTCCAGTCCACTGATCTCATGCTGCCGGGTTTCGCCCTGCAGCAGGTTCGGGCGGAGGGCACCCTCCACTGGCCGGAGCTGGCATTGACCGCGCTCGCCGTGCAGTTGGATGCGGCCAGCAGCGTGACTGCGAGTGGCTCGATCAACTGGCAGACCCGCGAACTGCGCGGCGCCACCCTTGCGGCCACGCTCGGCGCCGGTTGGTTCGCCCGCTGGCTGCCGGCCGGCATGACCTGGGGCGCGGCGGAGATTTCCGCCACCGCGGAAGGACCCCTCGATGCCCCGAGGCACCAGGGCTCGCTGCGGTTCACCGAGGTCCGGCGGCCACCGCTGCTTCCCGTGACGATCGACGCGACATGGCAAGGGGTGGGAGCGCAGACGGATATCCTGTCGGCCCGGGTGACCGCCCAACAATCAGTCCTGGACTTTGCCGGCACCCTCGACGCGCACAGCCTGCAATTGGCCCGGCTCCAGCACGCCATCGCAGGCCAGCCGGTGTGGTCACTCGTTGCACCCGCCCGGTTGACTTGGGCACCGGCGTGGAGCCTCGACACGCTCCAACTCTACGGTCCCCCCCACCGGTTGAACCTCAAGGGCGCCGGCGGCTCGGAGGGATTCTTCGAATTGACCGTCTCCGATTTCGACTCCGCGTGGCTGCAGGATTGGGTGACGATCGCCGGCCCTGCCTGGCAGGTGCACACGCTGCAGGCCGCCGGCCACGTCGCGGACCAGATCCTGGTATTTGACACCGCCCTCTCGGCGCAGATCGCCATGAAGCCGCAGCCGGCACAGGTAAAATTGGTCGCGAGCGGTGACGCCCAAGGGGTGCACCTCACGGAGTTGTCAGTCGTGGAGGGCGATCGCGCGCTCACCCAAGCCACCGGCCGAGGGCCGCTGACGGTCCGGATGCAGCCCAAGCCCCAGCTGCAATGGGACGATACCCTGCCGCTGGAACTAGTGGCCTCCACCACGGCCGATTCGCCCTTGTGGTCGGCGCTGTCGGCCGCGACCGGCCTGACGCTCAAGGAACCCGTGGCGACGATGAAGCTCACGGGGACCCTGCGCCAGCCGGTCGGCGACCTGCAACTCCGGGCGGCGCAATTGGGCCTGCCGGTGAAAAGCGAAAACTATTCGCTGCCCGATGGGACCGACCTGACGGTCGATCTGCAATTCAGCCGCGACCGGGTGACGCTCACGGATTTCTCCGCCAAGCTCGACGGCCAGGTCGTGCGGGCCAGCGGCCAGGTCGAAATGAACGAAACCCGCTGGCGGCAATTGTGGCGCGAGCCCGCGGCCTTCGATTGGAGCGAGGCCGGAGGCAAGCTGGAGATACCCGATGCCGATCTCGCGCCGTTCGCACACCGGGCCCCGCATTTCGTTGCCGCCCTGGGTCGGCTCCGCGCCCGGATCGAACTCAGCCCCGGGGGCAAATTCTCCGGCGAACTGCATCTGACCGATGCCGCCTCCCGGCCCCTGCCGCCCTTCGGCACGCTGCAGGAAATCAACGCCGATCTCGCGCTCGACGACCACACGCTCACCGTGCGCTCGTTGCACGCGAAGCTCGGCGGCGAGCCGGTCTCCGTCGACGGCAGCGTCACCCTCGTCCCCGGCGCCGCACCCCGGCTGGCCCTCGGTCTCAAGGGCGCCAATCTGCCGCTGTTGCGCAACACCGGGTTGATCCTCCGGAACGACCTCAACGTGCGCGCCACCACCGACCCGGCCGGAGTGACGCGCCTCACCGGCACCGTCACGCTGCGCGACAGCCTGGTTCTGGCCAATCTCAACGACCTGCTTCCCCTCGGCCCGCGCGGCGTGACCCGCCAGCCACCGTATTTCGCGGTGGCGGCCGAGCCCTACCGCCATTGGCCGCTGGACATCAACGTGCGCGGTCCGGGGGCGATCCGGATTCGGACCACCGTGTTCAACGGCACCGCGTCCGCCCGCTTTCATCTGGGCGGCACACTCGGCGAGCCGCGGGCCGTGGGCGAACTGACCGTGGATCAGGGCCAGGTGCTGTTTCCGTTCGCCTCCTTCAAGGTGCGGCAGGGCATCGTGCGCCTGAGCGAGGCCGATCCCTTCCACGCCAGAGTCAACCTGAACGCGACCTCGCAGCGGCGCGATTACCAGCTGCGGCTGGAAGTGACAGGCCAGCTGCCGACCCCGATCATCACGCTGTCGTCGGCCCCGGCCCTCGCCGCCGAGGACGTGCTGCTGATGGTGATGACCGGCCAGCCGCCGTCCGGTGAAACCGCCTCGTCCGGCGCCCAGCGGCTCGGTTTGCTGGGGGTCTATCTCGGGCGCGGGATCTTCCAGGACCTCGGCATCGGCGGCGAGGACCGGCTGGAGATTTCCGCCGGCCAGCAGGTCTCCCAACAGGGCCGCGAGACCTATGAGTTCGAGTACAAGCTCCGGGAAAAATGGTCGCTCGTGGGCGAATACGACCGGTTTGACCACTACAACACGGGCCTGAAATGGCGCGTCTACACCCAGGAGAGCAAGCCGCGTGAAGATGAAGAAAAATAGCTCCATCATCTTCATTCCCGGCTGGCGCGCGGTCCTCCTCGTGGCCCTGGCGCTGGGCATCTCCATGCCGCTGTCCGCCACTGAGCTGCACGTGCGCGGCCTGGGCTGGTTCGGCAACCGCACCGCCGAACAGCGGTTGAAACTGCTGCTCGGGAACCGGGCCGACACCATGCTGGACGCGAATGTCCTGGAAGATGCCGCGCTCGTGCTGATTTCCACGCTGACCGACGACGGCTACCTGACGCCCGGGCTCACGGTGGAAGCCGTGCTGACGGATGGGCGCACCGTGTCCCACCCGCTCGACGCCCGGCTCGAGCAGCCACTGCCCCGGCCGCTGGCCGCCACCGCGGCCACCCTGCACATTGACCGGGGCCGGCGGTTCACCCTGCGGGAAATCAGTTTCACCGGGCTGACCGTGGTCCCGGAGAAAAAGGCGCGCGCCCTGTTTGTCAGTGAGGGCCGGCTCATCCCGCTCGCCTCCGAGCGCATCTACTCCCCCGGCCGCCTGCGGCGCTCGCTGGGCAATCTCACGGAGCTGCTGCACCAGCTCGGCTACGCGGACGCCGTTGTGACCGCGCCGGAGACCCGGATCGACCGGACCACGGGACAGGTCCACGCCAGGGTGGTCGTGCAGGAAGGCCGCCCGTGGCTCGTGCATGATCTGCAATATGTGGTGGCCGGCGGCGGCGAAGCCCCGGCCGGGCTCACCGATCAACGCCTCGGCCGCCCGTGGAATTCGTTTTGGCGGCAGGATGCCGCCACCGCCATCCGCCGCTGGTATTACACCCGGGGTCATCCCGATGTGGAACTCACCCTCACCCCGCAAAGCACGGTCCAACCCGACGGCACGGTCGCCGTGATCGTCGTGGCCCAGATCACCCCCGGCCCGGAGGTGCACGTGGGCGCGGTGCGCTTCATCGGCAACCGCTACACCCGGGAAGCCACGCTGCGCCGGTTCATCCGCAGCACACCGGGCGAACTCCTGAATCCCATCCGCTTCAACAACAGCCTGACGCGGATCTCACGGCTGGGCGTTTTTCGCGCCGTGGATCTGCGCTACGAACCCGCCGATGGCACCACGCGCGATGCCGTCTTTGTGCTGACCGAGGGGCGGCGGCAGGAGGTCAGCCTGCTGGCCGGTTACGGCAGCTACGAACAGCTGCGGGGCGGACTGGAGTGGCGGCATTACAACGTCTTTGGCCGCGCCCAGATCAGCAGCGTCAAGCTGGTGCAATCGATGAAGAGTTCGCAGGGCGACTTCATCTACACAGTGCCGGAACTGTTCGGCTCGCCGCTCGACGGCAGCGTCCGCCTGTTCGGGCTGCACCGCCAGGAACCCTCCTTCATGCACGAGGAGTACGGCACCAATGTCTCGCTGCTCTGGCCGGTGCGCCGGTTCCGGTTCGCGCTGACCACCGGCTACACCTTCAAGCACCTGCGCAACACCGACAACGAACTGGCCACTAGCGCCACCGACCAGAACCAGGCCGACGTGGGCAGCGTTGACGTGGGCTTGGTGCGGGACCGCCGCGACAACCCGCTGCGGCCGCGCCGGGGCTACAAGGTGTCGCTGCAGAACGAGTGGGCCGACCCGATCTTTGGCGGCAACGTGGCCTACCAGCAGGTCATCCTCGCCGGCTCCTATCACACCGCCTGGGGCGACGGCCGCTGGATTCATCTCGGGCTGGCCCATGGGGTCGTGACCACGATGGGCGCGTCGGACGACTCCGCCCTGCCGGTCAGTGTGCGCTTCTTCCCGGGTGGCGACGGATCCATCCGCGGCTACCCGCAGGGCGAGGCCGCGCCGCGGGCGGACAACGGGTTGTTTGTCGGCGCCAAGTCCTACGTGCTGGCCAACGTCGAGCTGGAGCAGGCGCTGACCTCGAACTGGTCGGTCGTGGTGTTTGCCGACGCGGTCGGGACCGCGGCGCGGCTGGCGGACTACCCGTTTGCGGAGAAACTCTATTCAGTCGGCCTGGGCCTGCGCTACCAGACCATCATCGGCCCGGTGCGGGTGGAGTACGGTCACAATCTCAACCCCCGTCCGCTCGATCCGTCCGGCACCCTGCTGATTTCGATTGGATTCCCGTTTTGAGCGGCGGCTTGCGGCTGATCCGGGGCCGCGCTTCTGTCGGATCATGGATCCCTTTGTCCGCGCCCGTGAACTGATCGACGCGGCCCACGCCGCGGACCCGACGCGCACGGCCGATGGCCAGCCGGCGGAACTGGTGTATGCCGACCGGGTCGAGGCTTGGGTGGCCCGGCTGGTGCCCGGCGCGCCCCCGCTCCTGCGGCTTGCCGCGCGGTGCCAGCATCTTGAACGCTGGTCGGTGCCGCGCGCCACCTTCCCCCTGGACAAACCCGGGTACCACGCCTGGCGCCGCAGTCTTTACACCAAGCAGGCCGACCGTGCCCGCGAGTTGCTCATCGCCGCAGGCGTGACGGCCGCGGAGGCGGACGCCGTGGCGGTCTGGGTGGCCAAGAACGGCCTGAAGACCAATCCCGGCACGCAGGCGCTGGAGGACGCGGCCGTGCTCGTGTTCCTGGAAAACGAGATTGGCGCCTTCGCCGCCCAGCACGCGGATTACCCGCGGGAAAAGTTCGTGGACATCCTTCGCAAGACCTGGCGCAAGCTCAGCCCCGCAGCCCAAGCCGCCGCCCGCCAGCTCGACCTGTCCCCGGCCATCGCCGTCTTGGTGCGCGAGGCCATCGGCGCGGGCGTCGGCAATAATTTGTGAACCCTCGCGGGAACCGGCTTAGGGATTGAGTGACAGGCGGGCATGCGTCAGACCCTTCGCATGCTCCAGACGGACCTGCTGACCTCCATCCGGCTCAGCATCGCCCCCTCGATCCGCCGTAGCGCCAATCGTGACGGTTGTGTGCTCGTCCGCGCCGCCGGCGGCACCCAGACCCTCGTCCTGACGACAGCGCAGGCCAGCGTCCTCACAGACGGCTTTGCGCAGGTCACCACGGTGCCCGAGGCGCTCGTGCGGCTGCTGGCGGAGAACCGGTGTCCGCCGCTGAACGAATTCTACGAGCTCGTGCTCCAGGCCCACGCCGCCGGGGTGCTGCTGCCCGAGGGCACGGAGGCTGCGCCGACGCTGGCGCGCCGCTGGTGGCCGCGCCTGCCGCAGCGGGTGGCGCTGTTTCTCGTGCGCCCGGTGCTGCTGCTCGCCGCGGGCACGCTGGTCGTCGCCCCGCAACCCTGGATCGCCCCGGCGTGGAACCTCGGCCTGCTCTGGGGTTGGCTCTCGGCCTGCGCGCTCCTGAGTCTCGGCGAGGCGCTCGCGGCGAGCGTGATCGCCGGTTCCGGCGGCGAGGTGCGGGCGCCGCGACTGCATTGGCGGCGGCTGTGGCCCCATTTCCGCATCGACACGACCGAGGCCGCCCTGTGCGGGCCCGCTTGCGAGCGCACGGTCGCGCTGGTGCGCCTGACCCCGATGCTGGCCGGCACCGCCGCCGCGGCTTGGTACGAGCCGACCTGGCTCGCGCCGGTCCTGGCCGGCGTGTTCTACCTGCTGGCCCCCACGCCCCGCAGCGCTGCGCGGCAGTGGCTCGGCGGCCTCCTTGAGTCGAAGGTGTTCACCGTCTCGGCCGGTTTCCTGTTCGAGCCGCGCCAGAAGGATCTCTGGGCCCGGTTCCGGGTCTGGTGGGCGGGCCGCACGTCCCGTTTCGGGATGCTGTGGATCGCGTGGGCCGTGATCTGGGCGGGCCTCCTCGGCCTCGCGCTGCAATGGTGCCGGCCCGGACTCTATGCCGCAGTCTGGCGCCTGTTCGGTCCGCAGGGCCGCTTCCATCACTACCTGAACGACGCCCTCTACGTCGTCGCCGCCGTGCCGGCCGTCGCCGTCCTCGTGCTCTTCTGGGCGCTCATCCGGCACTGGCTGATGCGTCGGGCGCTGACGAAGCCGCTGCGTGTGGACCAGACCCACATCGACACCGCCGCGCTCAATGCCGGCGACAATCCGACGGCCCTGCGCAGCGTTCCCCTCTTCCGCGGCCTCACCGACGACGACCTCAAGGCGCTCGCCGCCGCGATGACGCCGGTGGACGTCGCCCGCAAGCAGGTGATCTTCAACGAGGACGACGCGGGTGACGCGTTCTACGTCGTGATGGACGGCCAGTTTGAGGTGCTCAAGCGGCTGCCGCCGCCCTCGAAGCGCGTGAAGACGATCGGCTGGTTGAACCCCGGCGACGGATTCGGCGAGATCGCGCTCCTCGACCACTCCACGCGCACGACCACGATCCGCGCCGCCCGGCCCGGCAAGCTGCTGCGCCTGAGCAAGGAGGATTTCGACCAGCTCGTCGTCGGCAAGATGGGCGGCGAGCACGTGCGCGAGCTCCTGCAAAGCGCGGCCTTCCTCGGCCGCCTCACGATTCTCGGCGGCTGGCCCTTTGACGACCTCCTGCGCTACGCCCAGAAATGCCGCAGCCAGCGTTACGCCGCCGGCACGCAGGTGCTGCAGCAGGGCGAACCCAACATCTGGTTCTTCCTCATCTTCGACGGTGCCTTCGAGGTGCGCGAGGGGAAGAAGACGCACAAGCGCCTGCACGCCGGCGATTACTTCGGCGAAATCAGCCTCCTCGAACACGGCACGGCCACGGCCGACGTCGTCGCCGTCGAGGACAGCCGCTGCCTGGTGATGTCGCGCGCCGATTTCCTCACGTTCTTCGCCCGCGACTACCGCATCGGCATGCGCATCGAGGCCCTCGCGACCCAACGCCGCGGGGAAAAGATCTTCAGCTCGCGGTAGGCAAAGCCAAACCGTTCTCTCGCGGAGGCGCGGAGGACACGGAGTGTGTTATTCCAAACCTGCTCCGCGCCCTCCGCGTCTCCGCGAGGGCCAAGATTGATCACGCATTCACCGCGTCGAGCATCGCCACGATGTTCGCCGGGGGGACGTCCGCGAGGATGTTGTGGACCTGCTGGAAGACGTAGCCGCCGTGCGGGCGCCAGATGTCCATGAGGCGGCGCACGTGATCGCGGACCTGGGTCGGCGTGCCATGGAAGATCATGTCGCGCGTGTCGCAGCCGCCACCCCAGAAGGTGAGCCGGCCGCCGAAGTCGCGCTTCAGGCCCTCCGGTTCCATGCCCCGGCAGGTGATCTGCACGGGGTTGATCGCGTCGAGCCCGGCCGCGATGAGGCCGGGCAGCAGCTCGCGCACGCCGCCGCAGCAATGCAGCATGATGCGCACGTGCGGCGCGAGTTCGCGGACGCGCCGCCACATGAGGCGCTCGCGCGGCTGGATGAACTCCTGGTACATCTTCGGCGAGATCTGCGGTCCCGCCTGCATGCCGAGGTCATCGCCGAAGAGAATGACATCAAGGTGCGGACCCACCGCGCCCAGAAAACGCTCGAGGTTCGCCAGGTGCAGGCTCACGACGCGGTCGAGGAACGCATGGGCCCGGTCCGGGTCTTCCGCGAGCAGCATCAGGAAGCCGTCGTTGCGATAAAGGAACTGGCCCATCTCGAGCAGGTTGCCACCGAAGAGGCCGATGATCGCGCGGTCCGTCTCGCTCCGCAGGCGCGCGGCGCCGGCGGCCAGGGCCTTCAACCCCTCGGGGCCTGCGGCGATCGGGCCCGGCGGCGAGGCGGCCGACACCCACATGACGTCGTCCAAGGCCTCCGGGATGCGCTCGAGATCGTCCTGCTCCGCGAACGGATAGGTCGCCTGCTCGAAGTACAGCACGCCAGTCGGCATGCGCGCCGTGATATGGCCGGTCGAAGGCGACCGCAGGACCCATTCGCCTTCATGGCGCTCGGGCTTGGCCCACACCGGCATCAGGCAGGGCGATCCGTCGGGCAGGGTCCACTCCGTCCACCACTTGTCCTCGAGCGCGAACGCGCGGCCGAGCTCGATCGTATCCACACCGAACCGCTGCATGACGTCTTCGTCGACGATGGCGAGTTGCTGCACGGGATCGTACACACGGATGGGCCGCTCCGGCAGGCCAAGATGCCGCCGCAGCCGCCGGTAGGCCATGGCCGCGATACCGGAGGAGCGGTGACCGGAAAGATCGATCGGGATGCGATCCGGTTCACGGTGATGCAACGCCGACAGCACACGTTCACGGGAGTTCATGGGGGCAACGTCTGGGGAACCCGAAGCCTAGGCCCAAGTACGTAGCGGAGCCATGCAAAAGGGCCGAGGACCGAAGGTAGAAGGAAGCAAAAAACAAGATGTAAGGACTAACGGGGCCCTCGCGCCTGCCCGCCGTAGGCTTCGCGAAGGAGGGGAGGCGCGGAGGGCCCTTCCGATCCTTGCCCCGCTCCCCTCACCCTCCCTACGCTCTTGCCCCTTATCCCCATGCTCCCCCTGCGCTTCGACCTCATCGATGCTCCGTCCGCGCCCGTCATCACCTCCCGGCACCCCGATCTCGCCGGCAACAAATACGGCTTCGAGGGTGGCTGCTTCCTCAAGGAGGCGGGCGTCTATCACGCCTTCATGGCCGAGATCGCCGACGATCCATTCAACTGCCGCATGCGCCTCGCCCACTGGTCGAGCCCCGACCTGCGATCGTGGCGGCGCGTCGGCACGCTGTACGAAACCGATGGCTCGATCACTCCCGGCGACCAGCGTTTCTCCCTGTGGTCACCGATGGTCGTGTTCAACGAATCCGAGAACAGCTGGAACCTGTTCTACGTCGCTTACACCCCCGGCGAGGGGAAGATCCACGGACTTCACACCAACGGTCGCATCTGGCGCGCCGTTTCGACTGTGTCCGGCCGCGGCGGCATCGGCGGACCCTACCGCGACGTGGGCGTCGTGCTGCAGCCCGACGCCGACTCGGAACCATGGGAAGGCCAGCAGGCCACGGATTCCTTCTACCCTTGGGCCGTGGGCGATGAGTGGTATTCGTTCTACGGCGGCCACAATTACGAACCCGTCGGCCCTTGGCCCGTCGGGCTAGTCAAAGCCCCGGCGCTCGCTGGCCCGTGGAAGCGCTGCCCTGAGCTAAACCCATCGCCCATCGAGCCGGTCTTCGTCGAAAACCCCATCGTCACGAAAGTCGGCCCGCACTACGTCGCGATCTACGACAACTGCGCCCCGGGTGACACCTACATCGCGGAAGCGCGGCACGTCGGTTATTCGGTCTCGGCCGACGGCATCCACTGGCCCAAGGGCGGCAATCTCGCCGTGCAACCGCCCGACGGCCCTGCGCAGTGGAGCGAAGACATCCGCACCCCGCTCGGCCTCGTCGCCGAGCCCGACGGCACCTACACGATGCTCTACACCGGCAAGGTCCGCGGTGAACACTTCTGGGCCGTCGGCGTCGCGCGGCTGCGCGCCGTGTAGGGCCAGCGCTTGCGCAGGGCCGGTTCGACGTTCGCACGCCATTCGCGGCCTCGCGCAAGCGCGAGCCATACATCAAACAATCGCCTGCAAGCCGGCTCCTACCTAATTCTCACCCATGTCCCTCTGGCAATTCACCCTCACCGACGCCCCCGCGGCGCCCGTCATCGGCTCCCGCCACCCCGACCTCGCCGGCAACAAGTACGGCTTCGAGGGCGGCTGCGTGGTCAAGGAAGCCGGCGTCTACCATATGTTCACCGCCGAGATGGCCGGCGACCCGTTCTGGGTGCAGATGCGGCTCGCGCATTGGTCGAGCCCCGACGCGCGCACGTGGCGCCGCATCGGCACGCTCTACGAGACCGACGGCCGCATCACACCGGGCGACGACCGCTTTTCCCTTTGGGCGTCGATGGCGGTGTTCAACGATGAGGAGGACCGCTGGAACCTGTTCTACATCGCCTACACGCCCGGTCAGGGCGAACGCGAAGGCCTGCACATGCACGGCAAGATCTGGCGCGCGGTGTCCGCGACGCCCGGCCGCGGCGGCATCGGCGGACCCTACCGCGACGTCGGCATCATCCTGCAACCGGACGCGAATTCGCAGCCGTGGGAAGGCCAGCAGGGCACCGACTCGTTCTTCCCCTGGCAGGCCGGCGGCAAGTGGTACGCGTTTTACGGCAGCCACCAGCACTGGCCGGTGGGGAACTGGCCCGTCGGCCTTGCGGAGGCGCCGCGCCTGGCGGGTCCATGGACGCGCTGCGCCGGCCTGAACCCCTCGCCGATCGAGCCCGTCTTCATCGAGAACCCGCTGGTCACGAAAGTCGGCACGCACTACGTCGCCGTCTACGACAACTGCGCGCCCGGCGACACCTATATCCCCGAGGGCCGCCACTGCGGCTACTCGGTCTCCGCCGACGGCATCCACTGGCCCAAGGGCGGCGACCTCCCCCTGCAACCCGCGTCCGGCCCCGCGCAATGGTCCGAGGACTTGCGCACCCCGCTCGGTCTGATCCCGGAAGATGACGGCTCCTTCACCGTCCTCTACACCGCCAAGGTCCGCGGCGAAAACTTTTGGGCCCTGGGGCTGGCGCGTTTGGAACGAGTCTAGATCGCTTTTGGGTGGGGCCCGACCTCCGGCCCTCGCTACTCCCACGCCACCCACGGCTCGGCCAATTCCACCGGCTCCACCCCGCGCATCCACCGCCGCAACCCGCCGTTCACCACGGTGAGGGTCTGGCTGACGGCATTATGCGAGCGCAGGCAACGCACGGCGGCGTCGGCCACGGCCTGGCGCGTGGTGAATCCCGGCACGCGGACTTCCGGCCGCACGAGCAGCGGCGCAGCGCGCATCCGGGCATTGAGCAACCCGCCGGGCCGCAGGATCGTGCCCTGCAACCGGCTCGCCCGCACCGCCGTCTCGGCGTCGGCCTTCGCCCGCAGGATGGGCTCGGCCCCGATGATTTTGAAAAACAACTTCACCGGCGCCGGCAGCCAGGCCCAGCTGTCGGCCACACCCAGCGAGGAAATGAGCACGAACCGCTGCACCCCCGCCGCCTCCGCTGCGGCGATCAGGTGACGCGTGCCCGCGCCATCCACGATGCGTCCGTCCGACGGCACGCGGCGCTCGCCCATCGTGCTGATGACGGCATCGCACCCCGCGACAGCGCGCGAGCAATCCTCCGGCACGAGCGCGTTGCCCTCGACCACCTCGACGCCGCGCCCGAAGTCCGCGCGGCTTGCCTCGCGGGTCAGCGCCCGCACCGGGTAATCCAGTTGCCCGAGCCGCCGTACGATCAGGCGACCGCAGCCACCCGTGGCCCCCGTGACGAGAATCTTCATGATGGTGACCTTTTGCAGGTTCAGCCTATCGCGACGCGCCACCGCGGAAAACCAAAATCAAACGACGGCGGCCGACTGAAGCTTACCGCACATTTTGCTACCCACCGTGACGACACCTTATAAACGCCCGCTGACACGCATCGTGCTTTCGCTGGCCACCCGGCGGGCGCAAGGTGGCTCCACTCATCGGTCATTGCACTGCCCGCCATCCGCATCCGGATGGTGACGCCACGGGGTGTTCGGCGGCGGAAATCTCCGCTGCGGCGTTCGGTCGGCGCGATTCCGGCCGGCATCTTTATGGCACATCCGGTAATCATTCAGGGCGGCATGGGCGTCGCGGTCTCCGATTGGAAACTGGCCAACGCGGTCTCGCGGCTGGGCGCGCTCGGCGTCGTGTCGGGCACGGCGCTGGCCGGCGTGCTGGCGCGGCGGCTGCAGGCGGGCGATCCGGCGGGCACGATGCGACGCGCGCTGGAGAAGTTTCCCATCCCGGCGGTCGCGGAGCGCATCCTCGCCCGCTACCACGTGCCCGGCGGCAAGGCCGCCGACGCGGCCTTCAAGGCCACGCCCGTGCCCACGCTGCAACCCGGGCCGGCCCTGACCGAGCTGACCGTGGCGGCGAACTTCGTCGAGGTCTTCCTCGCCAAGGCCGGACACAACGGCGTGGTGGGCATCAATCTCCTGGAAAAGATCCAACTCCCGACGATGGCCTCGCTCTACGGCGCGATGCTGGCCCGCGTTGACTATGTGCTCATGGGCGCCGGCATCCCGCGCGCCATCCCCGGCCTGCTCGACCGGCTGGCGGCCGGCGAACCCGCGGAGCAGAAGATCGACGTCGAGGGCGCCGCGGCCGACGAGGCGCACCTGGTGCGGTTCGATCCGGCCGCATTCTTCGAGGGCGCGGCCCCGCGCCTCTCGCGCCCGCTCTTCCTGGCGATCGTCGCGTCCGCGACGCTCGCCCTGACGCTGGCCCGCAAATCCAGCGGACACGTGGACGGCTTTGTCGTCGAGTGCGAGCTTGCCGGCGGCCACAACGCCCCGCCGCGCGGCCCGCTGCAGCTGAACGCCCGCGGCGAACCCGTCTATGGTCCGCGCGACGTGCCCGAGTTGGCCAAGATTCGCGACCTCGGTCTGCCCTTCTGGTTGGCGGGAAGCTATGCCACGCCGGAAAAGCTGGCGGAGGCCCTGCGCCTCGGCGCCACCGGTATCCAGGTCGGCACGGCCTTCGCTTTCTGCGACGAGTCGGGCATCGAGCCCGGCTACAAACGGCGCCTGATCCAGGCGAGCCGCGCCGGCTCGGCGAGGGTGTTCACCGATCCGGCGGCCTCGCCCACCGGATTCCCGTTCAAGGTGGCGGAGTTGGCCGGTACACTGTCGGAGCCCGAGGTCTTTGCCGCCCGCGAGCGGATCTGTGACTTGGGATTTCTGCGGCAGCCGTACCGCCAGCCTGACGGCAGCATCGGTTACCGCTGCGCTGCGGAGCCGGTCGACGACTACGTGCGCAAGGGCGGCAACCTCGCCGACACCGTGGGCCGGAAATGCCTCTGCAACGGCCTGATGGCCACGGCCGGTTTCGCCCAGGTGCGTGACGGCCTCCCTGAGCCCGCCATCGTGACCGCCGGCAACGAGGTCACCGACCTCGTGCGCCTCCTTCCCAACGGCGACGACCGCTACGCCGCAGCCGACGTGCTCAACTACCTGCAAGGCACGCCGGCCTGAGGCCTGACGCTCGGTCCTGCCTGCACAGCGCTGAAGGCGCGTGATATACCAGCCTAGGGCAACGCCCTAGGTTGGCTCCCACCCCAAGATCGAAGGGCTGAAAGCCCGCTCTATCACACCTACGCCAACCGGCGTATCCTCAACCTGCTAATTAAGAAATTGAGGCCTGACCCCGTATGCGGGAATGGCCCTCACCGGGCCACGACGACGTACGCGGGCGAGTCCGGGCCGACCTCGCTGCGGTCGAAATCACCGTGGATGGTCACGTCGCGGAAGCCGGCCCGGTGCAGCAAGTGCTCGAGCTCGAAACGCCAGAACCAGCGCATCGTGAAGGCGACGGTCTTCTCCTGCGGTGCCGCGCCGCCGCCCGACTCGATGTAGCGC
Organism: uncultured Opitutaceae bacterium; assembly: GCA_964526145.1. GTDB lineage: Bacteria > Verrucomicrobiota > Verrucomicrobiia > Opitutales > Opitutaceae > UBA2377. The sequence continues at coordinate 22,484 of CAZGJB010000017.1, forward strand.
ATCGTCACGTGGGAGAGCTGGTGCACGCGGTCGTAGCGGGTGGCGACAAGCCGCTGCACCTCGCGGTCGCCCTGGCGGAACGTGAGGTCGAACTCCTCCGGCCGGGTCTCGGTGGCCAACAGGTCCAGCCGCGGGTTGAAGACGTCGAAGGCGAAGACGCCGCCGGGCGCGAGGTGCGCACGCACGCGCGCCAGGCAGGCGAGCTGTTGCGCGACCGTGTCGAGGTGCTGGAATGCGCGGAAGGCGGAGTAGATCAGCGCGAAGCGCCGCCCGGGCAGGTCAAACGCCTCCATGCGCGCACAGGCGAGCGTCACGTCCGTGCCGCCCGGCTTGCGTCGGAGTTCGTCGAGCATCGCCGGCGAGGCATCGATCCCCGTGCAGGGGAGCCCCGTCGCCGCGATTGGCAGCAACACGCGTCCTGTGCCACAGCCCAGTTCCAGCACCGGCCCGCCGCCGGCGATTGCCAGCGCCTTATAGAACGCCACATCCGCCCCCAAAGACGTCACCGTGGCATACGCGCCGTCATAGTATTGCGCCGTGGCCTCATAGGACTGGTCAGTGCTCATGACACCCAACCCCTATCCTTCATCCCAACCTAGGGCAACGCCCCAGGTTGGGTGCACGATGGTAAGTCGGAGGGATGAAGGCCGGGTGAAGTCGACGCGCCTCAAACCGGGCGCAGCTTCACCACCAGATCCTTCGCCTCGACCGTGTCACCTACGGCGGCGTGGAGTTCGGTGACGACGGCGTCGACGGGGGCGTAAACCGACGTCTGCATCTTCATCGCTTCCATCATGAAGAGGCGGTCGCCCTTCGCGACCTTGGCGCCGACGGAGGCGGACAGGGTGGCAATGAGGCCCGGGATCGGGGCGGCCACCTGCAGCGGGTCGGCGAGGTCGGCCTTCGGGCGCGACTTGGCCGTGGCGGCGACACTCTTGTCGAGGATGAAGACCTCGCGGGTGATGCCGTTGAGCTCGTACGTCACCGGCCGGCGGCCGTCCTTGTCGGGCTCGCCGATGCTTACGAGACGGATGATGAGGGTCTTGCCCTCCTCGATCTCGACGGTGATCTCCTCACGCGGGGTGAGGCCGTAGTAGTAGGCCGGCGTCGGCAGCACGCTGACGTCACCGTACTCGCGCTGGTGCTTGGCGAACTCGGCGAAGACCGCCGGGTACATGAGGTGTGAGTAGAATTCGTCGTCGGTCGGCTCGCGGCGCAGCTTGGTCGTGAGATCGCCGCGAAGCTTCGCGAGCGTGGCCGCATCGGCCGCGGCGTCGGTCTTGGCGCGCTTCTTCCTCGCGGCGACGGCGGCCTGGTACTTGGCCTGCGCCTCCTTGAAGCGCTTCTCGCCGAGCACGGCGCGCCAGACAGGCACCGGCCAGCCACCGTCGGGCCAGCCGAGGCCGCCCATGAGCATGTCGATCACGCTCTCGGGGAACGGCGTCTCGCCCGGGGGCAGATTGACCACGTCGGCCGGATGGATGCCGCGCGAGAAGAGGAAGAGGGCCATGTCGCCGACGACCTTCGACGACGGCGTGACCTTCACGATGTCGCCGAAGAGCTGGTTCACCTCGGCGTAGGCACGGGCGATCTCGGGCCAGCGGTGCGCGACGCCCATCGAGGCGGCTTGCTCCTTGAGGTTGGTGTACTGGCCGCCCGGCATCTCGTGGAGATAGACCTCGGCGCTGCCGGTCTTCGGCGCGGTGTCGAAAGGCGTGTAGTAGTGGCGGACCTGCTCCCAGTAATCCGAGAACTGGTTGAGCCGGTCGAGGTCGAGCCCGGTGTCGCGCGGGGTGTGCTGCAGCGCGGCGACGACGGAGTTGAGGTTCGGCTGGGCGGTGCTGCCCGACATCGACGCGGTGGCGAGGTCGACGATGTCGACGCCGGCGTCGGCCGCGCGCAGGACCGAGGCTGCGGCGATGCCGCTGGTGTCGTGCGTGTGGAAGTGCACCGGGAGGCCAACCTCCTCCTTCAGGGTCTTGACGAGCTTATGCGCGGCGTAGGGGCGGCAGAGGCCGGCCATGTCCTTGATGGCGAGGACGTGCGCGCCCATGCGCTCGAGTTCCTTGGCCAGCTTGACGTAGTACTTGAGCGAGAACTTGTCGCGGCGCTCGTCGAGGATGTCGCCCGAGTAGCAGACGGCGGCCTCGCAGACGGCGTGCGTGTCATGCACGGCCTCCATGGCGACGCGCAGGTTCGGGAGGTAGTTCAGCGAGTCGAAGATGCGGAAGATGTCCATGCCGCTGGCCGCGGCGTGCTTCACGAAGCCGGCGACGACGGCGTCGGGGTAGTTGGTGTAGCCGACGGCGTTGGCGCCGCGGAGGAGCATCTGGAAGCAGATGTTGGGCACCTTGGCGCGGAGCTGGCGCAGGCGCTCCCACGGGTCCTCGTTCAGGAAGCGCATCGCAGTGTCGAACGTGGCGCCGCCCCACATCTCAAGGGAGTAGAGCTCAGGCGCGCGGCGCGCGAGGAAGCCGGCGCAGGCCAGCATGTCGTAGCTGCGCACGCGCGTGGCCATGAGCGACTGGTGCGCGTCGCGGAAGGTGGTGTCGGTGACGAGCAGGCGCTTCTGCTTGAGCGTCCACGCGGCGAATTCCTTCGGACCGACCTTGAGCAGGAGGTCGCGCGTGCCGAGCGGCGGCGTGCTGCGGTCGTCCTGGCCGGGGGCGGCGACGGCGGTGAAGGGCTTGGCGGGACGGTAGCCCTTGGCGTGAGGGTTGCCGTTGACACTGACGTTG
>CAZGJB010000018.1:0-14927 GCA_964526145.1 uncultured Opitutaceae bacterium
GAAGCTCTCCAGCGCCTCGAGGAAGGTGTGCCCGAACGACTGGTTGATGTCGAAGTCATGCTGCCCGCAGTGGTGGCAATACGGCCCCTGCAGCGGCGTGTCGCAGTTCTGGCAGCGCAGATTTCGCCGGTGCCCGTGCCCATGGCCCGTGGATTCGCTCACCTGCGCCCCGGCCGCATCCGCCGCCAGCGTCGCCTCCAGGCTCGGCGGCACCGGCAGATCAGTGGGGTCAGGGGCGTCGGACACGCGCGGAGAAAAGCAGGCCGTCAGGCCGGGCGCAAGATGCCTTGAGCGCTGCAGCCCCTCACTTCGCCGCTGCCTGCTGGTGCACCGGCTTCGCCAGGCCGGCGAGCGTGCCGCGGCCGGTGCTTTCCAGGTCGAGCACGATCACCTCGTTGCGGCCCTGCTTCAGCCAGCAGCCGGGGAGGAAGAGCGTCTGCTGCGGGCCGATGTGCCAGAAGCGGCCGAGGTGGCGGCCGTTGACCCAGACGTGGCCCTTCTGCCAGCCGCGCAGGTCGAGGAAGGTGTCGCCGGTCTCCTTCAGGTTGAAGTACCCGCGGTGGAACGCCGGACCCGGGCGCGGCTTCCGGCCGAACTTCAGCTTCTTCAGGTACGCCGCATCGCACGGCAGATTGTAAACCTGCCAGCCCATGACGATGCCGGCCGGGTAGGGGACGGGAAACGCGACGTGCTCGGTGATGCCCTTGCGGTCGAGCATGAAGGGCCCGTAGTTCACGCGGCCCATGCCTTCGACGAGGATGTCGAGCGCCGCGTCCGCCTTGCGCGCGGGGACCTCGGTCGCGTTCTGCCCAAGGCGCCGGTCGAGGATCGCGTGGCGCTGCCCGTCGAGATAGACGTGGCCGTAGTCGTGCAGCTCGCGGATCGTGAGCTTCGCGCCGGGACCGGCGTCGAGCTTCGAGCGGTAAAGGATCAGCCCGTAATCCTGGCCATAGGCCTCCATCGGGCGCGGCTGCACGTCGCGGACCGGCTTCGGCAGGTGGTCGAACAAGGCCGCGGACTCCGTGAGCGTGAACCGCGGGATCGAGATCACCGGCAGCGTCGCCGGCACGGGCGGCAGCGGCGGGTTGGCGTCCTTGCCGAAGATCGCGCGCAGCGCGGCGAACTTTTCGTTGGGCCAGCCGGCCTCGGTGAGCGGCGAACCGTAGTCGTAGCTGCTCGTGGTCGGCTGGTACTCGTCGTTGGGCCCGGTGTTGGCGCCGGCGCTGTAGGCGAACGAGGTGCCGCCGTAGAACATGTAGATGCTGAAGGACACCTTCCGCTCGTGCATCCAGCCGAGCACGCGCTGCGAGCGCTCGGCGCTCACGGGGGCGTTGCGCTCGCCCCAGTGGTCGAACCACCCGGGGTAGAACTCGCCGCAGGCCAGCGGCGTGTCGGGGCTGAAGGCGCGCAGTTCCTTGAGGTTCTCCTCCGGTCCCTCGGGGAAGTTCGCCACCGGGAACGTCTTCGCCACCGTGCCGCGGCGGAAGGCCCCGGGCCCGTCGCACGTGAAGAGCGGCACGTCGAAGCCGGCCTCGACCAGCGTGTCGCGGATGAACGCCATGTACGCCTTGTCGTCGCCGTAGCTGCCGTACTCGTTCTCCACCTGCACGAGCAGGATCGGCCCGCCGCGAGAGATCTGGAACTTCGCGAGCTCCTTGCCCACCGCGAGGAGGTAGCGCCGCGCTGCGGCCGTGAAGCGCTCGTCCATGCAGCGCACGCGGATGTCCGGCGTCGCCAGCAGCCACGACGGCAGCCCGCCGAAATCCCACTCGGCGCACGCGTACGGACCCGGCCGCAAGATCACCTTCAACCCCTCCGCGGCCGCGAGGCGCACGTACTCGGCGGCGTCCGCCTGCCCGGTGAAGACGAACTCGCCCGGGCGCGGCTCATGCAGGTTCCAGAATAGGTACGCGCTGACCGTGTTGAGCCCCATCGCCCGTGCCATCTGCAGGCGGTGACGCCAGTACGGCCGCGGGATGCGCGCAAAGTGCATCTCGCCGGAGCGAATCTGGAACGGTTGCCCGTCGAGAAAAAATCCCTCGCGCTTGGGCACGAGCGTGGAAACAGGCGGAGCCTTGCGGCGGGGTGGTTTGGGGGCGGAGGCGGACATGGGACCGTTCTGTTTGCGACCGATCAGGATTTCAACGCGGAGAGCGCGGAGGACGCGGAGGTTTGATGCTGGGAGAGTTCACTTTCGTCTGTGCCCGGTCGATCGACGAAATTCGAGCCGGGAAATCGACCAAGCGAAAGGTGAAAGAACACAAAATCGCCTGGATATCTCCGCTACCTCCGCGCGCTCCGCGTTGAAAACTGCCTTGGTCGAATGCGCTCGGGCTCACTGCGGTTCATCCGGCGGAAAGACATCCTCACCCTCCGTCGTCTTCTTCTCCGCCTTTTTCGGTTTCACCCGCCGGCCGAGGCTCGGGTCGATTTCCTCGATCTCGGGCTCCGGGATGCGCGTGAAGGCGATGCGCATCGGGGTGTAGCCCGTGGCCCCGTGGGCGCCGCCGAAGTAGACCGAGTTCTTGCCGAGCGCCTTGTTGAGCGTGTCCACGGCAGCGAGGAGCTTGGACCGCGACGCCTCGCGCTCGCCCTCGAACAGGTCGGTCGTGTGCTGGTCGGCCGCGAGCAGGCGGTGCAAGATGACGCCGACCTGCTGCGGGGCCTTGCGCCCGTGGTCGCGCGGTCGCCGCGCCCAAAGCTGGTTCAGCGCGTGCGTGAACTGCAGCGTGTCCTGCGTCTCGTTGAACTGCAGGTCGTCGCGCCACTCGGTCTGGTCCCGGTAGTCCACCTGCAGCTGCAGCCCGCCCGCGTAGAAGCCCTCGTGCCGCAGCCGCATCGCGGCCTTCTGCAGCAGGCGGTGCAGGACGGCGAGGGCGTCGGCCGCGTTGCGCTTCTCCGGCGGCAGCACCTGGCTGTGGCCGATGGTGCTGTGCTTCACCGGCTCGCGTTCCTGCAGGCCGCCGTGGAGCCAGTCGTGGAAACGCGCGCCCTCGACGCTGCCCCAGATGGCGCGCAGGCGGGCGCTGTCCGCGGCGTAGAGTGTGGCCACATCCTTGATCCCGGCCGCGTGAAGGCGCTTGAGCAGGTTGGGCCCGATGCCGGTGAAATCGCCCAGCTGCACTTGGCGCTCGATCAGCTTGTCCGGGATATCGCCGTCGTCGAACAGCACGAGGCCGTCGGGCTTCTCGAGGTCGGAGGCCAGCTTCGCGATGAACCAGTTGGGTCCGATACCGATCGAGCAGCGCAGCCGCGGGCCGACCTCGCGGTAGATCTTCTGCCGGATCTCCTCGGCCAGCGCCAACGCCCGCGCCGGTTCCGCGAGGACGCCGGAGAGCTCGCATTCCAGCTCGTCGATGGATTGGACCTTCTTCACCGGGGCGAGGGTCTCGACGACCTCCCGCAGCCGGCGGTGGTAGCGGATATAGACGTCGGGCCGCGATTCCACCACCTGCACGTCCGGGCAGATCCGGCGTGCCTCGGCGAGGCGGCAGTTGCGCTTCATCCCGCGGGCCTTGGCCTCGAGGCTGACCGCGATCGCCCCCGTGGTCTCGGCCAGGACCGGCACCACGATCGCCGGCTGCCCGCGCAGCTCCGGCCGCTCCTCCTGCTCGACGGAGGCGAAGAACGAGTTGAAGTCGATGGCCAGGGCCCGGAGCACACCGTCATTTTCCGGTCGCCATCCCCCGTGTCAAACGGCCCACCGCGGCGGAAGGAGAGATTTTTCCTCCCTTGCGACCAATCGGGCCAGGCTTGGTAATTTGCGCGCCGGGCTGGCCTTCGGGCCGCCCGGGCGTAAACTCGCCAACGCATCCCTGCACTCCGCCGTGAACGCCAGATTCAACGCTCTCCTCCTCGCGCTCGTCCTGGCCGCCGGGCCGGGTTGCTCGACGCTCCGGCAGACCGCGGTGATCCAGTTGAGCGACGCGCTGGCGAAGGGCGGCGCGGGTTTTGCCAATGACGAGGATCCCGAGCTCGTCCGCGAGGCGGCGCCGTTCAGCCTGAAGCTGATCGAAAGCCTGCTGGCCGAGAATCCCTCGCACCGCGGGTTGCGCCTCGCGGCGGCGAGCGGGTTCGCGCAGTTCGCGTACGGGTTCCTGGAGCAGGATGCCGATCGGATGGCCGACCTGGACTACGAGGGGGCCAGCCGGCTGCGCGACCGGGCCCGGGGCCTTTACCTGCGCGCCCGTGATCACGGGCTGCAGGGACTGGAATCGACGCACGCCGGATTCGCGCAGCGGCTGCGGGCTGATCCGGCGGCGACGGTGCGGACCGCCGGGGTCGAAGACGTCCCGTTGCTCTACTGGACCGCGGTCTCGTGGGGGGCGGCGATCACCCTCTCGAAGGACAATGCGGACTTCATTGCGGACCGGGTGTTCGTCGAAGCGTTGATCGATCGTGCGCTCGAGCTGGACGAGGCCTACGACGCCGGGGCGATCCATGCGTTCCTCATCCCGTTCGAGATGGCGCGGGCGGGCGCGCCCGGCGATCCCGCGGAGCGGGCGCGGCGTCACTGCGAGCGGGCGATGGCGCTCAACGGCGGCGGGCAGGCCGGCCCGCTGGTCAGTCTGGCGGAAGCCGTGGCGGTGGTGAAACAGGATCGGAAGCAGTTCTGCGCGCTGCTCGAGCGGGCGCTGGCCATCGACCCCGGATTGCATCCGGAATGGCGGGTGGCCAACCTCCTCATGCAACGCCGCGCGCGTTGGTTGCTGACGCGCACCGACGAATTGTTCCTGCCGGAAGAAACGAGCCTCCCGGCCGCAACCGACCAAACATGAATTGCCGCAACCTCATCACGCTTTTGCTCCTCACCTTGGCGCCGGCGGGCGTGCCGGGCGTCCTGTCGGCCGCACCGGTGGAGATCAAACTCGCGACCATTCTCCCGGTCGGCACCTCCGGGCACAAGAATCTCATGGAGATGCGGGCGGCCTGGCAGAAGGCGGCCGGCCCCGCGGTGAAGCTGACGATCTACGCCGGCATGGCCGACGGCGAACCGCTGCTCGTGAAAAAGATGCGCGCGCGGCAGATCAACGCCGCCGTGCTCACCGCCGTCGGGCTCTCGGAGATCGACCGCTCGGTCTCCAGCCTGCAGATGATGCCGATGATGTTCCGCGACTGGCACGAGGTGGATTTCGTGCGGGAGAAAATCCGCCCCGAGCTCGAGGCACGCCTGCGGGCCAAGGGCTTCGAGGTGCTCTTCTGGGCCGACGCCGGCTGGGTGCGCTACTTCTCGAAAGAGCCGGGCGCCTACCCGGACGACTACCGGAAGATGAAGCTCTTCGTCCTCGCCGGCGTGCCGCGGCAGATGGAGATCATGCGCGACCTCGGTTACCAACCGGTCAGCCTGGAGACCGAGCAGATCCTGCCGTCGCTGACCACCGGCATGATCAGCGTCGTGCCCGTGCCGCCGTTTCTCGCCAACGCCCTCCAGTTCAACCGCCAGGCAAGATACATGCTCGACCTGAACTGGGTGCCCATCGTCGGCGCCGCCATCGTGCGGACCGACGTCTGGGAAAAGATTCCGCCGGAACTGCGCGCGCAGTTGCGCGAGATCGCCGCCGTCGCGGCGGGCAGGATCCGGACGCAGACCCGCGCGGAGGACGACGATGCCATCGTGGCCATGCAGAAGAACGGCCTCGTGGTCCAATCGGTCACCCCGGAGGTGCGGGCCGCCTGGCAGGCGCTGGCCGAGCGATCCTATCCCATGATCCGCGGCCCCATCGTGCCCGCGGAGATCTTCGACAAGGTGCAGGCGGCGCTCGCCGAGTACCGCGCGGCGTCCACGGCCGGCGCGCACTGAGCCGGTTCTCTGCGCATGAGTCCCGGTGACCAATCCGCCGCCAGCCTCGCCGCCCTGCCCGGTGGCGAGGTGGCCCCGCGGCGGTGGTGGCATATGATCGAGGATCACGCCCTGGCGTTGCTGCTCGGCGTGATGGTCCTGCTGCCCTTGGCGGAGATCGGCCTGCGACAGGTGTCCAGCGGGATTCCCAGCGCGCCGGATTTCCTGCGCCACCTGACGCTGTTGGTTGGTATGCTGGGCGGGGTGGTTGCCGCCCGCGATGGCCGCCTGCTGGCGCTGGCGACGGCCGCGGCGCTGCTGCGCGGACGGTGGAAGGGACTGGCCCTCGTCTTCAACACCGGGGTGGCGGCGGCGGTCACGGCCTTCCTCTGCGTCGCGAGCCTGCAATTCGTCGCCCAGGAACGGGAGGGCGGGGGTGTGCTCGCCTACGGCATTCCGCTCTGGACCGTGCAGGTCGCGATGCCCGTTGGCTTTGGCCTCATCTGCCTGCGCCTGGTCTGGCGGGCGGCGGCCACGTGGTGGCGCCGGTCCTTCGCGCTGGCGATCGCGGCGGGCATCATCCTCGGGGCCGTGTTTCCACCGGTCGAGATTGCCAGCCTGACGCTGCCGGCGCTGGCGGCCCTGCTCGCCGCCACCCTGCTCGGCGCCCCGATCTTTGTCGCGCTGGGCGGCGCCGCGATGATCCTCTTCTGGAGTCGCGACGTGCCGATCACGGCGGTGTCGATCGAGCATTACGGCCTCGTGACGAATCCGGCGCTGCCGGCCATCCCGCTTTTCACGCTCGCGGGCTATTTCATGACGGAGGGTGGGGCGTCACAGCGGCTGGTCCGCGTGTTCCAGGCCCTCGTCGGCTGGTTCCGCGGCGGCCCGGCCATCGCGACCGTGCTCATCTGTGCGTTCTTCACCTCGTTCACCGGCGGCTCGGGCGTCACCATCCTCGCGCTGGGCGGACTGCTCATGCCGGTGCTCATGGCGGCGCGGTTCTCGGAGCGCGACGCGCTCGGCCTCGTGACCGGCGCCGGATCGCTCGGGGTGCTGCTGCCCCCGTGCCTGCCGGTGATCCTCTATGCCATCCTCGCCAAGGTGGACATCCAGGAAATGTTCATCGCCGGGCTCGTGCCGGCGCTGCTCCTGATCGCGATGACCGGGGCCTGGGGTGTCTGGGCCGGCCGGCGTTCGGATGAGAGCCGCCAGCGCTTCGACCTCGGCGAGGCCGGGCGCGCGCTGTGGGCGGCGAAGTGGGAGCTGATGCTGCCCGTGGTGGCCATCGTCGCGCTGTTCAGCGGCTGGGCCACCCCGGTCGAGGCCGCGGCGGTGACGGCCTTTTACGCGTTTCTCGTTGCCGCCCTGATCCAGCGCGACCTCGGGATCCTCAAGGATTGCCCGCGGGTCATGGCCGAGGCGGGCGTGCTCGTCGGCGGCATTTTGCTCATCCTCGGTGTGGCGCTGGGTTTCACGAACTACCTCGTGGACGCCCAGATTCCGGACCGCCTGGCCGAATGGTCGGCCGTCCATGTGCAGTCGCGCTGGGTCTTCCTGCTCGGGCTGAACATCGCGCTCCTGTTCATCGGCGGCCTCGTGGAGATCTACGCCGCCATCGTGGTCGTGGTCCCCCTGCTGCTCCCTATCGGCGCGAGGCTCGGCATCGACCCGCTGCACCTCGGCATCATCTTCCTCGCCAACATGGAGCTCAGCTTCCTCGCCCCACCCATCGGGTTGAACCTGCTGCTGGCCTCGTACCGGCTGAAGAAGCCCATCTTCGAGGTGACGCGCGCCGTGCTGCCCCTGCTCGGGATCCGTTTCATCGGTGTCCTGCTCATCACCTACGTGCCGTGGATCACGCTGATGCTGCCGGAGTGGCTGCGGTAAGGTGCCGAGGGGTAAATTCGCCGGGCTGGTTGCCATCGGCAGGCCGAGTGTCCACGTTGCGGCGATGCGCATAGCCGTGCTCGCCGACACCCATGACCGGATCCCCGCCGGACTGCCGGCGCGGCTCGCGGGGGCCGACGAGATCTGGCACCTGGGCGACGTGTGCGATCCTTCGGTGCTCGCCGAACTCGAGCTGCTCGGGCGACCGCTGTTCGTCGTGCGCGGCAATTGCGACGACCATCCCCGCTGGCCGCTCACGCGCCACCTCGAGCGCGAGGGCGTGCAATTCCTGCTCGTCCACATCCCGCCGCCGCACGCACCGCCGGGAGTGGATGTCCTGCTGCACGGCCACACGCATGTGCCGCGCGACGAGTTCGTGGACGGCGTGCGCTGGCTGAACCCCGGGTGCATCACGCGTCCGCGCGGCAAATCCGCCGCCGGCTTCGCCTGGCTCGACGTGCGCCGCGGCGAGGCGGTTCGCTGGGAATGGGTCGCCCTGTAACCCCATGCCAAAATCCCGCCTGCCCAACGCCCTCAGTGCCCTGCGCATGCTCCTGGCGCCGGCCTCGCTGGTCGCGGCCCTGGCGGGTTCGCGCCCGTGGTTTGCCGGGTTGCTGGCGGCGGGGCTGCTGACCGATGCCTTCGACGGCTACCTGGCGCGGCGGCTGAAGGCGGAGAGCGATTTCGGCCGCAAGCTCGACAGCGCCGCCGACTACGCGACCATGCTCATCGGCATCGCCGGCATCGCGCTCCTCTGGCCCGACATCATGCACCGCGAGCTGCCGTGGGTCTTCGCCGCGCTGGCGGCGTTCTTCGCGGTCATCATTTACGGCTTCGTGCGCCTCGGCCGCGCGCTTTGTTACCACACCTGGGCCTCGAAGGCGTTTGCCTTCGCGTGCGCGCTGTCGCTGATCCCGCTCCTCGCCGAGTGGACCGCCGTGCCTTTCCACGCCGCCATTGCGCTCCAGGTCCTCGCCGGCATCGAGGAAATCGCCATCGCCCTCCTCATTCCCCACCATCGCGGCGAGATGCCGACGATCTGGCACGCCTGGCGCCTGCGCCAATCACAGCCGCCGAGCCCGTGATATCCGCGGCTGAGAAGTCCGGCGCATTTCCTTCGTGTCTTTTCGTGTCCATTCGTGGTTAAACCATCGGCCATGGACGCAGGCGGGCAGCAGGAACTCCTGGGGTTGCTGGCTCCGGCGGTCGCGGCTCCGGTCGCGCCCGCGGGGGAGGGCGCCCTCGTGTTCCAGCGCAGCGCCACGGCGCGCAATTACCGCCTGACGCTTCGTCGCGACGGCACGGCCGTGGCGACGATCCCCTCGCGCGGCTCCGAGCGCGAGGCCCGGCGCTTCGTCGAGCAGCACCGGGAATGGCTCGACCGCGCCCGCGCGCGCCAGGCCAAGCGCCCGCGCAGCGCCGCCGTGTGGGTCATCGGCACGCACGTGCTCTGGCGGGGCGAGATGGTCGAGATCCGCCGCGCCACGCTCCCCGAGGCCGAGCGCCCGCAGGTCTGCCTCGCGGCCGACGTGTTCCGCGTGCCCTCGTTCGACGGCGACCTGCGCCCCACGCTCGAGGCCCACTTCGCGCGCCGCGCCAAGATCGAGCTCCCGGCCCGCACGTGGGAACTCTCCGCCCTCACCGGCGTGGAGGTTAAGCTCGTGTCCGTGCGCAACCAGCGTTCGCGCTGGGGTTCGTGCTCGGCCGGCGGCACCATCTCGCTCAACTGGCGCCTCGTGCAGACCCCGGATTTCGTGCGCGACTACATCATCTACCACGAACTCATGCACCTGAAGGAGATGAACCACTCGAACCGCTTCTGGACCCGCGTCGAGGAAGTCTGTCCCCACTGGCGCGACGCCGAGCGCTGGCTCAAACGCAACGGCAGCCTGCTGGGACTGTGATGAAGTACCGGCAGAGGATTTAACCGCAAGGAACGCAGAGAACGCAAAGGTCGGAGCTAAGGGAGTAATTTCTATCTTTGCGCTCTTTGCGTTCTTTGCGGTTAGCTCGGTTTAGCCCATGTCTCCCATGATCATCCCCCTCCCGGTTTCCTGCGTCGCCACGGGCGGTGCGCCCTTTGCCCTGACGGCTCGCACCGTCGTGGTCGCTCCGGCCGACGCCGCCCTGAAGTTCGCCGCAGCCGAAATGGCCCGGCTTTTGGGCGTCGCCGTGGCCGAACGCGCGCCGGCGGGCGGCAATGCCGTGACGCTCGCGGTCGATCCTGCGGTTACCTCCGCCCTGGGCGCCGAGGGCTACCGGCTCAACGTGACCGCACAGACCGTGGCCATCATCGGCGGCGGCTCGGCTGGCGTCTTCCACGGCGTGCAGTCGCTGCGGCAGCTGCTGCCGCCCGACGTCGAGCGCTTCGGGTGGCGCGCCGACGGCGGACGCGTGACTGTGCCGGCGGTTGCGATCGAGGACCGGCCGCGCTTCGGCTGGCGCGGCGCCATGCTCGACGTGAGCCGGCACTTCTCGCCGGTCGCGGAGGTGAAGAAATTCATCGACCTGCTCGCGCTGCACAAATTCAGCGTCTTCCACTGGCACCTCGTCGACGACCAGGGCTGGCGCGTCGAGATCAAGAAATACCCCAAGCTCACCGAGGTCGGCGCCTGGCGCCCGGCCACGCTGCGTCAGCTCGTCGAGGAGGGTAGCGACGACATCCCGCACGGCGGTTTCTACACGCAGGACGAGCTGCGCGACGTCGTGGCCTACGCCGCCGCGCGCGCGATCACGGTGGTGCCAGAGATCGAGTTGCCCGGCCACAGCTCGGCCGCGCTCGCGGCCTACCCGGAGCTGGGCTGCACCGACGCCCCCGGCTACAACCCGCAGGTGCAGACGCGGTGGGGCATCTTCCCCGAGACCTACGCACCGAAGCCCGCGACGCTGCAGTTCCTCGACGACGTGCTGGGCGAGGTCCTCGACATCTTTCCGAGCAAGTTCATCCACATCGGCGGTGACGAGGCCCTCAAGGACCAGTGGGAGGCCTCGCCGTCCACGCGCGCCTTCATGGCGGCCAACGGACTCAAGGACGGCCACGAACTCCAGAGCTGGTTCGTCCGCCGCACTGAGAACTTCCTCGCCGCCCGCGGCCGCCGGCTCGTGGGCTGGGACGAGATCCAGGAGGGCGGTCTCGCCCCCGGTGCGACCATGATGGCCTGGCGCGACGTCAAGTGGGCCGTCGAGGCCGCACGCCATGGCCACGACGTCGTCATCGCGCCGACCTCGCACACCTACTTCGACTACACCGAGGGCAGCGGCGAGGAGGAGGGCATCCCGATCGGCGCGCAGAACACGGTGGCAAAAGTCTACGGTTTCGAGCCCATCCCGGCCGACCTCGAGCCGGAGCACCACGTCCGCGTCCTCGGTGCCCAGGGCCAGCTCTGGCGCGAGCGTATTTACAGTCTCCCGGTCATCGAGCGCCGCGGTTTCCCGCGTCTCACGGCCTTGAGCGAGGTCGTCTGGTCGCCGAAGGAAAAGCGCGACTACGCCGACTTCCAGCGCCGCCTCCCTTGGCTCCTGGCCCGCCTCGACCGCTTGGGAGTCAACTACCGCCGCCCGCGCCCCGGCGAGTGAGCTGGCCGAAGCCGCTCTGCCTTGTCACGCAACGCGTGACGAAGCGGAGAGTGACGGGTGTAACCGCGCCGGGGCCTGAGCGTCTTGGCCATCGCACAACCGCACGGGGCGGTTGGGCGTCACTTCCATCCTTGTCGTTGCCATGAAGCACCTGTCCATCCGCACCCTTGTCCTTTCCTGCCTTGTGCTCCTGCCCGCCACGCCGCGGGTGGTGGCCGAGGAAACGCCGCCGGCCGAGGAAGGCCGCGAACTCGGTCCCGGCGACGCGTCGGGCGCGAAGGAACGCCTGCAGACGCTGGCGCAGGAACTCAACCTCACGGCCGAGCAAAAGGAAAAGATCGGGTCGCTCCTGCAGCAGCAGGTCGAACGGGCCCGCGCCCTTTGGGACGACGCGTCGCTGAACCGCCGGCAAAAGTTCAAGAAGATGAAAGCGATGCGCGAGGAAGGTCGCGCACAGATCCGCGCGCTGCTGACACCCGAGCAGCAGGCGAAGTATGACGCCATGCCGCGGCCGCGTCGCGGGCGATAAGCGCGACGGCACCAGGTCTCGCATAAAGTTTGGTTTCGACGGCCTCGCCGGGGCCCCGCACGCTGGCGGGATGAGTGATCTCCGGGTGGCAGTTGTCGGTGGCGGCGCGGCGGGCTTTTTTGCCGCGATTGCCTGCGCGGAGAAGAATCCGGCCGCGGCGGTCACGTTGTATGAGGCCACCGCGCATCCGCTGGCCAAGGTGCGCGTCTCCGGCGGCGGGCGGTGCAATGTCACCCACGCCTGCTTCGAGCCGCGCGAACTCGTGAAACGCTACCCGCGCGGCGGCCGCGAACTCCTCGGGGCCTTTCACCGCTGGGCGCCGCGCGACACGATCGCCTGGTTCGCGGAGCGCGGCGTCGAACTCAAGACCGAGGCCGACGGCCGCATGTTTCCCGTCACCGACGACTCCGCCACGATCGTGGACTGCCTCACGCAGGCCGCCGCCAAGGCCGGGGTCGAGGTGCGGACCAGCCTCGGCGTCCGCAAGATCGAGCGCGTGGGCCGCGACGCCGAGCGCGCCTTCTGGGTCACGCTGACCGACAACACCGAGTTCCGCTGCGAGCGCGTCCTCCTCGCCACCGGCGGCAACCGCGCCTCGGCCGGCCTCACGATCGCGGCGGGCCTCGGGCACACGATCGAGCCCACGGTGCCGTCGCTCTTCACCTTCCACATCGACGACAAGCGCCTCGAGGGCCTGTCAGGCATCAGCGTCGAAAGCGTCGCCGTGACCGTGCCCGGCACGAAGCTCAAGGAAGGCGGCCCGCTCCTCATCACGCACTGGGGCCTGAGCGGACCCGCGATCCTAAAACTCTCCGCCTGGGGCGCGCGCGAGCTGGCCGCGGTCAACTATGAGTTCCCGCTGCGGGTCAACTTCGTCCCGCCGCACACGCGCGATTCGCTGCTGCAGGCGTTCGCCGCGGTGCGCACGGAGCATCCGCGCAAGCAGCTTAGCACCTGGAATCCGCTCGGCCTGCCCGCGCGGTTCTGGGAGCGCCTGCTCGCGACCTCCGGCATCGCCCCGATCGTGCAATGGGCAGGGGTGGCCAACGCCGCGCTCGGCACGTTGGCGGGCCACCTCACCGCGGCGGAGTTCAAGGTCGTCGGCAAGAGCATGAACAAGGAGGAATTCGTGACCTGCGGCGGCGTGCGGCTGAGCGAGGTGGATTTCAAGACCATGGAGAGCAAGCTCTGCCCCGGCCTGCATTTCGCGGGCGAGGTGCTCGACGTCGACGGCATCACGGGCGGATTCAACTTCCAGGCCGCCTGGACCACCGGGTGGCTCGCCGGTCAGGCGATGGCGGAAGGCGCATGACTTCCTATTGGCAGCTGCTGCAGCTCATCTTGCCGGTGTTCGCCGTCATGGCGATCGGTGCCGGGCTGCGGCGCGTGGGGTGGCTCAATGCCGAGGCCGACTCGAGCCTGCTCAAGCTGGTCGTCAACCTGCTCTACCCGGCGCTGATCTTCGAGAACGTGCACGCCAACGCGGCGCTGCGGGCCGCGGGCAACCTCGTGTGGGCGCCGGTGGTCGGGTTTGCCACGATCGCGGGCGGCATCGCGGTGTGTTACTACGTGGCGCGGATGCTGGGGTTGGGTGGGGCGGGTCGCCGGACGTTCGCGTTCACTGTCGGCATCTACAACTACGCGTACATCACGGTGCCGCTGATGGCGGCGCTGTTCGGGCGCGAGAGCCTGGGCGTGCTGTTTGCGCACAACGTCGGCGTGGAGGCGGCGATCTGGACCGTCGGCGTGCTCGTGCTCGCGGGGCATTCGCTGCGCGAGGGGTGGCGGCAGCTTTACAGTCCGCCGGTGCTGGCACTGGTGTTGGCTGTGGGGGTCAACCTCGCGGGCCTGGGCGGGCACATTCCGGAGGTCGGCCTCGGCGTGATCCGCACGCTCGCGGCCTGCGCGATCCCGCTTGGGTTGCTGCTGAGCGGCGCGACCATGGCCGAGCATTTGTTCACGCGTCCGGCGGAGCTGTTCGCCTGGCGCACATCGCTCGGCGCGGTGGCGCTGCGGTTGGGGGTGTTGTCGGGACTGTTTCTGCTGCTGGCAAAATTCGGTCCATTCTCGGCCGACCTGAAACACGTCATCTTGGTTCAGGCGACGATGCCGGCGGCGTTCCTACCGCTGGTGATCGTGAAGCACTACGGCGCCGACTCACTCACGGCCGTCCGCGGCGTGCTCGCGACCGTGGTGGCAAGCGTGGTGCTGATGCCGCTGTGGCTGCAGTGGGGTTTGGCTTGGCTGGCGAGGTGATCCGTTTTTTCCAAACCGGCTCTCGCGGAGGCGCGGAGGGCGCGGAGGGGGCAGGGAATTACAGAGGCACATGGGTGGGCTATGATGGGATTGGAGCACCGGCATTTTCAGTGAAGATCAGTGTATATCAGCGGTTTCCTTCTCCGCGCCCTCCGCGCCTCCGCGTGAGCCCCGCTCGACTCCCGAATTCCAGAAAGCCCCCCTATTGACGCCCCGGCGGCTTCCCGGCTGACTCGCGCGCCATGGACTGGATCACTGAACCGCAGGCTTGGATCAGCCTGCTCACCCTCACCGGGCTCGAGATCGTGCTCGGCATCGACAACATCATCTTCATCTCGATTCTCGCCGGCAAGCTGCCGCCCGAGCAGCAGGCCAAGGCGCGGCAGACCGGGCTCATGCTGGCGCTCATCACGCGCATCATGCTCCTCGCGAGCATCGCCTGGATGGCGAAGCTCACGACGCCGCTGTTCAGCTTCCTCAACCACGGCGTCTCGGGGCGCGACCTCATTTTGATCATCGGCGGCTTGTTCCTGCTCGTGAAGAGCACGATGGAGATCCACGAGAAGCTCGAGGGTCACGACGGCGCGGGCAATCCCGTCAAGGGCGCCGCCAAGATGGGGCACGTCCTCATCCAGATCATGCTCCTCGACATCGTCTTCTCGCTCGACTCCGTGATCACGGCGGTCGGCATGGCGCAGCACCTCTCGGTGATGATCATCGCGGTCATCCTCGCGATGGGCGTGATGCTGCTGGCGGCGGGGTCGATCAGCGACTTTGTCAACAAGCACCCGACGCTCAAGATCCTCGCCCTGTCGTTCCTGATTTTGATCGGCGTGACGCTCGTGGCCGAGGGCACGGGCGCGCACATCTCGAAGGGCTACGTCTACTTCGCCATGG
>CAZGJB010000018.1:14937-24733 GCA_964526145.1 uncultured Opitutaceae bacterium
CGGCGTCGAGATGCTGAACCTCCGGCTGCGCACCAAGGCGCAGCCGGTGGAGCTGCATCAGCCGTATCGCTGATCCGCGCGGGCGGACTCAGGTCTTCGGCAGCTCGCTGGCGATGTCCGTCGCGTGCGGGTGGTTGCGCTTGTCCTTGCGGATCCCGTGGCGGCGTTCGAGCAGACGGTCGAGCTTGTCGACGAGCAGGTCGATGGACTTGTAGCAATCCTCGGACGCCACGCTGGCGATGAGGTCGGGGCCGCCGATCTCGATGTGACCCTTGGCGATGAACTTGTGGTTGATGTCCTTGGTCTTATCGAGCTCGAGGTCGATGCGGATCCGGATGATGTAATCGTTGTGGCGGAGCAGGCGCTCGGCCTTGTTCGCCACGGCCTGACGCAGGGCCTCGGTGAGGTCGAGGTGCACGCCGCGGACGATGAGTTTGGATGCCGGATCGTTAGGGGTTTTGGATGTGGTCATGCAGTGAGGTTAGACTCCGCAACGTGCCCAAGGTTGAACGCAAAGCAAAGATTTGCGGGTATTTGCAGGACTTGAACTGCGCCGGATTAGGCCGGCTTTTTTCTGGCTGTCGTGACGAAGGCAAATTGTGATGCGCGGCACCATGCACCGCCGTTTCCTGCTCCGGCTCCTGTTGTTGCTCATGGTGGCTGCAACGGTCGGGAGGGCCGAGGCCCTGCGGTGGACCGAGCTGCCGCCGCTGCCGGATCCGGTCGGGTTTGCGGCACCCTTTGCCGGCGTGGCCGACGGCGCACTCGTCGTCGCGGGCGGCACGAATTTCCCGCAGGGCAGCCTGTGGGCGGGCGGACCGAAGGTCTGGCACGACCGGGTCTTCGTCCTTGAGACCCCCGATGGAAGCTGGCGCGAGGTCGGCCGGCTCCCGCGGCCGCGGGCCTACGGCGTCTCGGTCACGATTCCCGAGGGCGTGCTGTGCATTGGCGGCTCCGACGACCGCGCGGCCACCGCCGAGGTGTGGCTCCTGCGGCGGCAAGGCGGCGGCATCGCCGTCGAGACCTGGCCGTCACTGCCGGCCCCGCTGCACTACGCGTGCGGCGCGCTCGTGGGCCGGACCGTGTACGTGGCGGGCGGCCTGCGCGAATTCACCGGCGCGCCAGGACGGTGGTTCTACGCTCTCGACCTCGACGCGCCGCCGGCCGAACGCCGCTGGCGCGAACTTGCACCGTGGCCGGGCGCACCGCGGCAGACGGCGGTCGCGGGGGCGCTCGACGGCGCGTTCTACCTCTTCGCGGGTCTCGATCTCGTGCCCGGGGCGGATGGCAAGCTCGAGCGCCGCTACCTCAACGATGCCTGGCGCTACACGCCGGCGGTCGGATGGAAGCGGCTCGCCGACCTGCCCGTCGCGCGCCAGGCGGCGCCTTCGCCGGCCATCGTGCCGGGTGCGACGCACCTGCTCTTCCTCGGCGGCGACGACGGCAAGTACCTCAAGGAAACCTCGGTGCTGCAGGACCGGCACCCAGGATTCCCGGCGGATATCCAAGGTTATCACACGATCACCGACACCTGGACGCAAACGGGCGCCTTGCCGCACGAGCCCGGCCCCAATCCGGTTGACGATCCCAACTCCGGCCGCTGGCCACCGATTGTCGCTCCGGTGGTATCGTGGGCCGGTGGCTGGGCGGTCGTGAGCGGTGAGGTGCGGCCCGGCACGCGCACACCGCGGGTGTTGCTTGCCCAGCCGGCGCATGAGCGGGCGGGGCTCGGCTGGGTCAACACCGCCACGCTCGGCCTCTACCTCGCGGCAATGCTGGGCATCGGCCTGTACTTCGTGCGGCGCGAGCGGAGCACGGACACGTTTTTCCGCGGCGGCCAGCATGTGCCCTGGTGGGCTGCGGGGCTCAGCATCTATGCGACCATGCTCAGCTCGATCACCTTCATGGCGCTGCCGGCCAAGGTGTATGCGACCGACTGGGCCTACAGCTTCGGGCTCGTGGGGTTGGTGCTCATCACCCCGATCGTGACGTTGTTCTACCTGCCGTTCTACCGCCGGCTCAACGTCACCTCGGCCTACGAATACCTCGAGCACCGCTTCAACGGCCTCGTGCGCCAGCTCGGCAGCGCGGTCTTCATCCTCTTCCAACTCGGGCGCATGGCCATCGTGCTGTACCTGCCGGCCGTGGCGCTGGCGACGGTGAGCTCGCTCGACGTGTACACCTGCATCGTGGTCACGGGCCTGGCGTGCGTGGCTTATACCATGGTCGGCGGCATCGAGGCGGTGATCTGGACCGATGTCGTGCAGGCGGTCGTGCTCCTGGGCGGGGCGCTCGTGAGCCTGCTGCTCATTCTGTTCCAGTGCGAGGGATCCCTTGGCGGCATGATCGCGGTGGCGCAGGAGCACGGGAAGTTCCTCGGCTTCACCGACTGGTGGAACCCGGATCTCACGCAGGCCTCGGTCGTCGTCATTCTGCTCGGCACGGGCTGCAACAGCCTGCTTTCCTACACCGCCAGCCAGGACGTGGTGCAGCGCTACGTGACGACGTCGACGGAGGCGCAGGCGCGGCGCTCGATCTGGCTCAACGTGTGGATCTCGCTGCCGGGCTCGATCCTGTTCTATGCGGTGGGCACGGCGTTTTTCCTCTTCTATCGCCAGCACCCGGATCGACTCGACCCCACGCTGACGACCGACGCGATTTTCCCGCTTTTCATCGTGCGTGAGCTGCCGGCCGGCGTCGCGGGCCTCGTGATCGCCGGCATTCTGGCGGCATCGCAGTCCACGCTCTCGAGCAGCCTCAACAGCGTGGCCACCGCCTGGGTGACGGATTTCCACGTCCGGATCTGGCCGCAGGGCACCGACCGGTCGCGGCTGCGCGTCGCGCAGGGGTTGATCCTCGGCCTCGGGCTGGTGGTGACCGGCGTGGCCTGCCTGATGGCGGGGACGAAGATCGCGTCGTTGATGGATGCGTATTATGCGGTCATCGGCTCGGCCGGCGGGGCGCTGGCCGCGCTGTTCGTCCTCGGCATCTTCACCCGCCGTGCGCACGCCGCCGGCGTGCTGGTCGGCGCGGCCGTGAGCGTGGCCGTGCTGCTGTACGTGCAGACGCAGACGAAGCTCAGTTTCTTCCTCTACGGCGTGATCGGCATCATCGTGTGCGTCGGCGTGGGCTACCTCGCCAGCCTGGTGCTGCCGTCCGCGCCGAAGGACCTGAAGGGGCTGACGCGACGGGACCTGCCTTAGGTGGTCATCTCTTCTTGTTCAACGCGGCGCTGAACCAGTCGTTGTTCACTGACTGCGGTGGGCGAGGTGCCGGGGCCGATGTGGCCGGCGGACGCGGGGTGCCGGGGTTGGTGCGGGCCCTCTCCCCCGTGGTCTTGGCCGCGGGCTTCCCGATCTCGGGCTTGCTGCGCATCGAGAGGGCGATGCGTTTCCGCGGGAGGTCGATCTCGACCACGGTGACCATGACCTTCTGCTGCGGCTTCACGACCGCGGCGGGGTCGGTGACAAAGCTGTCGGCGAGCTGGCTCACGTGCACGAGGCCGTCCTGGTGCACGCCGATGTCCACGAACGCGCCGAACGCCGTGACGTTGGTCACGATGCCGGGGAGCTTCATGCCGGGCTTCAGGTCCTCGGGTTTGTTCACGCCCTCGGTGAAGCTGAACGCCTCGAACTGCTCGCGCGGGTCGCGGCCGGGCTTGGCGAGCTCAGCCATGATGTCGGTGAGCGTGGGGAGGCCGACGTCGGCGGAGACGTAGTTCTCCAGCCTGATCTTCGCGCGCAAAGCGCCGTCGCGCATGAGGTCGGCCACGGTGGCGCCGTAGTCGGCGGCCATCTTTTCGACGAGGGCGTAGCGCTCCGGGTGCACGGCGCTGGCGTCAAGCGGGTGCGCGGCGCCGCGGATGCGAAGGAAGCCGGCCGCCTGCTCGAAGGCCTTGGGGCCGAGGCGCGGGACCTCCTTCAGCTCGGCGCGCGACTTGAAGGCGCCGTGCTCGTTGCGCCGCGCGACGATGGCGGCGGCGGTCGTGGCGTTGAGGCCGGAGACGTAGCTGAGGAGCTGCTTCGAGGCGGTGTTGAGCTCGACGCCGACGCCGTTGACGGAGCTGACGACCGTGTCGTCGAGCGAGCGTTTCAGCGCGGTCTGGTCGACGTCGTGCTGGTACTGGCCGACGCCAATGCTCTTCGGGTCGAGCTTCACCAGCTCGGCGAGCGGGTCCATGAGGCGGCGGCCGATGGACACGGCGCCGCGTACGGTGAGGTCGTGGTCGGGGAACTCCTCGCGGGCGACCTCGCTGGCGGAGTAGATCGAGGCGCCGGACTCGTTGACCATCACCACCGGGATCGCGGGCGGGAGCTTCAGCGTGCGGATGAAGGCCTCGGTCTCGCGGCCGGCGGTGCCGTTGCCGATGGCGATGGCCTCGACGTTGAAGAACTTCACGAAGCCGGCGATCTTCTCCTTGGCCTCGTCGGGGTGGCGGTCGGGATAGACGACGTCGTTGTGCAGGAGCTTCCCCTGGCGGTCGAGGAGCACGACCTTGCACCCGGTGCGGAAGCCGGGATCGATGGCGAGGACGGCCCGTTGCCCGAGCGGGGCGGTGAGGAGGAGCTCGCGGAGGTTGCTGGCGAACACCTTGATGCCGGCCTCGTCGGCGCGCTTCTTCGACTCAAGGCGCATCTCGGTCTCCATCGCGGGGCCGAGGAGGCGCTTGCAGGCGTCCTGCACGGCGAGCACCACCTGGTCGGCGGCGGGGTTCTTGGCCTTCACGAACAGCGCCTGCACCGCGGCGAAGGCGGCGCCCTCGTCGGGCAGCGTGATGCGCATCATCAGGAACAGCTCCTTTTCGCCGCGGCGCATCGCGAGGATGCGGTGGCTCGGGGCCTTGGCGAGGGGTTCGCTCCAGTCGAAGTAGTCCTTGAACTTGGCGGCCTCGGGGGATTCGGCCTTGCCGGTGAGCACCTTGGAGGAAATGACCGCGTCCTTCTGGTAGAGGGCGCGCAGCCGGGTGCGGGCGTCCTTGTCGTCGCTGATGCGCTCGGCGAGGATGTCGCGGGCCCCGGCGAGGGCCTCGTCGGCCGAGGCGATTTTGGTCGGCTGGTTCTTGCCGTCGTCGGGAGTGTATTCCCGGCCGACATAGGCGGCCGCGGCGGCGGCCACGTCGGTGTCCGCGCCCTGGGCCCAGAGGAGTTCGGCCAGCGGTTCGAGGCCCTTTTCGCGGGCGATCGTGGCGCGGGTGCGCTTTTTCGGGCGGAAGGGAAGGTAGATGTCCTCGAGCGCGGTGAGGGTGGTGGCGGCGGCGATGGCCTTCTCCAGTTCCGGCGTGAGCAGGTTGCGCTCCTTGAGCGAGGCGAGGATGGCGGCGCGGCGCTCGTCGAGCTGGGCGAGTTGTTCCAGGCGGTCGCGGATGGCGGTGATCTGCACCTCGTCGAGCTCGCCGGTGGCCTCCTTGCGGTAGCGGGCGATGAAGGGCACGGTGGCGCCTTCCTTGAGCAGGCCGGCGGTGGCGGCGACTTGGTGGATCTTGAGTTTCAGCTCGGCCGTGATGGCGAGCACGTGGTCGGGATTCGGCAAATTGGGCGTGGCGGACATGAAGGAAGGAGCCGAGTGCATCGGGGGTGGGGATGCGGGCAATGCTGAAGTTTGGCTCTCGCGGAGGCGCGGAGGCTGTCCATGATTCTTTTTCTCTCTCGGATCGGGCCGAGCAGGAGAAAGAGAAAGATTAAGAGAAACGAGAACGAGGCGGGCCTACCGGCTCGCGCGCAGGGCGAAGGTGGTCGGGCCGGTCAGCAGGATGTCGGTCCCGCCTTGGGTGGCGGGGCGGAGGGTCACGATGTAGGCGATGCCTTCGCCGGGGGTCAGCGATTCGAGCACCCAGATTTCGCGGCGATTGGGCAAGGGCTTGATGGCCGAGACGACCGGGGCGGGGCGGTTCTGCTTGGCCTCGGTCTTGGCGATCAAGGTGAGGATGTCGCGCTGCAGCAGGGCGTCGGCACTGGTTGCACCCGAGGGCAGGTCGACCATCACGCGACGCAGCGCTTCGCCCTCGCTGCCGCGGTACACTTCCCAGCGGAAGGGCGAGGCGCTGGCGGCGGCCTCGCGATTGGCCTCCTCGGCCAGCTGGCGCATCCGGGCGCTGGTGCAGCCGGCACCGAGGGCCAGCGCGGACATGGCGAGGACAAGAAGCAGGGAAAGGCGAAGCGGGTGGGCGGGCATGGTGAGGAGATCGGAACGAAGACGTTGGCGGGTGAGCGGGGGATTTCCAAGCGCGCGATTGCCAAGCCGGGCCGGGGCTGCTGGTTTGCCCCGCGCCCCTGATGAAACCCAAGCATGCCGGTCTCCTGCTCCTGGCGCTCGCCTACGTGGCGGCGGCGGGCCTCGTGCTCTGGCGCACGACCGAGGACATCCGGAGCGACCGCATCACCATCCGGCTCTCGCAGTGGCAGCTCGAGGGCACGGTGCGCGAGGCGATCGACGCGATCATCGCGCGCTACGAAAAACTGAACCCGCACGTGAAGATCGAGCACATCGCCGTGCCCGACAGCGTCTACATGCAGTGGGTGCAGACCCAGATGGTGGGCGGCACCGGCCCGGACATCGTCGAGTACGTCTGGGTCTGGCCCAATCTCGCGCGGTACTTCCAGCCGATCGACGCCGAGGTCCTCCAGCCCAACCCCTACAACCGCGGCACCCCGCTCGAGGGCGTCGCGTGGCGCGACACCAATGTCGACGGGATGACCAACGACGACAGCTTCGTGAAGTCGCTCAACCGCTACTACGGCATCACGGTCACGTCGCACATCCCGCGCATCGTGTACAACAAGGCGCTCCTGCGCGAGATCACCGGCCGCGACGACCCGCCGCGCAACTACCGCGAATTCCTCCAGGTGTGCGAGGCGGTGAAAGCCTACGCATCGCGCCACGGGCGCAGCCTCGTCCCGCTGGCGACGTCGAAGGACAGCTATCCGTTCATCATGTACCCGATTGTGGGCAACGCGCTGACCAAGCTCTCGGAGCGCCTCGACCACCGGAACCGGCTGTGGGTCACGGATCACGAGGCCGCCGTGTACTACCTGCGCGGCGAGTGGAGCTTCGACACACCCGACGTCGTCGCCAGCCTGCAGCTCCTGCGCGAGTTCGGCGAGGTGAGCACGCCGGGGTTCCTGCAGCGCAACCGGGACTCGGCGCTGACGGATTTCGTCAATGGCCGCGCGCTCATGGCCGTCATGCCCAGCTGGGACGCGAGCAGTCTGCTCCTGATCTGCCCGTTCGAGATCGGCGCGTTCCGCTTCCCGCATCCGCGCGAGGACGACCCCGTCTACGGGCAGTTCACCGAGGGACCGTTCAGCGAGGGTCAGGTGCTGACGGGCATGGGCTTTTTTCTCAACCGCCACACCAAGCATCGTGAGCAGGCGATCGATTTCCTGCGGTATCTCACGAGCGTGGAGGGCAGCCAGATGTTCACCGACATCAGCCATTGGCAGCCGGCGACGGTCGGGGTGAAGCCGTCGCACTTCGCGGCGCAGTTCACGCAGGAGACCGAGGGCATGGCCTGGGGCGCGAGCTTCATGACGCTGTCGGGCATCGATGCCGGCATGTTCATGCGCGCGGAGCTGAGCTCGCTCTGGGGCAGCGGTGGCAGTGTCGAGTCGTACCGGACGGTGGTGCGGCAGGGGCTGCCGTCGCGGCTGCGCGATGACCTGACCCGCTTCGAACGCGCGGGGCGCGAGAACATCCGCCGCGAGGACCCGCTGGCCGCCGCGGCGCTTTACCTCGCCGATCCGGCGGCGCCGCCGGAGCTGCTGCGGCTTGTGACCGTGTCGAACGAGATGAAACCCTATCAATGGCGCGACGCGCTGGAGCACGCGGTGGTGAAATGAGCGCGAACCTTCCGAGCCGATTCCCACGTTGGGTGCTGGTATATCTGGTGGTGTCCACCGTTGCGGTCGCCGCCGAGACCTTGGCCGAGGGCTGGCGGGCGCTGGCGGATTATCGGGCGGATGACGCGGTGGGGATCTTCGAGCGCCTGGCCGCGGGGGCCGATCCGGCGGCGGGGCGCGAGGCGCGTTTCGGGCAGGCCGTGGCCCTGCTGGCGCGGCAGCCGATAACGCCGGTGCAGATCGAGGCGGCGCGCGGGATTCTGTCCGAACTGGCAGCGGCGGGAGCGGACGACGCGGGCCTCGGTGCGCGCTTCTACCTCGCCCGCATCGCGCAGCACCACGCGGCGCAGCCCGACGAGGCGGCGGCGGCGCGCCTTTACCGGGAGTTGATCGCGCTGCGGCCGGAGTCGGTCTGGGCGCAGACGGCCCTGAGCCGCCTCGCGATCCTGCAGATCTACGCGCTCGATCCCGCGCTGACGCCGGCCGAGCGGGTGGCCGGGGCCGAACAGCTCATCGCGCTGGCCCGCAGCCCCGCGGCGCAGAGCGAGCTGCACTGGCTCGTGGCGGAGGCGATCTTCTACTACCGGCTGCCGCCGCTGCCGGCCCTCCCGCACCTGCTGGCGGCGGAACGGCTCGGTCGGCTCGATGCCGTGACGCATGCCGACGTGCTGGTGCAGATCGCCGCATTGTCACTCAAGGCCGGCGATCCGGCCCAGGCGCGAGCGTATTTCCAAAAGCTCCTCGACACCTACCCGCGCGACCAGCGCGGCTACATGGTGAAGCGCAAGCTGGCGGAGCTGGATGCTCATCCCTAGCCTGCGGCCATGAAACGCCTGCTCTTGATTTTGGTGACGATGGCGACGCTCGCACGGGCGGAAACGCCGGCGGGATGGCTGCTGGTCGAGGAGGAGGTGGCCGCGGAGGTCGCCAAGCCGCAGATCACCGTCGTGCATTTCTGGGCGCCCTGGTGTCCCAACAGCACGGCCGAGCACAAGGACCGGGGCTGGGCGACCTTCCTTGGGTCGAATCCGGATGTACGCTTCATCTTCGTCACCATCCGCAGTTCCGACGACGGCTATGCCTACCTCGAAAAACAGGGCGTGAAGGATCAGCCGAACCTGCGGCGGCTGCACCATCCGAACCACGTGCGGAAGGGCGAGGGCAGCATCCAGAGCTTCATGGACATCCCGCTCTCGTGGGTGCCGAGCACGTGGGTCTTTCGCGACGGCAAGCTGCGCTACGCGTTGAACTACGGCGAGGTGCGCTTCCCGCTCCTGCAGCAGCTCATCCGCGATGCGGCGGATGAGTGGGCGCATTGAGCGCCGTCGCTCGGCGCAGGACGCTCAACGTTGAACGCTTAACACTTAACGCTCAATGGGCAGCGTGCGGAACCGATCATGCAGCTACCCCATCCGTCACTTGAGCGTTGAACGTTGAAAGTTAAGCGTTGAACGTTCCATCCCATGTCCTCCCTCGTGCGCAACATTCTCGCCCTGCTGGCGGGTGCGGTCGTTTCCATCGTTCTCATCGGGCTCGTGCAGGCGGCTGCTCACTTCCTCTATCCGCCGCCGCCGGGGCTGGATTACAACAACCCCGAGGTGCTCAAGAAGATCATGATGGAGGCGCCCGTCGGCGCGCTGCTCATGGTGCTGCTCTCGTATTTCGCCGGCACCTTCGTCGGCTCGTGGGTGGCCGCCCGGCTCGCGGCGGACTCACCCGAGCGGCAGGCGTATCTCATCGGCGGCATGATGCTGATTTCCGGACTGATGAACCTGTTCGC
This sequence comes from uncultured Opitutaceae bacterium, assembly GCA_964526145.1. GTDB lineage: Bacteria > Verrucomicrobiota > Verrucomicrobiia > Opitutales > Opitutaceae > UBA2377. Next base: position 24,553 of record CAZGJB010000018.1, read on the forward strand.
CATCCCGCACCCCGTGTGGTTCTGGGTCGGCAGCATCGCAGTCTTCGTCGCCGCGGCCTGGCTCGGCGGGAAGGTTGGGGCGAAAAAAGTGCCGGTGGTCGGCAGGTGAGCTTCCCCATGTAGGAGCCTGCTTGCAGGCGATGGTGAGCGTAGCGCAGGCGAGTGCCCCAACATCGCCTGC
>CAZGJB010000019.1:0-23792 GCA_964526145.1 uncultured Opitutaceae bacterium
CGTCCCCGAGCAGGAGATCAAGGCCCGCGCGCTCCTCGTGCAGGACCGCAACGTCGCCCTCCTCAACCGCGGCGAGCAGGCCGTCATCGGCCTGATGGACGCCATCGCCGCCGCCAAGGAGCGCGGCGCGACCGATCCCCAGCTGCAGCCCGCGCGCGACCTCCAGCGCAAGGCCCAGTGGCGCCTCGACTTCATCTCCGCGGAGAACTCCATGGGCTTCCACGCCCCGCAGGAGGCCGCCCGCATCCTCGCCGAGGCGATCGACTACGCCCGCCAGGGCGAGATCGCCGTCGCCCGCACCGCGCAGCCCGCGGCGGTCGCCAAGACGGAGTGATGCCGATCAGCCTTCCGCCAGCGGCAGCCGCAGCGTGAACTCGGTGCCGTGATCTTCCGGGTGCGTGGCCGCCTCGCGGCTGGTCACGGTCACCGCGCCACCGTACCCGGTCACGAAGCGGTGCATGAGGGGCATGCCGAAGCCGGTCCCCTTCTCGCCCTCGGTCCCGGGATGGCTGCGGCTCTGCGTGAAGTCGAACACCTTGCTGAGTGCCTCCGGTGACATGCCGATCCCAGGGTCGCGGAAACTCAGGCGCACCCCGTCATTCTCGCGCTCGCCCGTGATGCGGATGCGGCTGCCGCGCGGCGAGAACTTGATCGCGTTCGAGATCAGGTTGCCGAAGACCGAGTTCGTCAGCGAGCACCGCTCCGCGCGGACCCGGAGATCCGGCACGACGACGTCGAACGCCAGCTCCTTGGCCTGGATCCGGTCCTCCGCCAGCAGCAGCGCCTCGTTCACCGCCTCCAGGAGTGCCACGGGCTCCAGCCTGAGTCCCTTGTCCTCGGCGTAACGCAGCTCGCGCACGAGCCCGGTCAGACCGATGCCGTTGCGCACGGCCACGGCGATGCGCGGCAGGTACTTCCGGATGTCGATCTCGGGATGGTTCGTCACGATCTCGACCGCCATGCTGAGCACGGCGAACTGGTTGCCCACGTCATGGCAGACGATCTGGAGCATCTGCTTGAGCTCGCCGTTCCGCGCTGCGATCTCGCGCTGCTGTGCGGCGACCGTGAGGTGGGTGCGGACCCGCGCGCGCAGTTCCGCCGCGCGGAACGGCTTCGCCAGGTAATCGTTGGCGCCGGTCTCGAAGCCCTGGACGATGTCGTCCACCTCGGTCCGCGCGGTGAGGAAGATGATCGGGAGGTCGCGCGTGGCCGGCGCGGCCCGCAGGGTCCGGCAGACCTCGAAGCCGTCCATCTCCGGCATCATCACGTCGAGCAGGATCAGGCCGATCCGCTCACCCGACGTGCAGATCTGCAGCGCCTTCGCCCCGCGGTTCGCGACTTTCAGGTCGTAGTCGGCCTTCAGCAGGCCGACGAGCACGTCGATGTTGGCGGGCGTGTCGTCGACCAGCAGGAGGCAAGGGCGGCGGGGGGCGGTGTTGTTCTCGATGGGCATGCAGAAATTCGGTGCGGGAGATGACTGGGCGGATCAGTTGCCGGATTTTTCGACGGCTTGGCGGACGGCCTTCACGACCACCAGCGCGGCGTCGAAATCGTAGTTGCCGATGGCCCCGGCGGCCTCCGCCACCTGCGACGCCCATGGGGTGCCGTGCGCGCCGGCCACGAGGTCATCGATCAAATCGGCGGCCTTGGTGTCGTTCCGGGCGAGGAGCCCTTCCAAAGCCAGCAACCGCGCGGCAAACGCGGCCCGGTCGAATGCCCGCGGGGCGATGGGCGGGGCGGCCGGCTCCGAGAGTGCGGCGAGACCGGCGATCACCGGATCCAACTCGGTCAGGGTCTTGGTCAGCGCGGGGGCGATCACCTCCGCCCGGCCGCCCTGGCAGGCCTTTTCGAGCGCGGCCGCCGCGCGTTGCAGCGCGCGGGCGCCGATGGTGCCGGCCGTGCCCTTGAGCGTGTGCGCCATCCGCGTCTGCGCCGTGGGATCCGGACCCGTCTGGGCGGCCTGGAACGCGGCGGCGAATTCGCGCCCGCTCTCGCGGAACTTGCGCAGGAGCTTGCGGTACAGCTCCGCGTTGCCGTTGGCCGAGGCGAGGCCGGCGGTGACATCGATGCCGGGCAGGTTCAGCTCCACCGGTTCCGGCCCGGCCGTCGCCACCTGGGCCGCCGCGGGCCGACGCCGGCCGGCCGGCTTCACCAGCCGGGCGATGGTGGCAAACATCTCGCTCACGTTGAGCGGCTTCGCGATGTGGTCGTTCATGCCCGCCTCGATGACCTTTTCGCGCTCCCCGGCCATCACGTTGGCGGTCATCGCGATGATCGGGATATGCGCGAGGGCGGGCTGGCGTCGGATCGCCCGGGTGGCCGCGTAGCCGTCCATGACCGGCATCTGGCAATCCATGAGGATGCCGTCGAAGTCCGCCTCCTGGGCCAGCCAGTCGAGCGCCTCCTGGCCGTTGTTGGCCAACACGACGTCGATGCCGGCGTTGCGCAGGAGCTCGAGGGCGAGTTCCTGGTTGAGATCGTTGTCCTCGACGAGGAGGAGCCGGGCGCCCTCCAGCTGGCGCATGTGCTCGCTCTGGTACCCGGCCTTCTCGTGCGCCCGCGTCTCGATGACTGCGCCCTTGTTCAGGGCCGCGCCGATGGTCTCGAGCAGGGTCGAGGGCGTCACCGGTTTGGTCAGGACCGACTGCATGTGCACGCCGCGCTGCTGGGCGAGGCCCTGGGCCTCGTCGCGGCCAAACGCCGTGACCATGATGACCACCGGTCGCTGCGGATGCGCCGACTTCTGCAGCTGTTCCGCGCAGGTCACGCCATCCATCACCGGCATGCGCCAGTCCATCAGGGTGACGTCGTACGGCCGCGCCGCGGCTTCCGCCTGCTCGATCATGGCGAGTGCCGCGGGACCATCCGCCGCCACGTCGACTTCCAGGCCAAAGTTCCGGCCCATCTCCGCGAGGATGGTGCGCGCCGAGGCGTTGTCGTCGACCACGAGCATCCGCACGCCCTTCAGCTCGTCGGCGCGGAACATGCGCCGCGGCCTGGACGCGGCCTGGCAGGCGAGGCGGACCACGAAGTGGAAGGTGGAGCCGCGGCCAAGCTCGCTCTCGACCCAGATCCGGCCCTGCATCATCTCCACCAGGCGCTTCGAGATCGCGAGCCCCAGCCCGCTGCCGCCGTACTTCCGCGTCGTGGAGGCGTCGGCCTGGCTGAAGGACTGGAACATCCGCCGCTGCTGCTCGGGCGTCAGGCCGATGCCGGTGTCGCGCACCCAGAAGTGCAGCTCGACGGCCTGGTCGGTCTGCGCGGCTTTCTCGACGCCGATGACGATGTCACCCTTCTCGGTGAACTTGACGGCGTTGTTGCTGAGGTTGAGCAGGATCTGGCCCAGGCGCAGCGGGTCGCCCACCAGCGCCGTCGGCAGGTCGGGCGCCACCTGGAAGAGCAGCTCGAGTCCCTTGTCCTCGGCCTTCATGCCGATGAGGCTCGACAGGTTTTCCATCACGTCCTCGAGACGGAAGTCCACCGTCTCCATCGTCAGCTTGCCGGCCTCGATCTTGGAGAAGTCGAGGATGTCGTTGATGATGCCGAGCAGGTTCTCGGCCGAGCGGTGGACCTTCTCGATGTAGTTGCGCTGCCGCGGGCTCAGCTCGGTGGTGAGCGCGAGGTGGCTCATCCCCATGATCGCGTTCATGGGGGTGCGGATCTCGTGGCTCATGTTGGCGAGGAAGTCGCTCTTCGCCTGGGTGGCCTCCTCCGCGATCTCCTTGGCCCGGCGGATCTCGATTTCCGCCGCCTTGAGCTTGGTGATGTCGGTCAACCAGCCCAGCATGCCCGGCCGACCCTGATATTCCGTCGCGAGGAACGTGGCGATGAAGTCGCGGGCGTCGCCGTTCGGCGCGTACATCTGGATATTCTGGTCCCGCGCGATGCCCTCGCGGCCCATGATCTCCAGCACGCGGGCGCGTTCCTCGGGCCGGACGTAGGAATCGGCGGCCGGGCGGCCGACATCAAGGGTGGTCATCTGGACCATGCGGGGATTGGCGAAGCGGATGACGCCATCCACGGTGATCGCGACGCCGACCGGGGCGGTGTCGAGCAGCCACTGCAGCCGCTCGCGCTCCGCCTGCAGCTCGGCCTCGGCGCGCTTCTGCTCGGTCGTGTCGACCACGGTGCAGATGAGCAGCGACCGCTCGTCGCTCTCCGCCAGGAAAACCGTGATGTCCACGGCGGCGATGGTGCCGTCCTTCCGCCGGTGGCGGGTCGGGAAGGTGATCGGTTTGCCGTTCGCGTGCAGCAGCTGCACGATGGCCGGCAACTGCGCCATGTCGAAGTCCGGGTCCCAATCCGGGACGCGCAGCTGGACCAGCTCCTCGCGCGTGTAGCCAAGGTGCTCGGCGGCGCTGCGGTTGCCATAGACCGCGGCCCCGGTGACCGGATCGATCCATAACATCGGCCCGGCGTTTTCCACCACGAAGCGGTTGAACTGGAGCTTCTTCTCGTCGCGCTTCTGCGTGGTGACATCCTCCTTGATGGCGACGAAGTGGGTGATCCTGCCGCTGGCATCGGTCACCGGCGAGATCACGCTGGTCTCGACGAAATGCTCGCCGTTCTTCTTCCGGTTGATGAGCTCGCCGCGCCAGACGTCGCCGGCCGCGATCGTCTGCCACAACTCGGTGTAGACCTCCGGCGGCGTCTGCCCGGACTTGAGGATGCGCGGGTTCTGGCCCATGACTTCCTCGGCGGTGAAGCCCGTGAGCGCGCAGAAGTAGGGGTTGACGTACTCGATGGCGCCCGCGGCGTCGGTGATGACCACGGACGATGACGACTGCTCGATGGCGCGGGTGAGCTGGCGCATCTGCACGGCCACCCGTTCGCGGGCGGTGACGTCGCGCACGGCGATGCAGTATTTGCCGGGGCGACCCGGGTACTCTTGCAGACGCGAGATCTCCGCTTCGATATGAAACTCGGTTCCGTCGCTGCGCCGCGCTTTCCCGGCGACCGCCACCATGCCGGGCGCGGAGGCATCGGCCATGTGGCGCTCGCGCTTGGCCTGGTGAGCCTGGGCCATCGCCTCGGGCAGAAGCTTCTCGACCACCATGCCCTGCATTCGCTCCGCGGGGTAGCCGAATACCGTCTCCGCCTGCCGGTTGGCGGACACGATGAGCCCCGCGCCATCCACCACCAAGATGCCACCGGGCGCCGACTCGATCAGTTGGCGGAACCAGGCCTCAGCTTCCTCCAGTTCCTCCTGATGCACCCTCAGCGCCGCGGTCTGGCTCAGCGTCTTCAGCATGAGGTGCAGGCTTTCCAGCACCAGGGTGGCCACGGGCAGCAGTTCCGCCACCAGCACCCGGGCGCGGGTGGCCAACGGTGCGGCCGTGGCCAGCTCGAGCACACACGGTCGGCCGTCCGATCCGTTGAGCGGCCAGGCCTGTACCCAGGCGGTCTCATGGCCGTCCAGGTCCGGATAGCGCTCGCAATACCCCGCATCCGCTTTGCGGGAGCTGATCGGCCGGCCCTCGCGCTGGCACTGCCGCGCGACCTCGCCGGCCGGCCGGCCGACGAATTCCGGCGCCTGGCCCCGGCTTGTCACGTAGGCGAGCTCGCCCTCGTTGCCGCAGTAGAACGCGGCGCCACGCGCGGCCGCCTCATCCCATAGGGCGTGCACCAGGCGCTGGCCGAATTCCTCGATCGTCCGGGCCTGCTGCAGGGAGATGGAGATTTGGCCGACCTGGTCCTTGACCCATCGTTCCTGCTCGGTGGCGGCAGCCACCTGGCGCAACTGATCGATCGAGCGGGCAAGCTCGCCGGTTTCGTCGTTCGCGGTGATCCGGGGAACATCCCGCTTATAGTTGCCGTCCGCCACGTCCTTTACCGCCTCTCGCAGCGCGTGGATTGGCAGGACGATCTGGCGAAAAAGCACCCAACCGAGCCAGGACAACGCGGCCAACAGCGCGACCGCAGTGACGGTCAGATTGCGCCGGGTTTCGCTCAGCGTGGCGACGGCCTGAGTGCGCAGACTGTCCGCTATCTGCTTGTTGAAGTCGGTCAATTGGTCGAGGACGCCCACGCGCGCGGCGAGCTGTTGATCGATTTGTTCACGAATCTCGTTGGCCCATCGGTCGCCATCCGCTGCATCCAGCCGATCCATGCTGCGCTGGCCCAGGGCGATCCACTCGCGTGTCAGCTCGCGGAACTTCTCCAGGAGGGCCCTCTCCTCCGCATTGACGAGATAGCTCCGCTCGAAGTTGTCCAGCTCCGCCAGGGTGTTCCCCGTATTCGCCACAAACCGCGTGCGCAGTTCGGCGCGGCGCGCCGGGTTCGATTCACGGAGGTATGCGCTGAGGTCCGCCCGGCCCGCGATGATGTTGTGGCTGATGTGTTCCAGTGTCGCGAGGCTCGGCGTGATATTCTCGGCCAGGAAGACGGACTGGTCCTTGATCTTGGCGAGTTGGCGCAGCCCGATCGAACTCAGGATCACAAGGACCACGATCGGCGCCAGGATCAGCAGGAGAATCCGCTTGGTGATCGTCATGGCAGATGGGAGGAAAGACGCGGGTTGGCGGGATCCTGGAATTTCAGAGCTGGGGCACATCGATCACCGCCCGCAGGCCATGGCCGGTGGGCCCGGGCTGCAGGCTGAGCCGGCCGCCGCCGAGCTCGGCCACCGCCTGGGCGATGGCCAGACCCAGGCCCAGGCCCTGCTGCTCGCGCCGGGCGCGCCCGAACTGGACGAACGGCCCGATGCTGCGGCACTGCTCGGCGGTCATGCCCGGACCCTGGTCGGTGACGGTGATGGTGTAGCGGCCCGCCCCGGCGGCGCCCGTGACGGTCACGGCCTGCCCCGGCGGCGTGTAGCACAGGGCATTGCCCACCAGTTCGGCCACGGCGGCGCTGAGATGTGCCGCCGCGAGCGGCACATGCGCCTCGTCGCTGTGCACCGTGACGTCCGCCTCCCGCCGCAACCGGGCGGCCGCCTCCGCCACGCCGGCCGCGACACAGGAACTCGCGTCGCAGCCGAGCCGCGCCGGGGCCGGCTGCGCGGACTTCAGCTGGGTCAGCTCAAAATGCAGCACGAGCTGCCGCGAGAGCCGCTGCTGGCGCTCCGCACCCTCCCGGATCAACGCCAGCAGGTCCTTGAGTTCCTCCGGCTTGATCGCGTCCGCCTCCGCCTCGATCAGCTGGAGCCCACCCAGGACGCCGTTGAGCGGCGTCATGAGCTCGTGGGACCACGCGGCCCCGGCCTCGCGCTGGCGCTCGGCCAGCAGCGCCTCGAGCCGCTCGCGCAACGGCCGCTGGCGGCGGACGCGCGCGGCGATCGCGTCGAGGATCTCCCGCTCGGTGAAGGGTTTGGTGATGTAGTCGTCCGCCCCCAGCGTCATGCCGCGTCGCTGCGCCGCCCGGTCCGCCAGCGCGGTCAGGAAGATGAACGGGATGTCCCGGCAATGCGGGCTCTGCTGCAGTGCCTCGAGGACCGCGTAGCCATCCATCCCCGGCATGTTGATGTCGCAGAGGATCAACTCCGGCCGCCGCTCGGCCAGGGCCAGGCCGGCCCGCCCGTCCGGCGCGGCGAGCACCGTGTGCCCGTTGAGCTCCAGGAGCTCCTGCAGGGTCTGCCGGATGTCGTCCTCGTCCTCGATGATCAGGATGTTCATGAGTTGGGGAAAGGCGGGTTGGTGCGGGCCGGGGCCGCGGTCGGCAGCTCGAACCAGAAACGGGCGCCGGCGCCGGGCTGGCTCTCGACGCCGACCTTGCCGCCGAGCTTCTCGACGATGCGCCGGACAATCGAAAGACCGAGCCCGTGGCCGCTGGCGCGCACGGTGGCGATGCGGGTGAAGGGGACGAACATCCGGGCCTGCGCGGCGGCATCGAGGCCCGGTCCGCGGTCCTCCACCCAGGCCCGCAGCACCCGCCCGGCCTCGCGGGTCTCGGCGCCGAGCCGGATCTGCGGCTCCGTTCCACCGTACTTCGCGGCGTTGCTGATGTAGTTCACCCACACCTGCACGATCCAGGGGGCGTGCCCGGCGGACTCCGGCCACGCGGTCGGCTTCTCCACCCGGGCCTTCTGCTGCTTCAGGAGGCTGTCGACGCGGTCCAGCGCCTCGTCGACGATCGCCGCCATGTCGAGGGGCCGCGGGACCACGGCTTGCCGGCGCACGCCGGCCAGGATCAGCAGCTCGTCGATGATCCCGCTGAGGCGCGTCGAGGCCTTCAGGGCCTGGTTGAGGTGGTTCCGCAGCGTCGCCTCGTCCGCCGTGCCCAGCACCATGCCGAGCAGGTCAAGCCGGCCGTTGAGCGTGGCGAGCGGGTTCTTGAGGTCGTGCGCCACGGTGTGCGCAAAGGCATCGAGCTCGTCGAGCAGCTCCTTTTTCTCCAGCCGCGTGGCGATGGAGTGCAGCACCTCGCCCTCGGTGAAGGGTTTCGTGATGAAGTCGGCGGCGCCGAGCTCCATGCCCTGGCGGACCGCGCCCCGGTCAGCCTTGGCCGAGACCACGATGACCGGGATGGCGCGCAGCGCCTCGTCGTTCCGGCAGGCCTCGAGCAGCTCGAAGCCGCTCAGGCCGGGCATGTTCACGTCGGTGATGATGAGGGTCGGCAGGTCGCGGCGCGCCAGGGCGAGGCCCTCGTTGCCGTCCTCCGCGGTGATGACGGTGAAGCCGTTGAGCTCGAGGATGTCGGCGAGGGTCTGGCGGACCGCGGTGTCGTCGTCGATCACCAGGATTCTGATGTGCTGGTGGTTGCTCATGAGTCAGTGGGGGGCAGGGCCGACCGGGGCAGGATAAATTGGAAGCAGGAGCCGCCACCGGGGACGGACGCCAGGCTGATGCTCCCCCCGAGGAGCCCGACCATGCGCTTCACGATGTTCAGGCCGAGGCCCGTCCCCTTGATCTGGCCGACATTGGAGCCGCGCTCGAAGGCCTCGAAAACGCGCTGCCGGTCGGCCTCCGGGATGCCGATGCCCTGGTCCTCCACCGTGATCGTGACCGCCGTGGCGGTGGCCGTGACGCGGGTCGTGACGGTGGTGTCGGCCGGCGAATAGCGCACGGCATTGCTCAGGAGGTTGGAGAGGATGTGGTGCAGCAGGCTCGGGTCGGTGACGAACTCCGCGAGGTCGTCCGCGACTTCCAGCGCGAAGCGGTGGTGCTCGCGGTCACCGAGGCGGATCTCGTCGACGGCGCTGTGGATGAACTTCCTCAGGTCGACCACCGTGGGCCGCACCTCGACGCGGTTCGCGTCCATGCGGTTCAGCAGGAGGATGTCGTCGAGCATGTCGGTCATGCGGTGCAGGGACCCGTAGATGCGGGTGAAAAGCTCCTCGCGCTTCTCGGGGGTCATGCGAGCGAAGTGGTTGTGCAGCAGCTCGACCGAACCCAGCGCCGCGGCCATCGGCGTGCGGAACTCGTGCGAGGTGACGGAGATGAACCGCGTCTTCATCTCGGAGATCTCGCGCTCCTTCGCGAGCATCGCCGTGACCTCCGCCTCCAGGCGCTTGCGCGCCGAGATGTCGCGGGCGAACACCACGAACTCCTCCGTCCCGGTCGGGGCCGCGCGCAGCTCGACGGCGACCGGGCCGCCGGGAGTGGCGACCTCGATGTCGCCGGAAACGGTGCCATTCTCGGCCAGCGCCCGCCGGCCCAGTTCCCGGCACGCCGCCAGCAGGTCAGCCGTGGCCCGGTAGCTGGCGGCGGTGTCCGGCAGCGGCGTGATGGCGGCCAGCCGGGGCGATTCGGGCGCCCGTTGACTGAAGAGCACAATCCCGTCCGCGCTCACCCGCATCACCGTGTCGGGGATGGTGTTGAAGAGGGATTGGATCTGCCGGTTGCGGGCCGCCAGCTCGGCGGTGCGTGCGGCGACCTTGCTCTCCAGCTCGGCGTTGAACTGCCGGACGGCCGCGAACGCCTCGCGCTCGCCGAGCCCGAGACCGATGGTGCGGGCGATGCTCTCGAGCACTTCCCGCTCGCGCACGCGGAAGGGGCCGTCGTCGCCGGCATGGGGCCGGACGTAACCCACCGCCACCTCACCCGCCACGCGGTCGTTGATGCTGATCGGCGCCGTCAGGCGCGCCAGCGGGGTTCCCTCCGCCCCGGCTTCCTGCCGCTGCCCGTCGATCACGATCTCCGCCCGCGCATCGCCCGGGTACGTCATGGCCGCGGGCAGCTCCCGCACCACGAGCGCCAGCAGGGCGGTCCGGTCGAGGGTGCGCTGTTCCAGCGCCTGGGAAATGGCCCGGAGCACCCGCAGTCCCTTCACCAGCTCATGCAGCTCGATCTCGATGAGCCGCCGCTCAGTGACGTCCTGGACCGTGCCGATGGCGCGGATCGGCCGGCCGGCCGCATCGACGATCACCTCGCCCGTTCCCTCGGCGTACTTCAACCGGCCGCTCCGCAGGATCAGCCGGGTGCCGAGCACGAAGCGCTGCCGGGTCCCCATCGCCTCCGTGAAACGCCGCTGCAGCAGGTCCCGATCCTCCGGGGGCAGGAAACTGTGGTACAACTCGATCGAAGGAGTGGTCGTGGCCGGATCGAGCTCCAGCAGCCGGTACATCTCATCCGACCAGGTGACCTGGCCGGTCGCCAGCTCGAGGCTCCAGTTGCCCAGCCGGGCGATCTGCTCGGCCTGGATCAGGCGATCACGACTCTCCTTGAGCTCCTTTTCGCCGCGCCGGCGTTCGGTGATGTCGCGCGTGACCCCCAGGATCTGTTCGGGTTGGCCGGTCGCGCCCGCCAGAATCGTGATGGAGACCTCGGTGGCGATGATGTGGCCATCCCGATGGACCTGATCGAGCTCGTGCACCTCGGTGCGCACCGAGTGGTCGCCGGCCGCAAACCGGGCCAGGCGTTCGGGCATGATGGTGGCGATGTGGGCGGCCGAGGCCGGCGTCAGCGAGTCGGCCATCTTCTGCGTCAGCACTTCCTCCACCGGGTAGCCGCGCAGCTTGACCACGGAGGGGCTGCAGTAGGTGAAGCGCTCCGTCGCCAGGTCGTAGAGCCAGATGGTGTCGCTCGTGTTCTCGGCGATGAGGCGGTAGCGCTCCTGGGTCTCGCGCAGCGCCTCGTCGCGGTGCTTCCGCTCGGTGATGTCCTCCTTCAGGGCCACGTAGTGCGTGATCGCCCCGTTCTCGTCGGTCACCGGGGCGATGACCGCCTGCTCGTAGTACAGGTCGCCGTTCTTCTTCTTGTTGCACAGCTCGCCGCGCCAGACCTCGCCGCGGCTGAGTGTCTGCCACATCTGCACGTAGACCTCGGGCGCCGTCCTGCCCGACTTGAGCACGCGCGGGTTCTGGTCGAGGACCTCCTCCAGCGTGTAGCCGGTGACCTCGCAGAAGCGGGGATTCACGTACTCGATGGCGCCGGTGAGGTCGGTGATGGCGATGGACATCGGCGCCTGCTCGATGATGCGCGACTGCTGGCGCAGCTTCCGCTCGGTCTTCACCCGCTCGGTGATGTCCACGAACGCCACCAGGGTCTCTCCGGCCAGGACCATCCCGGAGATCTCCACGATGCGCACCTGGCCATCCTTGCGCGTGATGTTGGTCTCCAGCGGCGCAATTTCACCATTTCCGGCCATGGCTTGGCGCAACGACCGTTCCCAGATCGCTGCGAGCGCCTCCCGGTACTGGGGATCGGGATAGACCCGTTGCCACCACGTTTCGACGTTGGGCACCTCATTGGGCATGTAGCCAATGAGCCGCTGGAAGCGCTCGTTGGTGAAGGTGATGCGCCCGTCTTTGTCCGCATGGCCCAGCGGCAGCGGCACCATCTGGAGCAGCCGGCGGAACTTGGCCTCGCTTGTCTCCAGGGCCAGCTGGGTCTGCCGGCGCTCGGTGATGTCGGCGAAGATGGAAAAGGCCCGGAACGGCCGCGTCTCGCCCGCGTGGAACTCGGGCACCGCGTGGACCAGGAGCCAACGGACGGGCGCGTCGTCCCCCGTCCGGATCCCCATGACCACGTCCTGCACCCGCTGGCCGGTCCGCATCGCCACCATGCCGGGATGCTCCTCGCCCGGGAAGTGGGCGCCGTCTTCGCGCACGGCGTGCCAGCGGGGATCAAACGGGTCGCGCCCCCGCATCTGGTCGAGGGTGAGCCCCAGGATCCGGCACGCTGCCGGGTTGGCGGTGGCGATGGCGCCGGCGGCGTCATGATAGACCACCCCGAGGTCCATGTTCTCGAACAGGGTGCGGTGCAGGGCCTCGCTGGCCTGCAGTTCGCGGGTGAGCCGCTTGGCCTCCGTGATGTCGGTCCAGACGGCGGCAATGCAGTCCTGGCCGCGCAGGGTGAATTTCCGGGCGCTGACGCGCACGTCGCGCGGCCCGCCCTGGCGGTGGCGGTGGCGGGTCTCGAAGGTGGCGCCGCCCTCGGTCATGATCCGGCGCACGTTCTCGCCGATCTCGGCCAAGGAGTGATCCGCCTGGATGCCGCCGATGCCGAGCGCGGCAAACTCCTCGCGGGTGTACCCCAAGCCCTCGTGCGCCGCGCGGTTGAACTCGATGAACCGGGCCGTGCCGGGGTCAAGCAGGGCCATGGCATCCATCGCCTGATTGACGATGTTCGAAAAGATCTCCTCGCGGGCTTGCAGGGCCTCCACCGCCCTCTTGCGCGCGGTGATGTCGGTGACGGTGGTCAGCGTCTGCTGCTCGCCCGTGACGGGCTCGGTGAATCGATGGCTGGTGAATTCGACCCAGACCACCGTGCCGTCCGGGTGGAGGTAGCGCTTCTCGAGACTGATCTGGTCGATCTCGCCGCGATCAAACCGCTCGGTGATCTCGCGCTGCCGGGCATGGTCCTCGGGGTGCGTGGCCCGGGTGAACACGCCCGGCCGGTTTGCCTCCGCCGCCGTGACGCCGCTGATCCGGATGTAGGCCGGGTTGAGCTCGAGCCCATGGGCCTTGGTCCACAGCGAGACGCCCACGGGGAGGTGGTCGTAGATGAACTGGAACTTGGCACTCTGCTGTCTGAGTTCGGTCTCGACGCGCTTCTGCTCGGTGATGTCCGAGACGATGGTCAGCACCTGTCGCTGCCGCGTGGCCGCATTGATGAACCAGTGACTGGTCAGGCGGGCCCAGACGGTGCTGCCGTCGGCATGCAGATAGCGCTTCTCGAAGGTGTACTGATCGACCTCGTTCCGGGCGAACGGCTCCGCCGCCACCAGCTGCCGGGCATAGTCCTCGGGATGCGACGCCTTGCCGAAGATGCCGGGGATGTTTGAATCCTTCACCGGGACGCCGCTGATGCGCGCGTGCGTTTCGTTGACCATCACTTCGCCGCTTTCGAGAACCAGCGAGATGCCGACCGGAGCGCGCTCGAAGATGAACCGGAACTGGGCTTCCTGCCGCTTGAGATTCTCCTCGATCGCCTTGCGGTCGCTGATGTCGATCCAGGAGCCGATGTACTCGACCGGCCGACCCTCGGGATCGCGGACCAGGCGGACTTCGTCGAGAGTCCAGCGCCAGCTGCCGTCCCGGTGCTGGAACCGGAACTCGCGCACCACGCTGTCCTCGCCCTGCAGGCGCGCCAACGCGGCCACGGCCGCCGCGCGATCGTCCGGATGGACATGCTCCCACCAGAAATTGGCGTCATCGCAGAAGGCGCCGCTTTCCCAGCCGGCGAGCTTGGTCACGTTGGCGCTGATGAAGGTCACGCGCGGATCGCCGATGGCGTTGAAGGTGTAGATCACCGCCGGGGTGGCTTCGACCAGGTAGCTCAGGCGCGCCTGGCTCTGGCGCAGCTGCTCCTCCGCGGTGCGCCGCCGCGCCTCGCCGGCGAACACGTCGAGCGCATACGACATGTCACCGGCCGTCTCCTCGAGCAGCGTCACTTCCTGCGCCGCGAAGAACCCCACCTCATCGGCGTATACGGCCAGCAGGCCGCAGACCCGACCCTCGCTGCGCAGCGGCAACGAGATGATCGACCGCAGGCCGCTCTGCGCGGCCCGGTCGCGCCAGGGCGCGGTGACGGGGTCGGCAAAGAAGTCATTGCACACATAGGTGCGACCCTCCCGGACCGAGGTGCCGGCCGGCCCGAGGCCCTCCGGCAGTGTGCCATCGGCCGAGATGCGGATGTCGGAAATATAGTCCTTGGCCTCACCGGCCGCGGCGATCGGCTCGATGACCTTTGTCTCGCCGTTCAACCACCCCGCCCAGGCCAGCCGGAAGCGACCGACCTCCGCCAGCACCCGGCAGACCTCCCGGAAGAGTTCGTCGCGATCATGGGTCCGGACCAGCGCCTGGTTGACCTGGCTGATCACGAAATACATCCGGTTCAGCCGCTCGATCTCCTGCTCGTGGGCCTTGCGCTCGGCGAGGTCTATCAGCGTGGTCACGATCTTCTGTTCACCGGTGACGGGGTCGGTGAACATCCGGCTGGTCAGCTCCGCCCATTGCAGCTTGCCGTCAGGGTGCCGGTAGCGCTTTTCCACCGTGTAGTGGTCGGCCAGACCCTTGATGAACTGCTCCGCCGCCACCCTCTGCCGGGCATAGTCCTCCGGCAGCGTGGCCCGGGCGAAGACGCCGTGGTCGCGGGACGCGGCCAACGGCACGCCGGTGATGAGGGCGTGCGCGGGATTGACCAGCTCGATCCCTGCCGGCGAGGAAAGCGAGATGCCCACGGGCATGTGGTCGAATACGAAGCGGAACCGTGCCTCCTGCCGGGCCACCTCCGCCATGAGGCGCTTGCGCTCCGTGATGTCGCGCACGATGGAAAGCACGTGACGCCGGCCCTCGATCTCCACCGCCGCCGCACTGACTTCCACGGGGAAGGCCGTCCCGTCCCTGCGCCGGTGCATCGTCTCGAAGGTAATGCCCTCCGCGGATCGCACCTGGGCGAAATCCCGCGCCGTCGCCTCCCGGGCCGGCTCAGCGCGCAGGTCCGGCGCCGTGAGCTGCCGCATCTCCTGCGGGGTGCGGCCGTACACCGCGAGCGTCCGGTCGTTCGCCTCGACGACGCGCATGTCCTCGTCGAAGAGGAGGATCACGTCCTGCGCGTGCTTCAGCACCAGCGCCAGGCGCTCGACCGCCAGCCGGCGCTCCTCCTCGGTCTCGATATGCTGGCGCTCGTAATAGCGCTGCCGGCTGCGCCAGTAGTTGCCGATGAGCAGGCCGATGGCCAGGAGACCCACGGCGAAGCCGCCGGCCACCCGCCAGGTGTCGGCGCGGAGCGCGGCGTAGGCCTCGACCTGGTCCACCTTGACCACGAGCACCCACGGGGTGCCGGCAATCGGCCGCGACAGCCAGAGCGCCGGCGCGCCACGGTAGTCGACGCCCTCCGAGAGCTCCACCCGCCGGTCGAGCGCGGCCACGGCGGCCGGCAGGTCGCGTTGACCCAGGGGATAGCGGAGACGGAGCGCGGTATCCGCACGAAAACGCAGATTGCTTAGGGCAAGGACCGTCAGGCCTTCGCGCCGGATCATGAGGGACTCCGCGGTCTCACTCTTCACCGGCCAGCTTTGGATGATCGGGAACAGGTGGACCGCCGCATCCACGCGCAAGCGGACTGCCCCGGCGAAAGTGCCGTCGGGCGTCCTCCGGGGCGCGATGAAGCCCATGCCCGCCGTGCCATCCGGCCCCTGGGCCAGGTCCTCGATGAGGATCTCCGGTGCCTGCATCGCCTGTTCGATCAGGCCCGCGGGCGGGACGTCCGGCACTCCGGCCGGCGCCACTGCCACCGGGGCCCACGTCCGGTCCAGCACGGTGATCTCGCGATAGTCGTAAGCCCGCCGAAAACCGTCGAGGTAACGCCCGACGCCCGCGCGCTCGCCGTCCAGGAATGGCGCCTGGGCCAGCGTGATCGCATCGGCCTTCCGCTCGCGCAGCCACGCCTCGATCTGGGCCGTCTTCAGGTCGGCGACCTGCGTCAGCTCCGCGCCCAGGATCGCCCGCCGCTGCTGGATCGCGCTGCGGAGGTAAAGATATCCGCCGGTCGCCACGACGGAAAACACGAGGACCAGGACCAGCAGCGCCAGGCGGCGTTGGCGCTTCACCAGGAGCGGAACGAGGCGCTTGTCATCCGTCGCCTCGCCGAGGATGTCCCGGACGAACCACGCGGTCGCGCCACAGCTGATCACGAGGGCGAAGCTCAGGAGGACGAGCGCCAGGATGGTGGTCCAGGCCGCCGGTGCCAGCTGCGGGTCCTGGACCAGCGGCACGCTGAAATGGTGTCCGAGCAGAATGATGCCATGCCCGGTCAAAAGGAACAGGGCCATCACCAGCCCGCCGGCATTCAAACGCGACCGTCGTTCGGGCGTGAGCGCCATCAACAGTACGACGGCCGCCATCAGGCCCAGCGAGACCGACACGACTGACCGCGCATGCACGCCCAGGACGACCTGCCCCACCACCAGCAGCCCGGCCGTGCCGGCCGCGATCACGCGCCAGGCCGGGAGCCGGTGCCGCCAATTCAACACGATGAGCGCCACGCCCAGCAGCCAAATCCCGTCCGATGTCAGCGGCGCCATCGGCACCCGCGGCCATATCCACGCAGGAACCAGCCCGCCGGCAAAAGGGCCGAGCCGTGAGGCGATGGCCATCGTCACCGCCACCAGCACCGGGACAGCCGCCAGCCACCGCTCACCAATGGGCAAGTTCGCTGGGGTCCCGGGCTTAGGAAACGGACTCGTCATGGGGAAGGGTACAGCCCGAACAAAATCAATCTTAGGCCGGGCCTTGGCTCCCGGCTATGCAAATCTTGCCCAAGGCTCCGCGTCACCAACCCCGGCAAAGCATGACCTGCGTCAAGGCTCCCGGCCCGCCCGGCGGATAGAATGGCCGCCGTAACCGCAACCCATTCGAGGCCGCCATGAAAAAGACCACCCTGCTTGCCCCCGCCGATGCCGGCACCTGCTCCCTGCTGGAGCCGGTCCAGAATGTCGCCCACGGCATCGTCAGCCGCGCCGTGCTCACCACGCCCGCGCTGCGGCTCACGCTGTTCCACTTCGCCGCCGGCCAGGAGCTCTCCGAGCACACCAGCAAGTCGCGCGCCCTCGTGCAGATTCTCACCGGCACCTGCCGGTTCTCCGTCGGCGCCACCGTGCACACGCTGAAGCCCGGCGACCTCCTCCATCTGCCCCCGGGCGCCCTGCACGCCGTCGCCGCGCCCGAGGCCTTCTCGATGCTGCTCACCCAGGTAACCGAACCCGCCCAGTGACCCGCCTGCTCCCCGGCCCCTAGCTGCATGGACCGATCCCTCCTCCGCACGTTGCACGAACGGCGGCCGCAGATCCGCGCCCGCTGGGAAACCTTGCTGCGGATCGAGCGCGTCGAGACGCCCCTGGCCAACCCCGACACGCTGGTCTTCCTGTTCGACCGCACCCTCGACGCCGTTCTCGCCGCGCTGCCGGGCCGGCCGCTGGCGCCGCCGCGCGCCCGCCTCCGGTGCCGCTGCGACTGCAATCCCATGCGCGTCTATTACTTCGCCCTCGAGCAGGCGCTCCTGGAGACGCTGATCGAGATCCAGACCGAGCGCCCCAACCTCAGCGCCAAGACCCGGATCAGCTCCGTCACCGAGCTCTGCACCACCCTGCGCCGCATCGCCCAGCGCGAGCTCAACGTGTTCGACCAAATCTGCCTTCAGCGCCCGCGCCGCTCGCGCCCCGCCGCGAAGCCGGTGGACTACGACATCTAGCAGTTCGTGCATCAGGACGGAATGCGAAGGCTTGAGGCCAGGGCGCCGATCTTGGCCCTCAGTGGGCGACCAGCACACCTTCCGGCCGCCGGGCCGCGACCGGTGCCGCCGCCTCAACCACCGGCAAGGTTAGCCGCACCGTGAGCCCGGGCCCGCTGATGTTGGAATGCAATTCCAGCGCACCGCCCGCGATCCGGGCCAGCCGGCCGGCCAGCAGCAACCCGAGCCCGGAGCCGAGCGGCTCCGGCGGCTCAACCGTCCCCTGCGCGTAGGCTTGGTACCGGATCATCTGCTCCGCCGTCATGCCCCGGCCGTGGTCGCTGACCTGGAAGATGTACTCGTGGCCGGCCACGCGCGACGTGACTCCGACCTTGGTGCCGGCCGGCGAATGCGTCAGCGCGTTGCGCACGAGGTGCTGCAGAATGCGCTCCACCCCGCGCACCGGCAGGGCGAGGTCGGCGCCGCCGACGTGGATGTCCATGTCCGGGTTGCGCCCGCAGTCGTATGCGCACTGCCGCAGCAGGCGCGCGAGCTCCACCCCGGCAAGATGGTGACGGTGCACCGGCAGCGGCGAGCCGACGCGCTGGCGGTTGAGCGCCAGCTCATACTGCGTCCAAAGCGTGAAATCCTGCGCCAGCTGCTGCAGCCGGCAACCGTGCTGGCGGAGATCGCGCCCCAGCGTCTCGAGGTCGCGGCCAGCGGGAGACTGCCCATCCGTCGCCAGCTGCTGCAGCCGCTCCGCACTGGTGATGATGCCATGCACCGGCGGGTTGAGCTCGTGCGGCAGCGCCTGGGCGAAATACTGCGGCCAGCGCACGGCCGCTTGCAGCAGATCGGCCCGCTACAGCCGCCACTCGATCGTGCGGATGAGGTCGTCGGGCCGGAACGGCTTGGACACGTAGTCGTCCGCCCCCAGGGACATGCCCGCGCGCTGGTCATTCGCCTCGGAGCGGGCGGAGACCAGCACGAACGGCACCGTGCTGGTCGCCGGCATCTGGCGCACCTGGCGCAGCAACTCGAGGCCGTCCACGCGCGGCATCATCACGTCGCTCACGATCAGGTCCGTCGGGGAATGACGCAGGTGTTCCAGCGCGTCGGCGCCATCCCCGCACACGGTGACCTCGTAGCCCGCGTGCCGCAGCGTCGCCGCCACCAGCTCGCGGAAATTGTCGTCGTCGTCGACGAAGAGGATGCGGCGACGACGAGCACTCATGGCGTTGCCACCGCCGGCCGGACCTTGAGGCCAAGTCGCTCGGCCAGCAGCTGACGCCCCAGGCGCGCCTGCACCGGGAATCGCGACGCGAGGCGGCGGCGGGCCTTGTAGATCGTGGAGAGGGACACGCCCAGTTCGCGGGCGAGTTCGACGGCCGGGCGGGCAGTCACCAGCCCCAGCAGGATGACGTAGTCCCGGCGCGTCGGCGCCTTGTGGATCTGATGGTACTGACGAAGCTGGAGCCGCACCCGTTCGACGTGTTCATCGGCGGGAAACTCGCCCCGCACGATGCCCTTCAGGCTCGCGAGCAGCGAATTGACGCGGGTGTTCTTGCCCACGAAGGCATCGGCCCCCAGCGCCAGGGCCACCTCGATGGTCTCGTCATGCATCAGGGCGCTGCAGACCACGATCCGGTCGGCGAGATTCTCCGCCCGGATGAGGTGGATCAGCTCCAGCCCGCCCATGTCTGGCAGGTCCAGGTCGACCAGCACGAGATCCGGCCGGTCCCGCCGGATGGCCTCCAGCGCCTCGCGCCCCTGGTGCGCCTGCCCCAGCGCGCGGAAGCCTCCGTCGATCGCCAGCACTTCCTTGAGGACCTCCACGAAAAGGGGATAGTCGTCGACGATGTAGTACCGAACGGGTACCGCCTGCACATTCGACTGGAGACTGGCTTTCACGACAGGTCCAATTTCGTTCGCGGCAGCCTAAGCACAAACGGGATTGGGGACAATCTCCTACGCAGTTCTGCGTAGCGGTCACGCCTCCGCGAGAGCCCCCGCACCCTCATGGCTCAAGACGGAAACCGTGACCCGGTTCGTAGAACAGCACGCGCTGGTAGCGCTCCTGCACCGTGACGTCCTGCTGCCAGGTTTGCGTCGCGGCACCGGTGTTCAGGGTGATCGCCACGCGATGCCGGCCGGGGGTCAACGGCACGCGCAGCTCGCCCACCGAGGCCCCATCCGACTTCAGGCCCTTGGGCTGGAAGACGCGCTCCTCCACCCTTCCGTCCACTTCCACCCGCACGATCACCGGCTGGCGCGTGCGCTTCACCGGCTGCGCGGTGCGCATGTGGATCGGACGCTTGTCCGCGGCCGGATCGATCGCCGCCGCCGTCGTGGCGTCCAGCCAGTCGCCGTGCGCGGTGAAGGAAAAGACAAACTCGGCCTCGGTCGGCACCGGGTTGCGGAACGGCGCATCGCTGACCGCCAGGACGCCGGCCAACGCGACGGCCGTGACCACCAGGCCGGCCACCCACGCACCCAGGCGCGAAGGCACCGCCGCCGGAACCACCGCCTGCGTGCGCAGCCGCGTCGCGGCGGCTGTCAGGAGCTGCGGCCGCAGCGGGTCGAAGGTCACGTGCGCCACCTTGCGCGGATCCGCCCGGTTCGGCCGGAACGCCGGCTCCCGCGTGCCCGCGAGCCGCGCGGGCATCCAGCGGTTGCCTTCCTTGGCAAAGGCCTCGCTCGAGCCGCAGCCCGCGATCAGCACCGCCGTCGCGCCCTTCGCGATCAGGCGCTCCACGAGCTTGGGCTCCACCCAGCCGGCGCAGGGGATCGGACGCACGCTGTAACCCGGCAGGCGCCGCGCCCAGGCCACCGCGTCGAACTGTTCCCAACCGCCGTCGGATTGCGCGCAGACGAGCGCGAGCGCCGGCGGTGCGCCGCGGCCGACCTCGGCCACGACAAAGCTCTCCAGCTCGCGCGTGACCTGCTGCGCATCGAACCACTCCAGACCGATGCCCTGCGTGTCGCAGGCCCCGGCGCAGATGCCGCAGCCGATGCAGCGGTCGGGATCGATCTGCGCCTGCGAGGGAAACGGCTTCCCGTCGGTGCGCGGCACCATGGTGATCGCGCCGAACGGGCAATCGTGCGAGCAGAGCGTGCACGCGAAGCAGCGGGAGATGTTCACCTTGGCCTGGAACACCGCCCGCTGCCGGCGCCGCGCCAGCCACCAGGGAACGGTCATGAGCCCGGCCGCGGCGAGAAACGTCGCGAGCCAGATGCCGCCACCCGACAGCCGGGCCGTGATGGCCAGCGGCCAGAGATACCACCAATCCATGCTGAACGTGTCCGGCTTCAGCGCCATCTGCGCCGGCGCCGCATTGGTGGCGGGATAGACGAGCGCGGCCACGAACACCGCGCCGATCAGCCACAGCGCCAACCGCCAGTCCGGCAGCAGCGGCGAGCGGCTCAGCCGCGCCAGGTGCAGGCACAGGCCGGCGGCGATGCCCAGCGGCAGCACCATGTGCAGGAAGAACACGACGAAGAAGAGCAGCGAAGGCACCGTGCGGTCCGCCGCGAAGAGCCGCAGCATCGGCTCGCCGAAGATCGGCAGCACGTCGAGCGCGCGGATCGTGTCGAGCGCCAGCAGCTGCGCGCGTTCGTCCCACACGAGCCAGTAGCCTGTCCACCCGATGAACCACACGAGCCCCAGCAGCGCCACGCCGCTCACCCAGGCGAGCCAGCGCGCGTCGGCGAACTTGCGCGCCAGGAAGGTCCGCAGCGCATGCACGAGGACGCAGAGCATGAGCAGGTCCGAGGCATACCGGTGCACGCTGCGCATGATCCCGCCGAGCGACCGCGGCCCGAGACCGGCGAGCGAGCTCCATGCCGCCTGCACGCTCGCCGAATACCAGATGAGCAGCATGACGCCCGAGAAGGTCGCCAGCAGGAGCAGCGCGTTGGTCGCGGCGCCGAGGTGGGCCAGCGGGTTCAGCTCCCGCGGCAGCCAGCGCTCGAGCAGCGTGTCGAGCCGCGTGAGCCCGCCGTTGCCCGCCGCGAGCAGGCGGGCGAACCGGGTGGGCGGTGGCGGCGGGGACGAGCCGGCGGCCTCGGGCGCCGGGCCCATGGCATCCGCCAGCACCTCGCAATCCACGTCAGGATGCAGGTGTTCCGCCATGGGCCTCGCTGAGCAAAGAGCGCAGGGCTACACGGAGCCACGCGCGGTGACGGGTATCGAGGGTGAAGCGGTAGGCGATGCGATTGGTGCGGTCGACCAGGAGAAACAGGTTGGCGTGGTCGATGACGCCGGTCTGCGCGTTGCGCGTGGCGGAGAACTGCAGGCTGGTGAGCAGGTCGTGCATGGCCGCGGGCTGGGCGGCGTTGACGTAGCGGAACTCCGGATGGGTGAAACCGCGGACCGACGTCACCATGTCCATGAGCGTCGCGGTCTCGTACTCCGGGTTGAGCGTGAGCGCCACGACGTTGAGCCCGGCGCGCTCCGCCGGCGGGAGCTCGTCGAGCAGCACCTTGATCTCGAGCAGGATCTCCGGGCAGGCCGTGGTGCACGCGGCATAGACGCCGGTGACGAGCACGACCCGGCCGCGCAGGTCGGCGAAGCGGAAGGGCGCGCCCTTCTGGTCGACCAGCGGCACGTCGGGCAGCGCCAGCGCCACGCGGATGCGCTCGCCCGGGAAAGGCGGAAGGATCAGCGCCTTCTGCGCATCGGTGCGCGCATAGTACACCAAGCCGCCGGCTGCCGCGGTCGCCAGCAGCAGCGCCGCGCCGGCGGCGCGGAGGTGCCGGCGCCAGACGGCCGCGGTGAGGAGCTGCGCGAAGCTGCGACGCCAGAGGAGCGCGGCGACGCCGACGACGAAGATCGGCTCGAACATCATTACCGTCACCGCCAGCCACGAGATGCCGCCGGTGCGCGGGTCGCCGCGGTAGCACCAGAGTTGGAAGTCGCGGACGAACTCGCCCAGCCACCCGCCCTCGGTCGGGCCGAAGATCGTGACGAGCAGGAACGCCTCGTACCCCGCCAGGGCCGTGACCAGGAACACGAGGAGGCCCTGGCCCGAGAGGAACCGGGCCGCCCGCGTGTCCGCCCAGCCGGCGGCAGACGCCGGCGGCACGGACGCAGAGGCTGGGGCGGAGGCAAGCATCGGGCGATTACCGCACGGGCCAGACGTCGGCCAGCGCCTTCCAGTTCGCGAAGTAGTACACCGCGAAGCAGGCGAGGAAGACGAGGGTGAGGACGATCGTGCCCTTGGTGGCGTAGTGGTCGTGCGCGAGCGAGCCGGGCTGGCTGCCGGCGAGCGCGGGCGGCGTGCCCCAGTCGGCCATCGGGCGGTTCTCGATCTTCGCGCCGAAGAGCAGCGTGCCCACGCAGAGCAGGACGAAGGTCAGCAGGCCGAGGAAGGCGAGGATGCCGCCGATGCCGAGCACGCCGAGCCAGAGGTGCGCCGCGGGGCCGTAGACGCCCTGCGCGTCGATGTCCCAGCTGCGGCGGGAGACGCCCATCGAGCCGGCGAACGACATGCCGAACGAGAGGAGCGTGATGCCGAGGCCGAAAAGCCAGGGCTGCACGCGCGCGACGCCGCGGAAGATGAAGTCGCGCTGGAAGATCAGCGGCACGACGTAGTAGGCGAGGCCCATGAACGCGAGGCTCGTGCCGCCGACCACGGTGACGTGGAAGTGGCCCGGGATGCGCAGGGTGTTGTGCGCGATGATGTTGATCTGCTGCGTGCCGAGCGTGACGCCCGTGATGCCGCCGAGGAAGCCGAAGATGACGACCGAGAGGGCGGTGGCGGAGAACGCCGGGTTGCGCCACGGCAGCGCCGTGACCCAGCCGAAGATGCCGCTGGTGTAGCCCTTCTCGCGCATCGCGATCTCGACGCCCGCCGGGACGGTGAACCCGTGCACCATCGAGGCCAGCACCGCGAGGTACATGGCGTACGAGGTGTTCCAGATCTTCCACGTCGCTCCCACGCCGGGGTCCACGAGGAGGTGGTGCGCCGAGGCGAGGTTGATGAAGAGGATGTAGAGGACGAAGGCCGAGCGGCAGACCGCCTCGTTGATCGGGCGCGCGCCGACGACGATGTGCGAGAGCAGGTACCAGACCGCGACCATCGCGCAGACGTTGACCTGCTGCGACTGGTGGCCGAGGCCCCACCAGATGAGGCGGTACCACGCCGGGTCCGGCTGCGCCGTCCAGCCCATCGCGTAGGTGAAGGTCGGGATCATCACGACCGCGCCGTGCAGGAGCGTGACGACCGCGATGATCGCGGC
>CAZGJB010000020.1:0-23225 GCA_964526145.1 uncultured Opitutaceae bacterium
TCTCGCGATGTTCAATACGTTGGCCATGATCGTCATGGAAAAGACCAAGGAGATCGCGATTCTGCGGTCCATGGGCTACACGCGGGAGGACATCTCACGGATCTTCCTCTGGCAGGCGACCATCGTCCTCGCGATCGGCACAATCGCCGGCTGGATCCTCGGTGCGGCCATCACCTACGGCGTCTCGCGGACGCCCATCAACATTCGCGGCATTTTCGCCGCCAACACGTTCATCGTCGCCTGGTCGATCTGGCACTATGTGGCCGCGACTGTGACCGCCGTCGCCATGGTGATGCTGGCCAGTCTGGTGCCGGCGCGCCGCGCGGCCCGGCTCGAGCCCGGCGACGTCATCCGCGGCACCGCCCAGTAAATCTCCTCCCGTTCATGCCTTCGGACCCAGCTCGAATCGCCCTCAGATGCAGCAACATCCACCGGTACCTCGGTCACGGGGAGGGGCGCGTGCACGTCCTCAAAGGGGTGTCCTTCGAGGCTCACCCCGGGCAGGTTTACGCCATCGTGGGCCCCTCCGGTTGCGGCAAAAGTACGCTACTTTACCTCCTCGGCCTCCTGGACCGCCAGGATGGCGGCGACATCTGGATCGACGAGCGGCAGATGTCGGATAGCAGCGATGCCGAGCGCACGGCCGCGCGCGGCGAGCACATCGGGTTTGTCTTCCAATTTCACTTCCTGATGCAGGAGTTCACCTCCTTGGAAAACGTCATGATGCCCATGCGGAAACTCGGGCGCCTGACGCCCCCGGCCATGGAGGAACGCGCGCGTCAACTCCTTGAGTCGGTCGGCCTCGGCGACAAGGCCCATCGCCTCGGCAACCAGCTATCCGGCGGCGAGCAGCAGCGCGTGGCCATCGCCCGCGCGCTGGCAAACGAGCCGGCCATCATTTTGGCCGACGAACCGACCGGCAACCTCGACGTGAAGAATTCCGGGATGGTCTTCGACCTTTTGACCAAACTCGCCAAGGAAAACGGCCAGGCCGTGATCCTCGTGACCCATAACCCCGAGATTGCCAACCGTTGCGACACCATCCGGCCGATGCGGGATGGTATTTTCGTCTGACCGCAGGGTCGGCGGAAGCGGACAGAGGACCGTTTGGTCGCACGGTCTGTGCGCCCGCGAGAAAATTTGGTTTACATTGGAATTCCCGCCTCCTTCGCTGGAGTCTCTTTTGCTGAACACACCTACGCACGAACCGTGAGCCACGATCCCACGCGAAAGCATTTCTTTGCCAAAATCATCGGATTGATCGCCGCCGCCGGCCTTGCCCCGCGGCTGCTGGCCAAGGCGCCTGCCCAGCCGGCGCAGACGCCGGTGGCATCCGGTGGGATTGAACTCCGCCCCGAGACCCGTGCCGTGGCCCGGCGCGCGGATTCGGTTTAACCGCCACCGGCTCGTAAATTTCGGATCATGTCTAATCTTTTCCCGAAGTCGGCCAACAAGCTGCCGCTGCAGATCATCGTCTTCTTGTTCGTGTTCGGCGGCATCGCCACGGCAGGCGTCACCTACTACATGACGCCCAAGTACACCCGGGTCGGCTACGCCCCGGTCCAACCCGTGCCCTTCAGCCACGCCCTGCACGCGGGACAGCTCGGCCTCGACTGCCGCTATTGTCACACCGGCGTCGACAAGGGCCCGGCGTCCGTCGTCCCCACTGCGCAGACCTGCATGAACTGCCACAACCAGGTGAAGCCGGACAGCCCCCTGCTCGCCGTTGTGCGCCAGAGCTACGAGACCGGCACTCCGGTGCCGTGGGTCAAGATCCACCAGGTACCCGACTACGCCTACTTCAACCACTCGGTCCATGTGAACCGTGGCGTCAGCTGCGTCGAGTGCCACGGCAAGGTCAATGAGATGGAAGTCGTTTCCCACCAGCAGCCGCTGAGCATGGGCTTCTGCCTCGACTGCCATCGCAATCCCGAGCTGCGCGTCCGCGAGCCGGGTGACGTCTATAATCTCAACTCCCAGACCATCGCGGAGAAGTCCGGCGTCGAAGCCGGCCAGAAGTTTATCCACGACTGGAACATCAAGCCCCCGCAAAGCTGCTCCGGCTGTCATCGATGAAACGCAAATTTAACCATCCCGCTCCTTCCGAACGCGCCTTGTCCGGCCCGCAGTACTGGCGCAGCCTCGATGAGCTGGCGGCCACGCCCGGCTTCCAGGAGCAGCTCGCCCGCGAGTTCCCCGAGGGTGCCTCCAATCTCGATGGGGTCGACCGCCGTCAGTTCATGAAGATCATGGCCGCGTCCTTCGCCCTCGGTGGCGTGGGCCTGGCCGGTTGCCGTCGGCCCGAGGCCCACATCCTGCCGTTCGGCAAGTCCGTCGAAGGCGTGATCCCCGGTCTGCCGCTCTACTTCGCGACGGCCATGCCGCTGCGCAACTCCGCCCTCCCGCTGCTCGCCGAGACCCATCAGGGCCGCCCGACGAAGCTCGAGGGCAATCCCGCCTACGCCCCGCACGGCGGCGCTAGCTCCCTGCTGGCCCAGGCTTCGGTACTCGACCTTTACGATCCGGACCGCGCCACCGCTCACACCCAGAACGGTGCCGTCCTCGATGGCGCTGCGGTCAACGACCTGCTCGCCAAGCTCGGCGCCGACTACGCCGCCACCCAGGGGGCCGGCCTCGCCTTCCTCGCCGAGGAATCCGCGTCACCGACCCGCGCCCGCCTGCTTGGCAAGCTGAAGCAGAAACTGCCCCGCGCCATCTGGGCCGAATACGAGCCCGTGCAGGACGAGCCGCCGCTCGCCGCCGCGCGCGCTGCCTTCGGCCGCGACGTCAAGCCGGTCTACCATTTCGCCAAGGCCAGCCGCATCGTCTCCATCGATGCCGACTTCCTGAACGCCTCCGGCACCAACCTGCGCTATGCCCGCGACTTCGCCAAGGGCCGCAAGGTGGTGCAGAAGGACGACACGATGAACCGCCTCTATGTGGCGGAAAGCAGCTTCACGCTCACCGGCGGCATGGCGGATCACCGCCTGCGTCTCTCCAGCAGCCAGATGCTCGGTCTCGTTGCCGCCCTCGCGGGCAAGGCCACGGGCACCGATGTCTTCGCTTCGCTCGCGTCCGACCTCGACGTGAACCCGCAGTGGATCGAGGAATGTGCCGCCGATCTCCGCGATCACAAGGGTGCCTCCCTCGTGGTTGCCGGCGCCCATCTCCCCGTCGAGGCCCACATCCTCGCGTACCAGATCAACGCCGCCCTCGGCAACATCGGCAAGACGGTCGAGTTTGTCGCGGTCGAGGCGAGCGATGCGTCCACCATTCAGGGTCTTGCCACCGCCATCAAGTCGGGCGCGGTCAAGTCCCTTGTCATCCTCGGTGGCAATCCGGCCTACAACGCCCCAGCCGACCTCGACTGGAGCGCCCTCCAGCAGGCCGTCCCCCAGGTCATCCGCTACGGTTACTACGTCGACGAGACCTCGGCCCTCGCGGGCACGCACCTCGCCGCAACCCACTTCCTCGAGTCGTGGGGCGACGCCCGCACGGCTGACGGCACGATCGTCCCGGTTCAGCCGATGATTTTGCCCCTCTTCAAGGGCATCACCGAGGTCGAACTGCTCGCCCGAGTCCTGGGCGAGGAGAACGCCGATCCTTATTCGCAGGTGTACCTCACGATCGGTGGTCTCGCGACGGGCGATTCCGCCAAGGCCTTCCGCCAGTTCCTGCACGACGGCCTCCTAGCCGATTCGGCTTATCCGATCGTCAATGTCAGCTTCAGCATCCGCACGGCCGGCGCCGCCCTCCTGAACGCCCGCCCGGCTGCCGCGGTCTCGAAGGACAACCTCGAGATTCGTTTCGCTACGGACTACAAGATGGATGATGGTCGCTTTGCCAACAACGGTTGGCTGCAGGAATGCCCGGACCCCATCACGAAGATCTCGTGGGATAATGCCATCCTCGTCAGCCCGCGCCTCGGTCGCGAACTCGGCATCACGCCCAAGGGTTCGAAGCTGCAGGTTGCGCGCGTCGAGAACGCCGAATTTGACCGCGGCCGCGAGTCGGCCCCGGTGGGTGAGGTCACGATCAACGGCCGCAAGGTGCGTGGTCCGCTGCACATCCAGCCCGGCCTGGCTAACTACACCATCGTGCTGCCGCTCGGCTACGGTCGCAGCCGCAGCGGTCGCATCGGGCAGGGGACCGGTTTCAACGCCTACGCGGTCCGCACGGCTGACGCCCCGGGCTTCGCCACGGGCGCGACGCTGACCATCACCGGTGAGCGCTACAAGATGGCCAACACGCAGGAGCACTGGTCCATGGAGGGCCGTGACATCGTGCGCGAGGCCAACCTCGACGAGTTCCATGCGGATCCGACCTACGTGAAAAAGGTCGGCCTCGAGTCCCACAGCCCCTCGATCCTGGGTGAGGAGGGCGAGAAGATGACGCCGGCCGAGCGCGCCACGCTCATCCCGCGGGGTGGCTCACTCTACAAGACGCCCGAGTTCGACGGCTTGCACCAGTGGGGCATGTCAATCGACCTCAACACCTGCACCGGCTGCAACGCCTGCGTCGTCGCGTGCCAGGCTGAGAACAACATCCCGATCGTCGGCAAGGACCAGGTCATGCGCGGCCGCGAGATGCATTGGATCCGCCTCGATCGCTACTATTCCGACGGCAAGATCGAAGGCGCCGCCTTCGGTGGCGAGGGCAACCGCGAGATCCCCGAGGATCCGCAGGTCTCACTCCAGCCCGTCGGCTGCATGCACTGCGAACTCGCCCCGTGCGAGACCGTCTGCCCGGTTAACGCGACCGTCCACGACGAGGAGGGCCTCAACACGATGGCCTACAACCGCTGCATCGGCACCCGTTATTGCGCGAACAACTGTCCCTACAAGGTCCGGCGCTTCAACTTCTTCGATTTCAACGACCGCCAGCTCGACAGCCTCTACCTCGGCCCCGTCGGCCCGCAGGGCATGCCCGAGTTGGTCAAGATGGTGAAGAACCCCGAGGTCAGCGTGCGCATGCGCGGTGTCATGGAAAAGTGCACGTACTGCGTGCAGCGCATCCAGAACGGCAAGATCCAGCACAAGGTGAAGATGGCCAAGGCCGGCACGCCTGGTGATGTGGTCGTCCCCGATGGCGCGATCAAGACCGCCTGCCAGCAGGTATGTCCGGTCGAGGCGATCGTCTTTGGCAACATCCTCGATGCCCAAAGCGCCGTCTCCCAGGCCAAGGCCCGCTCGCAGGACTACGAATTGCTGGCCTACCTCAACATCCGGCCGCGCACCACCTACCTGGGCAAGCTCCGCAATCCCAATCCGAAGATGCCTGACTACAACGCGCTTCCGCTCAGCCGCGTGGAGCACAACAACAAGAACAACCCGTCGCATGGTTCGGATGACCATGGGGCAGGGGAGCACGGAGCCAAGGCGGATGGCCATGGTGCCACCCAACCGGGCCACAGCGTGGGAGGGCATAGCTAATGGCACACGCTGAAGACACTGTTGCCGCGCCGGCGATCCTGCAGGAGGTCAAGCCTGCGGTCCTCCCGCGCGCGGTGCTCGTGGCGAACAACCGCAGCTTCTCCTGGATCACGGAGAAGATCTGCAGCCTGATCGAGGGCAAGACCCCTGCCTGGTGGTGGGTTTGCTTCGTCATCGCCTGCTTCGTCGCCTCGTTCACGGTCGCCGGCATCACCTACCTCGTCTCGACAGGCGTCGGCGTCTGGGGCCATGCCAACCCGGTCAACTGGGCGTGGGACATCGTGAACTTCGTGTTCTGGATCGGCATTGGCCACGCGGGCACCCTGATCTCCGCGATCCTTTGCTTGCTGCGCCAGAAGTGGCGTACGTCCATCAACCGCGCCGCCGAGGCCATGACCATCTTCGCCGTCGTCTGCGCCGCGATCTTCCCGGTCTTCCACGTCGGTCGCGTCTGGTACGCCTGGTACCTATTCCCGATCCCGAACTCCAACGTGATCTGGCAGAACTTCCGCTCGCCGCTGGAGTGGGACGTGTTCGCCGTCTCGACCTACGGCACGGTCTCCGTGCTGTTCTGGTACATCGGTCTCATCCCCGACCTCGCGGTGCTGCGTGACCGCTTCTACGCGGCCGGCAACAAGCTGCGCTCCTTCCTCTACGGCTTCTTCGCCCTCGGCTGGCGCGGCTCCAACCGCCACTGGAGCAACTACGAGATGGCCTACCTGATCCTCGCCGGCATCTCGACGCCGCTCGTGCTCTCGGTGCACACCATCGTGTCGTTCGACTTCGCGGTGTCCCTGTTGCCGGGTTGGCACACGACGATCTTCCCGCCGTACTTCGTGGCGGGCGCCATCTTCTCGGGCTTCGGCATGGTGCTCACGCTCATGCTGCCGCTCCGGGCGATCTACCACATGGAGGATCTGATCACGCAGTACCACATCGACTGCATGTGCAAGATCACCCTGGCGACGGGCACCATCGTGGGCTACGCCTACTCGATGGAGTTCTTCATCGCGTGGTACGGCGCGAACCCGTATGAAGGCTTCGCGTTCATCAATCGCGCCTTCGGCCACTACGCCTGGGCCTACTGGATCATGATCACCTGCAACGTGATCACGCCGCAGTTCTTCTGGTTCAAGAAGGTCCGCGAAAACACTACGCTCGTCTGGGTGCTCTCGATCTTCGTCAACGTCGGCATGTGGTTCGAGCGCTTCGTGATCATCGTCACCTCGCTCGCCCGCGACTTCCTGCCGTCGAGCTGGGGTTACTACAGCCCGTCGATCGTCGAGATCTTCACCTTCTTCGGCACGTTCGGCGTGTTCTCCGTGCTGTTCCTGCTCTTCATCCGGTTCCTGCCCATCATGCCGATGGCCGAGCTCAAGGCCGTCACGCCGCAGGCTGATCCGCACGCGGGTCACGATCACCACTAATTCCCGCTGCCATGTCCGCCCAATCCTACGGTCTGATCGCCACCTTCGAGACCCCTGCCGCCATCTATCACGCGGCGGAACAGGTCCGTGATGCCGGTTACAAGCACTGGGACTGCATCTCGCCCTTCCCGATCCACGGCCTCGACAAGGCCATGGGCCTCAAGCGCTCCATCGTCCCGCGGTTCTCCCTCGCAGGTGGCATCACCGGTTTCTGCACCGGTATGTCGCTCATCTGGTGGACTGGCGGCTACGACTACAAGCTGATCGTCGGCGGCAAGCCGTACTTCAGCCCGATGTTCGCCTTCCCGGTGAGCTACGAACTGACGATTCTCTTCACCGCTTTCGCCACGATCGGCGGCATGCTCTTCCTCAACGGCCTGCCCAAGCACTACCATCCGGTGCTCAAGTACGAGCACATCAAGCGGGGTATGGATGACCTCTTCTTCCTTGTCATCGAGTCCCGCGATCCCCGCTTCAACCTCGCCAACACCCGGAGCCTCCTCGAGAAGGCCGGCGGCCGCGACATCAAGGAGTTGGAAGCCTGAGCCATGCGCAACGTCTACCTTGTCACCGCCTTCCTGGTCGTCCTGGCCCTCTCCGTGCTGGGCCTGCGCGGCACGCTGTTCACGCGCCCGCCGCTCGATGTTTTCCCTGAGTGGGCCTTCCCCGGGATGCGCCACCAGTCGAAGCTCAAGCACCAGGCCACAAGCAGCTTCTTCGCCGACGGCCGGGCCGATCGCCCGCTGCCGGCCGGGGTCGTCGCCTCCAGCTACGGTCCGGCGGGCCAGCCACTCCGCAACGACGACGCGCTCTACACCGGCAAGGATGCGGCGGGCGCCTTCGTCGCCGCCATCCCGGCGAGCCTGACGGTTGACCGACAGTTCCTCACCCGCGGTCAGCAGAGCTACACCATCTATTGCGCCCCGTGCCACGGCGCCCTCGGCGACGGCCAGGGCATCACCAAGCAGTACGGCATGGGTGCCACGCCGACCTACCATGACGATCGCCTCCGGCAGATCGCCGATGGCGACCTCTTCAACACCATCACCAACGGCAAGAACAACATGCTTTCGTACGCCGACAAACTGACTCCCGAGGAGCGCTGGGCCGTCGTCGCCTACGTCCGGGCCCTGCAGCGCGCCCAGACGGGCGGCGTCGCCGATGTGCCGGAAGTCAACAAAGCGGAGCTTGGCCTCAAATGAGCACGCAGACCGCAAACAACTCCCCGGCCGCCGGAGCGCGCAAGGCCCTCATGGTCGGTCTGGCCGGCATCGCCCTCACGGCCTGCGGCCTCCTGGTCTCGGGCGGCCACGCTGTGGCCATGTCCTGGCTCGTCGGTGTGACCTACTGGACCGCCATGGCGATCGGCATGCTGATGCTGATCCTGATCCATCACATCTTTGACGCTTCCTGGTCGGTCGTGCTGCGTCGTCAGTTCGAGCATGGCCTTTCGGCCTTCGGGTGGCTGGCGCTGCTCTTTCTCCCTCTGGTCTTGGCCTCCGTTTTGGGTCCCAAGGACATCATCTGGTCGTGGATGAATCCGGCAGGCGAGATCCACGGCGGTCACACCGTCGGTCATGATCCACTCTATCTGAAGAAGGCGTCGTTCCTGAACCTCAACATGTTCATCGGGATGACGGTCTTCTTTTTCGCCAGCTGGATCTGGCTTTCGGCGCGCCTGCGCAAGGCATCGTTCCAGCAGGATGTCGATGGAGACGTGAAGTGGACCTTCATGAACCGTCGCACGGCCGCTTTTGGTCTGCCGATTGGCGCGCTCACGCTGACCTTCGCCTCGATCTACTGGATCAAGAGCCTCGAGTATCACTGGTTCTCGACGATGTATGGCGTCTGGTTCTTCGCGAACTGCGTCCGCGGCGCCCTTTCGATCGGCGTCCTCATCATGCTCTGGCTCTGGGCGCGCAATGACTACAAGGGCATCCTCAACAACAATCACTGGCATTCGATCGGCCAGCTGATGCTCGCGTTCACGGTCTTCTGGGCCTACGTGACGTTCTCGCAGTACTTCCTGATCTGGAACGCGAACGTGCCTGAGGAAACCTTCTGGTACAACCTACGCGAGATCAATGCCGACGGCACGGCCAACCAGTGGAAATGGATTGGTATCATCGGTGTCCTCTTCGGCCACTTCTTCATCCCGTTCCTCTTCCTCCTGTCGTACCGCCACAAGGTGTCGCATGGTCACATGCGCTTCATCTCGATCTGGATCCTTGCGGTCATCTTCCTGGACATCTGCTACAACATCCTGCCGGTCCTGAAGGACGCCCACGGCAACGCGCTGCCGTTCTTCTCGCTGAACCTGATCTGGACCCTCAGTGCCACCGTCGGCGTGGGCGGCATCTGCGTCTGGGCCTACCTGCGCAGCTTCATGTCCTCCGGCGCCAAGCTCATTCCCATCTGCGATCCGCGCATCAAGGAGTGCCTGACCCATCATGAGTGACCCAACCTCATCCGCCAAGCCGGCGTCCGTCCTGTCCGTCGTCGGCATTCTGGCCTGCTTCGCGCTGTTCCTGCTCCTGGTCTACATCGCCTACCTGCCCCGGCAGTCGGGCCCGTACGTCGGCGATGGTATCCGCACGCCGGCCGAACGCCTGGCCAAGCTCGAGGAGCTGCGCACCAACGAACAGAAGCACGGCCACAGCTATGCCTGGATCGACCAGTCCGCCGGCCTCGTCCAGCTGCCGATCGACCGCGCCATGGAGCTGACGGTCCAGCGGTATCAGACCCGGCGATAACCGGCCGAAACACCTTTCGCGATGACCACTGTTTCCCCCACACAAGCCTCGGCTGAGGCGGATGGAATCGATGCCTCCACCCGCTGTCCGCTCGGCCTGCTCCTGGCCATGGCCCTCTTCTGGCTGTTGGCCGGCGGCGTCCTCGCCGTCCTCAACCTCCTTCAGCTGCAAAGCCCCGCGCTCCTGGCCGACTGCGCCTGGTTCAGCTACGGGCGCCTGCAGGCGATGCAGGAGACCGCCTTTCTTTACGGCTGGGCGATCAACGCCGGCGTCGCAGTGGCAACATGGCTGCTGGTCCGCCTGAGTGGCGAGGTGCTGCGCGGCGCCAACTATCTGGTGGTCGGCGCTCTGTTCTGGAACGCGGCCTTGGCACTTGCCTTGGTCGGCATCGCCGGCGGCTACGCCACCTCCTATTCCTTTTTCCAGCTGCCGAGCTTCGTGCAACCGATCCTGCTGGTCGCCTACGCCGTCATGGCTGTACCCGGTATCCTGGCCTGGACCGGTCGGCGCAAGGAGCACACCTACGCCACCCAGTGGTACGCGGTCGCGGCGCTTTTCCTGCTGCCGTGGTTCTTCTCGGTCGCGCAGGTCATGCTGACCTTCCTGCCGGTGCGCGGCGTGCTTCAGGCGGTGGTGGCAACCTGGTATGCCCAGAATCTCTTCAGTCTCTGGCTCGCGCCGGTCGCGCTGGCCGCGCTCTACTACCTGTTGCCCAAGCTGACGGGTCGCACGCTGCCGAATTACGACTTTGCGATCTACGGCTTCTGGTCGCTCCTGGCCTTTGGTACGTGGATGGGCGGACGCCAGCTGATCGGTGGGCCGGTGCCAGCCTGGATCGCGACTCTTGCGATCACAGCCGCCGTCATGGTGCTGTTCCACTACATCATCGTCTTCCTTAACCTGCGCAGCATGTTCCGCCTCGCGGGCAGCACGGTTCTCTTTCTCCTCATGATCGGCCTCGCGGCCTATCTCGTGGGGGGCGTGGCCGATGCGGTGTTTGCGACGCGCGCCTTGGCGAAGGTGACCCAATTCACCTACTTCCAGCAGGCGCAGCAGCAGCTCCATCTCGCGGCCTTCTCGCTGGTGATGTTCGGTACGCTTTACTTCATGGCTCCCCGCCTTGCCGGCGCGGCTTGGCCGTCGATCGCGCTGCTCCGGGCTCACTTCCTGGCAGTGCTGATCGGTTTCGGCCTGCTGGTGGTCAGCCTGGCCGCGGCTGGTTGGATCCAAGGCGCGGCCATGAACGATGCTGCGGTGAATTTCGCGACCATCGGCGACAAGACCCGCCCCTGGCTGCAGCTCGCCGCGGTCGCGCAGGGCGTCGCCCTTTGCGGCAACGCGCTCCTCGCGCTCAATTTCCTCCGCTTGTTCTTCACCAAGCCGGCGACTGATTCGGTCGGCCGCGCGGTCATGGAGGCGTCTGCGTCATGAAAAACGGCCCCATCTTTTTCTTCGGCCTCTTCTTCATCCTGGCCCTCTCGTGGGCGGGTCTCGTGCTCGGCACCAATGCCCAGCTCGGCGACCTGGCGCCCTATTACGATGAGCTTGAGGGCAAGGCCTTCCCCGAGCGCGCTCCGGGCCTCGCGAGCCAGGGTCTCCTGGTTTATCGCGACCTGGGGTGCGCGTCCTGCCACACGCAGCAGGTCCGCCGACCCGACTTTGGGGCTGACAAGGCCCGCGGTTGGGGTGAACGGCAGAGTGTCGCCCGCGATTACGTGCACCAGTCGGTCCCGCAGCTCGGCACGATGCGTATCGGCCCGGACCTCGCGGATTACGGCACCCGTGCCGCCAAGAATGGCGTGACTGCGGCTTCGCTCCTGGCTGATCTCCACAACGGCAAGAACGGCATGCCGGCCTACCGTTTCCTCTTCACCGAACGCAAGGTGGTCGGCGAACCGTCGTCCACCGCCCTCGTGGGCGGCGCTCGCGCCGGCTATCAGCTCGTGCCGACCGCGCAGGCCGAGTCGCTGGTGGCTTACCTGCTTAGCTTGAAACAGACCTATGAATTCGCCGAGGCCCGTCCTTACGAACCCGCGGCTGACCAGAAAGGCGCCCATTGATGAGCACACCATCGCCCATTGATCCCCGCCAGGAGAAGTCCGCGCAGCCGGATGAAGCCATCCTCGCGGCCCATGAAAAGCACGCCGGTGCCAAGATCGCGCCTGGCCATTATCACCTGCTGCCGCTGGCGCTGCTCTTCATCTTTTCGGGTCTGATTTTCTACGCCGGCACGTATCTGAACCGGTATTCCGGCCATTTCAGCGGCAAGGTATTCGACGAACGCCAGCTGCCCACGAGCGGCGCCGCGGTCGTCGCCAAGATCGATCCGCTGGTGCTCGGCAAGAAGCAGTACAATCTCGCCTGCGTCACCTGCCACATGCCCAATGGCCTTGGCCTGCCCGGTGTTTACCCGCCGCTGGCTGAATCCGAATGGGTGCTGGGCAGCGAGGACCGCCTCATCAGCATCGTTCTCCATGGCCTCAAGGGTCCGGTCACGGTCAAGGGCAACGTCTACGGCACCGCCGCGATGCCCGCCTTTGGCCAGGTCCCGGGTTCGGGCTACAATTGGAACGACGAGAAGATCGCGGCCGTGCTGACCTACATCCGTCACGAATGGGGTAACAACGCCGCCGCCATTGCCACTGAACGCGTCACCGAGATCCGCACCAAGGCCGGCGCCCGCAAGGAGTGGACCGAGGCCGAGTTGCTCGCGCTGCCCTGAACCGACTGACCTTCCCGGACAGCAAAAAGCCGCCCGATCACCGGGCGGCTTTTTTGTTGGGCGCGATCACTCGCCGAGCTTCTTTGCCGGCACGAGATAACCCTGCACGTAATCCCGCACCGCCTCGGCCAGCGGCGTCATGGGCCGCTTGTAACCCGTGCCGCGCAGCTTGGTGATGTCGGCCTTGGTGTAGTACTGGTACTTGCCGCGTAGGGCCTCGGGCATGTCGATGAAATCGATGGCCGGGTCGCGCTTGAGGGCCGAGAAGATGGCCCGGGTGAGTGTCAGCCAGGTGTTGGCTTCGCCGGAGCCCAGGTTGTACAGGCCGCCCACGGCCGTCGCGGATTCGGCAAAATGGAGGGTCATCTCGACCGCATCCTTGACGTACAGGAAGTCGCGCATCTGCTCGCCGTCCTTGTAGTCGGGGTGGTGGCTCTTGAAGAGACTGACGCGACCGGTCGCCAGGATCTGCTGGTAGGCCTTGTTCACCAGTGAGCGCATGTCGCCCTTGTGGTCCTCGTTGGGGCCGTAGACGTTGAAATATTTCACGCCGACGATGCGCTTCAGCCAGCCTTCACGCTGGGCATGCAGGTCGAAGAGGTGCTTCGAATAACCGTACATGTTCAGCGGCCGCAGGCGCGCGAGGTTTTCGTCGCGGTCGTCCATACCCTGCGTGCCGTCGCCATAGGTTGCGGCGGAGGAGGCATAGACGAACCGGGCGTCGATCTCCTGCGCCCACATGGCGAGTTCCTTCGTGAAGGCGTAATTGTTGTCGATCAGGTAGGCCGCATTGCGCTCGGTCGTGGCGGAGCATGCGCCCAAATGGAAGACAGCGGAGAACTTGCCGAAGGCGGTGGCCTTGGTCGCCAGGCGTTCGCGCAGGACGTTGGCCTCGACGTAGTCGGCGAATTTCAGCGGCACGAGGTTCTTCCATTTCTCGTCGGAGCCGAGGAAGTCGCTCACGACGATGTCGGTGTGGCCGCGCTGGTTGAGGGCCCAGGTCAGGGCACTGCCGATGAAGCCGGCGCCGCCCGTGATCAGGATTCGTCCGTGCAGGGAGCTCATGAGTCGGCCGACAATTCCTCCGCCCGGGCCTTGGCTGCAAGCACGGTTTGCCGGATCAGGTCGCGAAAATTCATCGCCTCCATGCGTCGCAGGCCGGCCTGCGTGGCGCCATTCGGCGAGGTCACCTGGTTGCGCAGGGCCTCGGGATCGACCTGCCGGCGCGCCAGGAGGCGCGCCGAACCCAGTGCGGTCTCGGCGGCCAGGCGCTGGGCCGTCTCGGCCGGCAGGCCCGCAGCCACCCCGGCGTCGCGCAACGCGGCAACAAACTCGAATAGGAAGGCTGGGCCGCAGCCACTGATGGCGGTGGCGGCATCCATCAGGTCCTCGGTCAGTGGCAGATGCTGGCCGCAGGCGCTCAGCAGTTCCTCGACCAAGGCCAGGTCGGCGGCGGCCAGCGGACTCAGCGCGCAAAACGGCGTGATGCCGGCGCCGATGGCCGCAGGGGTGTTGGGCATCGTCCGCACGATGTTGCGGGCGCGGGGAAAGGCGCGGGCGAGGGTGGAGGTGCGTTTCCCGGCCAGGACGGAGAGGACGAGTTTGCCAGCGGTCAGTTCGGCCAGACGCGGGTCGGCGCTGGCCAGATGCTGCGGCTTGAACGCTATGACGACGAGATCGGCCGGGGTGATCAGGTCTGCAAGGGAGGTCGCGTGCCGGATGCCGGTTCGGGCGGCGAGCGCGGCCGCGGTGCGGCCGGAGCCACTGAGGCAGCTCAATTGTCCCGCAGCCTCAGGCGAACGCGCCAGGAGGCCATCCACGAGGGCCGCCGCCATGTTGCCGGCGCCGAGGAATGCGGTCTTACTCATCCTGCTCTAGCAGGGAACGCTTACTGATCGGATGAACCATGACGGCGCAGACGCCGCCACCCTGGCGATCCTTCAGCGTCACTTCCCCGCCCATGTTGCGCAGGGCGTGGCGGGCGATGGTCAGGCCCATGCCGACGCCGACCGTGTTTTTGGAGCTGATGAAGGGCTCGAAGGCGTGGTCGCGGATCTTGGCATCCAGACCGCGCCCGCGGTCCTCGATGTTGATCTGCACGGCGGGCTCGGCCGGATCGTTGCCGGCCGGCTCGGTGTTTAGCCAGATCGGCCGCGGGGCGCCGGCGGGCGCGTCGTAGCTTTCCCAGGCATTCGTGAGCAGCTTGACGATCGCATCTTCGAACACCTCGCAATTCGTCTCGATCAACTGCGCGCCCAGCGGATTGTTCACGGTGACGGGCGCGTCGGTCTTCAGTTCGTGACGGAAGCGTGCGATCGCGTCGTCGATCATCTGCTGCAGGCTGCACTTGCTGGCCGGCGGGCGGGACTTGATGACAAGCGAGCTCAGCTGCTTGACGATGGCCACGATGCGCTGCACGGCTTCCTCGACGTTCTGGACGTTCTGCTTAACGAGGTCGGGCTTGTCGTGGTAGCCTTTGATCAGGTCGAGATAGCCGATGACGACGCCGAGGAGATTGTTGAGGTTGTGGGCGATTCCCTGCGTGACGGCGCCGACGGATGCGGCCCGGCGGGCCTCCACGAGGCGGCCCTGCAGGTTGAGCATTTCGCGGTTGATGGCCACCACGCGGAGCTGGGTGGAGACGCGGGCGAAGGTCTCGTCGAGGTCGATCGGCTTCGTGATGTAGTCCACCGCGCCGACCCCAAGACCCTCGAGTTTGCCCTCCTTGGAGGAGCGGGCGGTGATGAAGATCACCGGGATCGACTGGGTTTCCTCGGCGCTTTGCAGCCGCTGGCAGACTTCGATGCCATCCATGTCCGGCATCATCACGTCGAGCAGGATGAGGTCGGGCCGGTCCTTCCCCACCTTGTCCAAGGCCTCAAGGCCACTGTAGGCGGTGGTGACGCGGATGCCCTCGCGTTCGAGTTTCTTCTTGAGGAGCTGAACGTTGATGGGCTGGTCGTCGACGACCAGGACAGTGGGCGCAGGCATGGTGGAGGATTGTTACGGGTTGGCCGGCGGATGCAATCCCGGCCTCGCCGCCGACGTCAGTTCCGGGCGTTCTGGTGGAAGGCCTTGACGGTGTTTTTCATCAGCATGGCGACGGTCATGGGACCGACGCCGCCGGGAACCGGCGTGATCTTCGAGGCGAGGGGTGAGACAGTGGGGAAGTGGACGTCGCCGGTGAGACGGTAACCGGTCTTCTTGGTCGCGTCGGCCACGCGGTTGATGCCCACGTCGATGACGACGGCGCCTGGCTTGACCATGTCGGCCGTGACAAACTCGGCGCGGCCGATGGCGGCGATGAGGACGTCGGCCTGGCGCGTGATCGCGGGTAGATTGGCGGTGGCCGAATGGCAGATGGTGACGGTGCCGTTGGCGCCGGCTTTTTTCTGGAGGGCGAGGAGGGCGACGGGCTTGCCGACGATGAGCGAGCGGCCGAGCACGACGACGTGCTTGCCCTTCAGGTCGACGCCGCTGCGGGCGAGGATCTCCATGATGCCCGCGGGGGTGCAGGCGACGAAGGCCGTGGGGTCCTCCTGCGCGATCTTGCCGAGGTTGAGGGTGTTGAACCCGTCGACATCCTTCGTCGGGGATACCTGACGGAAGATCGCGACCTCATCGATGTGCTTCGGCAGGGGCGACTGGACCAGAATGCCGTCGACGCCCGGATCGTTGTTCAGCTGGTCGATCAGCGCGAAGAGCTCGGCCTGCGTGATCGAGATCGGCGGAAGGATGATCCGGCTTTCAAGGCCGATCTCCGCGGCGGTTTTCTCCTTCTTTTTCACGTAGGAAACCGAGGCCGGATCCTCCCCTACGCGCACCAGCGCGATGCAAGGTT
Organism: uncultured Opitutaceae bacterium; assembly: GCA_964526145.1. GTDB lineage: Bacteria > Verrucomicrobiota > Verrucomicrobiia > Opitutales > Opitutaceae > UBA2377. The sequence goes on from CAZGJB010000020.1 coordinate 16,176, forward strand.
TGCGACCTTTGATCGCGGCAACCTCGGCCTTGAGTTCCGCCACGATGTCGGTGGCGATTTTGTTTCCGTCGATGAGTTCCATGGTGAGAAGCGGGGATTCCGCGCGGCTGGCACGGATCGTCGGCGTTGCCGGCGTTACTTGAGCTGCAGGCTTTCGACCTCGATCACGATGTCGCGGCCACCCGGCATCGACTTCGGCTTGCCGTAGACCACGACCACGCGGTCAGTGTACTTGTCGATCTGCTCGGTCAGGAGAAGCTTGGTCAGGTCGAGGTAGGCATAGCGGACGCCGGCGTCGTCATTGAGCTGCCAGTCGTAGGGCCGGCGGGGGGCGAAGGGGCGCTTGGAGGAGACGAATTTGCCTTGGAACAGGCGCGGCAGGACGCCGGAGCCGCCGTCGTTGAGGCCAACGACCGGCGCCGGGGCGCCACCGGTGGAGGCGCCGTAGGCCGTCGGGGTCATGGGCGCCGGGGCGACCGGGCGCGGGGCGGTGCTTGCGGCGGGTACGTCACGCAGGACGGGCTGGGCGGAGGGCGCGTAGGCGGGAGCGGCGATGGTCAGGCCGCCGGCGACGCGGATGTAGCCGGTGAGCTTCTTTTCGAGCCTGATCTGCGTCCATTTGCCGTGCAGGCCCGTGATGGCGGCAGGATCGCCGGCCTCCATGTAGGCGAGGATGGCGGAATCCTGGCTGGGCTGCAGGTGAATCGCGGAGCCCGGGCGGACGTCGAGGCTTTTGCCGATGTCCTTGTTCTGCACATAAGCCTCGAAGGGGCCGGGCAGGTCGACCGCGACCCAGCCGCTCGGGGCGGGGGTGGCGGAGAAAATCGGGGCGGTGCCGGCCTTGAGGAACGTGATCGTTGGGGCCGAGGCGTCGGCGCGCGTGTGCACTGCCGTCGTCTCGGTGAGGGGCGAAGCCGCGAGAAACGGTGCGGCGAGGAGGGCGAGGACGTTGAGGATGACGGGTTTAAAGTTCATCATGGTCTGAAATGGCGGCATCTTTCCGGCGGCCGGTCGGCGGACGCGGAATCTTGAACAAAAGTGCGACCTCCCTGCTAGTCAGTTGTTTCGCGGCCCGCAATGGGATTCCCTTCAGGCGGAACGCTCCGATCTGGTAGCGGCGCAGGCGTTTCACCTCGTAGCCCAGCGCGAGGAATAGCAGGCGGATCTCCCGCTTCTTGCCGTGGTGCATGTGCACGTCGAGGCTGGTGGCCGTGTTATCGGGCGACGGGTTGACGAGCGCGGCGCGCTCCACCTGCAGGCGCTCGCCCTCGTACATGATGCCCTTGAGGAGTTGCGGGATCCGGGTGAAGGGGAAGGGCTGCTCGAGGACCACGTGATAGCGCTTCACGACCACGTTCGACGGATGCATCAGGCGATGGGCGAGATCACCGTCGGTGGTGAGGATCACGAGGCCCTCGCTGTCCTTGTCGAGGCGGCCCGCGCAGAAGAACCGGAACTTCGCGTAAACCCGCGGGACCAGGTCGAATACCGTGGCGGCGTTGTGCGGGTCGTCGTTGGAGCAGACCAGCCCCCGGGGTTTGTGCACGGCCAGGGTCAGGCGCGGCTGAGGCGTGGTGCGGACGGTCTTGCCCCCGCACGTCACGCGCGAAACGCCCGGGACGATCTTTTGCCCGAGGGTGGCGACGGCGCCGTCGACCCAGACTTCCCCCTGCGCGATCATCGCCTCCGCTTGGCGGCGGGAGCAGATCCCGGCATCAGCCAGGTATTTCTGGAGGCGAATTTCAGTGGATGAACCCATGGGTGAGCCATGAGGCGACGAAATTCCCTCGGGAGCAAGCCCGCGCCTGCTCCAAGTTTGGCTTGCGCGGACGGCGCCGCCGGACTTCATGCGGCACCGATGTCCGCCGCCGTCGAGTCGTCCCACTACCACAAGGACAATCCCTTTCCCGCCCGCATCACGGAGAACCGGTTGTTGAACCGCACCGGGTCCAACAAGGAAACCCGGCATTTCGTGGTCAGCCTCGCGGGCAGCGGCCTGCATTACGAGGCCGGCGATTCGCTCGGGGTCTATCCGACCAACCGCCCAAGTGAAGTTGACGAGATCATCGCGCTGCTCGGCGCCCGCGGCGATGAATCGGTGTTGCCGGCGCGCGCCACGGACCCGATGCCCCTGCGCGCGGCGCTGACCCAGGGCTTGGACCTGGACCTGCCCACGCGGAAAATGGTCGAGCTGGTCGCCGGCAAGGTGACCGATCCCGCCCACCGGCAACGGTTGTCGGCCCTGCTGCAGCCGGAGGCCGCGACCGAACTGGATGAATTCCTGCACCATCGCAGTTTCGTGGACTTCCTCGCCGAATTTCCGACGGCCAAGTTCACCCCCCAGGAATTTATCGGCCTGCTTCGCCGCCTGATGCCCCGGCTATATTCGATCGCCTCGTCGCCGAAGATTCACGGGGACGACGTGCACCTGACGGTCGTCGCCGTGCGTTACCGGACCAACGACCGCGATCGGGTGGGGGTGTGTTCAACCTTCCTGTCGGACCGGGTCGAACTCAACGAGGATCCGGTGCCGGTCTTTGTCCATCACTCGCATTTCCGCCCGCCGGAGGATCTCCGCCGCGACTGCATCATGGTCGGGCCCGGCACTGGCATCGCGCCCTTCCGCGCCTTTGTGCAGGATCGCGTGGCCGCCGGGGCGACCGGCCGCAACTGGGTGTTCTATGGCGACCAGCAGCGCGCCACTGATTTCCTCTACGAGGACGAGTGGCTGGCCTATGCGGCCAAGGGCCAGGTGGCCCGGCTCGACCTCGCCTGGTCACGCGATCAGGAGCACAAGGTCTATGTGCAGGATCGGATGTGCGAACACGCCGCCGAGGTGTGGTCCTGGCTGCAGGGCGGGGCGCATTTCTATGTCTGCGGCGACGCCAAGCGCATGGCCAAGGACGTGGATCTTGCCTTGCATGAAATTGTCGCCCAGCAAGGGGGGATGGACACCGCCGCGGCGGCCGCCTACATCAAGCAGCTGAAAAAAGAAAAGCGCTACCAGCGCGACGTTTATTAAACCAACCCCCCGATTCATGAGTCTGACCTTCACCAATCGCACCGCTCTCGTCACTGGCGCCGGCCGCGGCATCGGCCGCGCCATCGCGGAGACTCTCGCCCGCCATGGCGTGACCGTCATCTGCGTTTCCAAGTCCGCCGACTCCTGCGGGGCTGTCGCCGCCGCGATCACGGCGGCCGGGGGCAAGGCCAAGGCCATGGCGGTTGACGTGGCCGACGGTGCGGCGGTGGCGAAGGCCGCCGAGACCCTTCTCGGGGAGTTCCCAGCCATCGATATCCTCGTCAACAATGCCGGCATCACCCGCGACGGTTTGCTGTTCCGCATGAGCGAGGCCGATTGGAACGACGTCATCGCGACCAATCTTTCGAGCTGCTTCCACTGGACCAAGCATCTGGCCCGCCCGATGACCCGCGCCCGCTGGGGTCGCATCGTCAACATCACCTCGGTCAGCGGCATCATGGGCAACGCCGGCCAGGCAAACTATTCGGCCGCCAAAGCCGGCATGATCGGTCTCACCAAGAGCCTCGCCCGTGAGTTCGCCGGTCGCAGCGTGACGGTAAATGCCGTGGCTCCCGGGTTCATCAAGACCGACATGACCACGGAGTTCGTCAACAATCCCGAGGCTTCGGCAAAGATTCTGGAGGCTGTGCCCCTCAAGCGTTTCGGTGAGGCTGCCGACATCGCGCATATGACCGCTTACCTCTGTTCCGAAGAGGCCAACTACATCACCGGTCAGGTTTTTACCGTTGACGGCGGCATGGCGATGTGAAGCCTCCGATAGTACTCAAGACTTTACCCATGGCCGAAACCAAACCCATCGAACAACGCGTTAAAGAGATCATCGTTAACCAACTCAACGTTAACGAGGAACAGATCACGCCGACGGCTTCTTTTCTGGACGATCTTGGCGCCGATTCACTCGACACCGTCGAGCTGATCATGGCTTTCGAGGAAGAATTCAAGGACGAGATCAAGGGTGAGATTCCGGAGTCCGACGCCGAGAAGCTCCAGACCGTTGGTCAGGTCATCGACTACATCAAGGCCAAGGCCGCCGCGAAGTAAGTCCCGCTCATTTCTAGGCGCTCCGCCGGAGTTTTCATCGAAAATTCTGGCGGGGCGCCTTTTTGTTTTCTGGAATCTGCGCCCTCGAAACAGCCTATGGATATTCCTGCAACACGTCGGGTCGTCGTCACGGGTCTGGGCGTGGTCACCGCGGTCGGCCGCACCGTGGACGAGTTCTGGTCAGGACTCCTTGCCGGGCGATGCGGCATCGGTCGGGTCACGCACTTCGATGCCTCCCAGTACGGCAGCCAGATCGGCGCCGAGGTGCGCGATTGGGATCCGGCGCAGTACATGGACCCGAAGGAGGTTCGCCGGAACGATCGCTTCACCCATTTTGCATACGCCGCGGCCATGCAGGCCGTGAAGGATGCCGCGCTCGACATGGCGCGCGAGGACGGCGACCTGGTCGGCGTGATCATCGGCTCCGGCATCGGCGGCATGCAGACGATCGAGACCCAGCACTCGATCCTGCTGGAGCGCGGGCCGCGCAAGGTCTCGCCGTTCATGATCCCGGCCCTCATCAGCAACATGGCCGGAGGCCTCGTCGCGATCGCCCTGGGCGCTCGCGGACCGAATTTCGGCATCGTCTCCGCCTGCGCCACCGGCACCCATGCGATCGGCGAGGCCTTCCATGCGATCCGCCGCGGTGATGTCGATGTCATGGTGGCCGGCGGCACGGAGGCCGCCATCACGCCCCAAGCCTATGCCGGGTTCTGCTCCATGAAGGCCATGAGCACGCGCAACGACGAACCCGCCAAGGCCAGCCGTCCCTTCGACCGCAACCGCGACGGCTTCGTGATGGGCGAGGGTTCCGGCATCCTCGTGCTGGAGACACTGGAACACGCCCGCCGCCGCGGGGCCCGCATCTATTGCGAGCTGGCCGGCTATGCCGCCACCTGCGACGCGCACCATATCACGCAGCCCGATCCCGATGGCCGCGGTCTTTCGCTCGCGATGAAGCGCGCCCTGAAGACCGCCGACGCTGCGCCCGATTCTGTCGACTACATCAACGCCCACGGAACTTCCACGCCCTACAACGACAAGTTCGAGACGCTCGCGATCAAGCAGGTCTTCGGCGACCACGCGTTCAAGCTCGCCGTCAGCTCGACCAAGTCGATGACCGGCCACCTCCTCGGCGCGGCCGGTGGCATCGAATCAGTCGTGTGCGTGAAGACGATCGAGACCGGCATGCTGGCGCCGACCATCAACCTCTCCGACCCCGACCCCGACTGCGACCTCGACTACGTGCCCAACGTCGCCCGTGCCGCCAAGGTTCGCACGGTTCTGAGCAACAACCTCGGCTTCGGCGGCCAGAACGCCGCGGTGGTCTTCCGCGCGATCTGAAGGGTTCAGGTCGCGGTCGTCCGCTGCAACCAGCGCGCCAGGGTCGCGCGGAGTTCCTCCTGGCGGACCGGCTTGGCCACGAAATCGTCCATCCCCGCCGCCGCGCAGGCCTGGCGGTCCTCGGCCATCACATTGGCCGTGAGGGCAATGATCGGGATGTGACGCGGGCCGGGCAGCGCCCGGATCCGGCGCGCAGCCTCGAAGCCGTCCATCTCCGGCATCTGGCAATCCATGAGGACCAGGTCGATCTCGTCCCGGGCGGCGGTGTGGACGGCCTCACGGCCGTTGCCCACGAGGATGTAGGCGACGCCGATGCGCTCGAGCATGAGCTGGACCACCCGCTGGTTGACGGGATCGTCCTCGGCGACGAGCACGCGACCCCGGAGATTGAGGCTGACGTCCGTCGAAATCGTCCCGTCGGCGGCGAGCGGCACGGCGTCCAGTGCGAGCGGAAACCTGACCGTGAAGGCAAACGTCGCACCGCGTTCCGGTTCGCTCGTGACCACGATTTCGCCACCCATCTGGCGCACGAGGCGTTGCGAAATCGAAAGGCCGAGGCCACTGCCGCCGTAACGCCGGGTCGTGGAGCTGTCGCCCTGGCTGAAGGCTTGGAACAGCTTGGCCTGGGTCTCCGGACTGATGCCGATGCCGGTGTCGCGCACGCGGAACGCCAGCGCGACCTCGTGGGCCTGGCGGTCCACGACGTCGAGCTCGGCATCAATGCGACCTGCGGCGGTGAACTTGATCGCGTTGCCGATCAGGTTCAGCAGGACCTGCTTCAGACGCACGCTGTCGCCCTGCACGAGCAGGTCCTCGTCGGCGGGGAGGCTCAGGTGCAGGCTGAGGCCTTTCTCCCGGGCGCGGGGGCCGAGCAGGTCCACGATCTCCCGCATCGCGGCCCCGGGGCGGAAGGGCAAACGCTCGAACTCGACCTTGCCGCTCTCGATCTTTGACAGGTCGAGAATCTCGTTCAACAGGCGCAGGAGCGTATCGGCCGATCCTGAGGCAATCTCGACCTGGGCCTTCTGTTCCGCGGTGAGGGACGACTCGCGCAGGAGTTGCAGCATGCCGATGATACCGTTCATCGGCGTGCGGATCTCATGGCTCATGGTCGCGAGGAAATCGCCCTTGGCCTTGTTCGCGGCCTCAGCCTTTTCCTTGGCGAGGGTGTGCTTCTCGACGAGATCGGCGTTCTCGAAGATCAGTTGGTAAAGGCGCCGCAGGTCGTTGTGATGGAGCTTGGCGGTATTGAGGAGGAAAAGCGCATACGTGATCATGACGAGCGCCATGATCCCGGACCCCTCGCCCTCGGCGCGCAGGAAGTGGAGCGTGATCGGGATCAGGGTGCAGACGACGTATGCCACGTAACACCCGAGCACGGGCGCCAGCGACCGGGCGGCGCCGGCATTCATGCCGGCGATGATGATGAGCAGGAGGATTTCGGCGAAGACACTGCCGGAGTCGTGAAACATCCAGCCGGCGGTGCCCCAGACTGCGCCGGAAACGGCGGTGCCGATGAGAAACGCCAGCCGCCAGCCAGGCAGGGCGCCGACGGGCGGGTCCAGGCGCAGGAAGGCGCCGTGGAGGCTGAGCCGGGCGATGGAAACGACAAAGATGGCCGC